>CADDZD010000050.1 GCA_902812385.1 Clostridia bacterium | reverse complement strand
AAGCAGGAAGCCTTGTAGATATTTTTCTACAAAAGGTGGAACGGACACTCCATAGGCCCCTTCATTACGTCTCCGTTGCTAAGTACCGGAACCGCATGTCGTTGTGTTTAGCCACAGCCAGCTTGTACCTGGTCCCCCCCGTCGGCAGAGATGTTAAGAAAAATTATCTTTCCAGTCGCCATAGGGCTCTTTCCTATGCGTTCCGCGAATTCTACCAGCCACCGGTGGTAGAAGCGGGCGGCCACGTGCGAGAAGCCATAGTGTTGCACCAGTTCGGCTTCGATCTCCGAATCCTTCCGTGCCTTGCCAGCGGCTTCCGACTGTGATGCCATATAAGCGAGTTTAAGCCGGCACTCAAAAACACTGCCTCATTGCCTAGTAAAAAAACTCAGTCTCACAATTTGTTCTGGGATGGTCCTGTCGGTGAATCTTGTTGAGTGCCGGGGAACAAGCGCAGGGATAAACCGAAACGCTTTCCAGGGCAGAGTGCATGGCAATTTAATCTTTTCTGTGATCGGTTAGCTGCCTCCATAGCCTCTTTGAACAGATATCCTTGATCATGATATCTCCGTAGCTGTTCACCTTTGCAAAGGCGTTCTTATTCTGGTATATCTCATCTACGTCCTCACAGAGTTGCGGAACCAGATCATCCTGACCCATGTTGATGATCTGTGAACGCAATTCTTCAAAGCGCCTGGACATAGGAGCACACAGGTAGCTTCTGCAGGCAAAAGGCCTTGCCTGGTATATGGAGCAGATTCCTTTTTCACGAACCCAGAACCGGCAGATGCTGCATTCATCCACTCCCAGGGTTACATCCACACACCCTCCGATCCTCTTTATTTCTGAAATCCCCTCTGCCCACTTCCGGAAATCCCTTTCATCCCATTCATCATTTTTATGAAACAATTCATACACACGCAGCAGGTCAATCCTGGTGACGGGGATTCTTTCAGAGCAGCAGATACAGCAGCCTAAACATGATTCACTATATCTGCGGTAAGCCACAGCACCAGAAAATAGATCCTGGCACGCCTCTTCAAATTCGGCCACTGTGGCGTCAGGATCATTTATTTCAACATCATAGCAACTATATTCCTCATCCCACCTGATCATCACTTTTTCACACATTTTCCATCACCTCTATAATAATTTTTAGCGAACCCCCTTGCCGCTGGTGATGCAACTCTACATCAAGACCTGCAGCCCTCAATGTTTCTACGCCTCTCTCCAGCGAATTCAAAAAAAGACGTAGGTCCTTAATAAGTGGCTTTATGTTTTTCTTACGACTCAATTTTATTTCCCGGGAAATATTTTGATCTTTTTCGCGCTTGATCATCTTTTCCCATTCGCTTACTGTGGGTTCTTTTTCCTCTGCCAGCTTAAGCAAACGCAGTTGTTTTTCTCTATCCGGGAGTTCAAGCAGAGCCCTTGCATGCCTTTCAGATAACTTCAATCTATAGATTTCTTCCCTTATATCACGGGGTAGGCGCAACAAACGAAGCTTGTTGGCTACTGCGCTCTGGCTTATCCCCATCCTCCTGGCTATCTCGTTTTGCGTTAAATTGAATTCGTCAATTAGACGCGCAAAACCATTTGCTTCTTCAAAAAAATGCAGGTTACGCCTTTGCAAGTTTTCAATAAGGGCTATTTCTGCTGCTTCAACATCGCTCATTTCTTTTATAACTGCAGGAATCTCGCTCAGCCCGGCTTCAATACTCGCTCGAAGTCTCCTTTCTCCTGCGATAAGTTCGTAGTACCCGCCTTTCGGCCGCACCAGTACAGGCTGTAAAACGCCGACTTCTTTGATTGATTCTACCAAGCTTTCGATATCTTCATCTCTGATTTTAAAACGAGGCTGGAATCCTGTTCCGAATTTTATCTTATCAATTCGAATGGCATGTACTTGATGGCTTTTTTCATCTTCCTTGATGATTTTCCACACAGAGCATCACCCTCGTCTTTTTTCTCTTTTAAATTAAATGTATATTTACGATATAATTCCTATTTTTCCTTTTCTTTGACAAGGGGTTTCTTCTGCGGGATTCCGGGACGCCGTGGGAAAAGGTGTGGAGTTTCTTTAATTTTCTGATAAACCACCACGTGCCTCCTTTCTCCATTCCTTAGCTTGTATGGTATTTTAGCAACTAATTCCCCTCCCAAGATCAAGCAGGCATACCGGGACGACTCAATTTCTTTATCTACATCACGGCCTTTAAGGGCAACAAGCCTGCCTCCAGTTTTAAGAAAGGGCAGACCTAACTCTAACAAAACAGGAATCCTCGAAAGCGCTCGTATTGCCACGCAATCAAAAGCTTCTCTGTAAATCTTGGCATGTGCCATTTCCTCTGCTCGTCCATTTATTACAAGACATCTTCCCAGTTTCAATTTTTCAATCGCCTCTAGTAAAAATATGCATCGTTTTTTTTGAGCTTCCAGGAGAACCATGTTTATACCCGGAAAACAGATCTTTAAAGGTATCCCCGGAAATCCTGATCCGCTCCCGATGTCAATCATTTTCATACCGTAGTGAAAATCAATTCCTTTCATGCACCACAGGGAGTCCAAGAAATGGGAGCGATACAGGTCTTCCATCTCCCGGAAACTTACCAGGTTCATTCTCTTATTCCACTCTTGAATTAACATTGCATATTCACAAAATTTCCTGCATTTTTCTTCGTCTAAGAGGATTCCCAGCCTTTTGGCACCCTGCTCCAGGACCTTGATTTCTTGCACGACAGGCGAACTCCCCTCCAGCTACTTTCCGATGCAAAAGTTCTCAAAAATCTTATCAATAATTTCCTCGCTTGCGGTGGCTCCGGTTATCTCACCCAGGCAATCCCATGCCTCCCATAAATCCACCGCTATACAGTCCAAAGGAACTCCGTCATCAAACGCCCTGAGGGCATTATTCAGGCTTTTCCTTATTCTTTCCAGCGCCTCCTTATGTCTGGCGTTTGTAATCATAACGGCTTCACCAGTTACCCTTTGTGCCCCTACTATTTCAACAACAGCATTCTTCATTTCCTCTATCCCCCATCCTCTGTAAGCAGAAATCTCAATGACAGGCACATCACCCACTAATTCCATGATATCTTTTTTATCGAGTTTTTTATCCGGCACATCTGTTTTATTAAGCAAGACGATGCAGTGCTTACCCTTTATTATTTCCAGAACCATCCTGTCATCCTCCTGGAGGGGTGATGTCCTATCGAACAGGGCGATGACAATATCTGCTCTTTCCACCGCCTCCTTTGTTTTCTCTATCCCGAGCTTCTCCACCATCCCTGCATTCATTCTGACGCCGGCGGTATCCAACAGTCTGAGGGCGATACCTTTTATATTGATCGCTTCTTCAATGATATCTCGTGTCGTTCCAGGAATATCTGTTACAATCGCCCTCTGCTCCCCAAGCAACCGGTTCAGCAGTGTCGATTTGCCTGTGTTCGGTTTTCCCACCAAAACCGCTGCCAGTCCTTCCCGATAGATACGACCTACATCAGCTGATTCAATAATCGGTTCGATCTTCTCAATTATCCCTCTTATTTTCTCAACGCATTCATTCTTTTCAGACCCCTCGACATCATCGGGAAAATCGATTTCCGCTTCGACCCTTACCAGGATTCCTTTAAGCTCTTCTCTTAATGATTCAACCACGCCTGACAACCTTCCTGACAGTTGCTTGAGGGCGATATCCACGCCAGTCTGGCTGCGAGACCTGATAATATCTAAGACGGCCTCTGCCTGTGCCAGGTCGATGCGCCCATTTAAAAAGGCCCGTTTTGTGAACTCTCCCGGTTCTGCCACTCTGGCTCCCATGGATAATATGAGATCGAAGACGCGATGAACCGCCATAACCCCACCGTGGCAATAGATCTCCACAAGGTCCTCCTTCGTATAGGTGTAAGGAGCTTTCATAGGACATATCAGCACCTCATCCAGGCTTTTCCCTTCCTGATCGACGATATATCCAAGTGTCATTTTATGCGAAGGGATCTCCTCAAACTCCAGGGATTTTTTATGCGGCTTGAATATACGCTCTACCATTTCTAGAGATCCCTTACCACTTATCCGTATGATTGAGATTGCTCCTTCACCCAGAGGAGTACTGATTGCGGCAATGATATCTTCATTCTTGAATGGTTTCATATAGCCATCACAGCGCTTTCTATAAAAAAATAAGGGCCTCCACCGGAAGTCCCTGCTTATTTTCACAGCAATATACTAACTATCTATCGTTTTAAACTGATAACGACCTTCCTATACGGTTCCTCCCCCTCGCTAACAGTGAATACCCATGGATTTTCCTTGAGTTCCATGTGAATGATTCTTCTTTCCTGTGGTGTCATGGGTTCCAGAACCACGTCCTTTTTTGTCCTCTTAACCCTTTCCGATAAACGCCTTGCCAGCCTCCTCAGTGTTTCTTCACGCCGCCGCCTGTATCCTTCTGCATCCAGTATCAGGTGCACCCTTTCATTTAGTCTTTTATTAACGATCATATTTACTATAAATTGGAGTGCGTTTAGTGTATCACCACGCCGTCCGATCAACAATCTAACATCAGGTCCCTCAAAATCAACATTCCAGTATAAGCCGGACTGTGAAATGTTAAAGCTTACATCTATACCCATTGCATAGATGATCTCTCGGACAGTTCTTTCAATGACCTCACGAGGTGTTTCTTTTATTTTTACTCTGACACGAGCCAATCTACTGCCGATGATACCCAGGAATCCTCGTGATCCCTCTTCAATTACCTCAATATCAACCTCCTCTCGTCTGGCACCCAGCTTGATTAAAGCCTCTTTCACAGCCTCCTCTACTGAACCTGCTTCTATTTCAATATGCTTCATACCTTTGCTTCCTTCCCCTTTTCCGTCTTAACAGTTCTCCTGATAACCAGCATCTCTACCGTGCTTACTATATTAAACACAACCCAGTACAGCGCCAGCCCGGCAGGAAAGGTATAAGCCATCCACCCGATAAATAGAGGCATTACAATGAGCATTGATCTCTGGGTTTGATCAATTTTACCGCTTGTAGTCAGGCTTGTAATATACTGCTGAAGGAATGTAACTAAAACCGTTAATATCGGTAAAACATAATGGTCTGGTTTTCCTAAATTACTTATCCACAAAAAACCGGCATGTGTCAAATCTACGCCCGGTGGCAGGTGAAGCTTGCTCTTCTCCAGGTAAACCGGATTAAAAAATGCTTGCAATGCACTGAACAGGGCGAACAATACGGGCATTTGCACAAGCAACGGCAGGCAACCGGAAAATGGATTTGCTCCGGCTTCTTTGTAAAGATTCATAATTTCCCTCTGTGCCTTTTCCGGTTGACCCTTGTAACGCTCTTGCAAGGCTTTTATCTTTGGTTGCAAGACTTGCATCGCACGCATTGAACGCATTTGCTTTAAAGTTAGTGGAAAAAGTACCAGCTTGACGGCGATTGTAAAAAAGATGATTGCCAGTCCATAGCTGGGAATCTTTAATGAGACGGTTACCTCATAGAAGTATTGGATTAGATACATAAAAAACTCTACAAACTTTCCCCAAGGACTCAAATTTTTCCCACCGCGCCAGCATTACTGCTGGGGCAGGTTACCACCTCCTGTTTTCATTTTCCTATTATTCCCTAAGGTACGGGATCATAACCTCCTGCATCCCACGGATGACATCGTAACAACCTTCTCAATATAAAAAAAGAGCCTCTCCATATACCGTGTTTCATCAAGGCCTCAATTGCATACTCGGAGCAGTTCGGTGTAAAGCGGCAGACCGGCGGATGCCACGATGACCAGTTTCTTTGATATAGCCTGATCAAAAACACCATTAGTCTTTTCATTTATTGTTGCTCCCTGCTTTCAACCTCCAACAATCCCGCCCTTCGCATTATATACAGAAAGTCTTTTTCTAACTCTCTATAGCTGGCATTTACCGCAGCGCTGCTTATATTTATGACAATATCGTAGTTTTGCTTAACGCCATCTTGATGAGCCCTGCAGATCTCCCTGATTCTTCTTTTGACCCTATTTCTCATAACAGCACTTTTTATCTTTCCTGCAGGAGCCAGTCCAAACCTTGTTATTTCTTCCCTGCCTTTCTTATAACGCAGGGTGAGGAACCGTCCTCTGACTCTCCTTCCCTCAAGGTAAACTTTCTTAAAATCTCCTGCCGAGCGCAGTCGCCGTTCTTTCCTTAACATGATTTTAAGCAGTCAGTCTTTTACGTCCCTTTAGTCGTCGCCTCCGGATTATATTCTGTCCGCCTTTTGTGCGCATTCTTCTTAAGAAGCCGTGTACCCTCTTCATCCTTCTATGCTTTGGCTGGTACGTTCTCTTCATCAATATCCACCTCTCGTTACTGTTAAGACACTTTTTCTTCCTTTTAGTTCCTTTCTACATTATAGACAACTCTTTAGGTATGTCAAGCAGCACTTGCTTCTTCTGTTATTTATTTGTTATATTTAATTCGGAATTGCTCTCAAAGTTATCTACAGCTTATTAACAGGTTGTGTATAACATTTGTTGATAAACAGGGTGGAGTAAAAATGAAGTTCAAGCTCTCCGAGGTCTGGCAAGAGGTATTAAAGATATTAGAGAAAGAGCTCGATGAACACAGCTTTAAGACCTGGATTAACGTTGCGCAACCCCTTGCATACCATGACGGTACACTAGTTATTACAACATTAAACGATTTTACCCGGGACTGGTTTGAAACCCGTTTCAGCGCTCTTCTGCGCACCCATCTTGAATCCAAACTCAATCAGAATATCACACTGCGTTTCATAACTGCAAATGGAAAAGATAGTTTCGTTTTTTCAAGGGAGGGTGAATCGATCCCCTCACTTAACCCCAGATATACCTTCGATACCTTTGTAATAGGAAACAGTAACCGCCTTGCCCATGCTGCTTCCCGAGCGGTGGCCGAAGCCCCCAGCAAAGCGTACAACCCTCTTTTTATCTACGGCGGGGTAGGTCTTGGCAAGACACATCTGATGCATGCCATTGGTCATTATGTCCTAGACCACAATAAATCTTACCGCGTTGTCTACGTTTCATCAGAGACATTTACCAACGAATTGATCAACGCAATTCGGGATGATAAGGCCGTTGATTTTCGAAATAAATACCGCACCATGGACATACTTCTGATTGATGATATCCAATTTCTCGCTGGTAAAGAAAGAACACAGGAAGAGTTTTTCCATACATTCAACGCTCTTTATGAGGCAAACAAGCAGATCATCATTTCCAGCGACCGTGTTCCTAAAGAAATACCTACCTTAGAAGATCGTTTGAGGTCACGCTTCGAATGGGGCCTTCTTGCCGATATTCAGCCACCCGATCTGGAAACAAGGGTGGCCATCTTAAGAAAAAAGGCTCAATTAGAGAACTACACACTGCCCGACGATGTGCTTCTTTTTATCGCTTCCAAGATAAAATCCAACATACGTGAACTTGAAGGAGCTCTTTTAAGAATTATCGCCTATGCCTCTTTAAATCAAAAAGAAATCGACCTAGACTGCGTCAATGAGGCCTTAAAAGATGTTTTACTTGGTGACAGGCCACATCACATCACCATACCAATGATTCAAAAGGTGGTCGCAAATTATTTCAATCTTAAAATAGAAGATTTTAAAACCAAGCGCCGAACCCAAAACGTGGCATTTCCCCGTCAGATCGCCATGTACCTGGCGCGGGAACTTACAGATGCTTCCCTTCCCAAAGTAGGGCAGGAATTCGGAGGAAGGGATCATACCACGGTTATGCATGCATACGAAAAGATAAAAACAGAAAGGGCCAAAAACGAAGAACTTGATGCTACTATCAAAGATATCATCAAACAGTTGCAGGCTTCCTGACAACACACAGCTTATCCCCATATAATTTAAATTTATCCACAAAAATATCCCTTTAAAACTTTTTCATTTATCAGGTATAGACCAGATTATTGCACATTTTCCCAACAACTATTACTAAACCTCCTAATATTTTATTTAATTCACATCTATTTTAGAACAAAAAATTTTAAGGAGGCTTTATTTTGAAAGTTCAGTGCACAAGAGAAGATCTGGTCCAGGCCCTGGCCGCTCTCGGTCGCATCGTTCCTTCCCGGGCAAGCAACCCTGTTTTGAACGGATGCCTGATGTTTACCCAGGAGGGAATGCTGGTAATGCAGAGCACCGATCTCGATTTGAGCCTGACCATAAAGATACCCGTGATGGTGCAGGAAGAAGGAAGCACCGTCGTTCCCGCCCGCTATTTCCTCGATCTGGTGCGGCGTTTGCCTGAGGGTGAGGTGGATCTCAGCTGGAACGAATTAGCCAATCAGCTGGAGATAAACTATAACGACAACAGGGCGTCGATCAGGCTGAACACCTGGCCTCCGGCCGACTTTCCTTCGATTCACCCCAGGGCGAGGGGGAACAGCCTGAAGATTGATGGGGAGATGTGGAAAAATATCATCAAAAAGGTGATTTTTGCGGCTGCACCCCGGGAACTCAGGCCAAACTATGCCGGGGTCTACTTCCACTTTAAAAACGGTCAATTAAGCCTCGTGGCAACCGATACATACAGGCTTTCGTTGCTGACACTTCCGGACACTGTTGAAATAGATCCGGAAGAAACCGGGTTCTTAGTTCCTGCAGCGGCAATCACCGAAACCGGCAGGTTGGTGGAGGATAAGGATCAGCTGGAGATCACCTGGGATCTAAAACTGGTGAGCTTCCAGACGGAAAGATTTGTCCTTACAAGCAGGCTGATTGAGGCACAGTTCCCTGCTTACGAAAAGGTTATTCCCGGGTCTGCGGAGCTGGAGGTGTATGCGGACAAGGCAGCACTGGAGGCATGCCTGGAGAGGGCATCCCTTTTCGTAGCACCCACCGAGCACTTTGCAGTCACCGAGCTAAAGGTTGGCGACAATGCATTATGTGTCTCGGCACAGGCTGCCCAGGTCGGCTCCATCTGCGAAGAGATCCCGGTCGAAGGCCTTGTTGAAGGGGAGTGTGTGGCATCTTTTAATACCCGTTTTCTGCTTGAACCTCTGAAGGCCATGGACCAGCAAAAGATCAGGCTGTGCCTGAACGGTTCAAGCGGACCCGTTGTATACCTGGAAAGCGGTGATGCCTCATACCTGCACCTGGTGCTCCCGGTTCGCCGGGTGAACTCCCCGGAGTAAACGATGATGCTTATACGCCTTCAACTGACGAACTTCCGCAACTTTCAACAACTGGAATTCCTGCCTTTTGAGGGCTTTACGGTCGTGAGCGGGCCCAACGGTTCCGGAAAAAGCAACCTGCTTGAAAGCATCTATTACCTGGGAACGGGTTACTCTTACAGGCAGATGCATGATGAGAACCTGGTGCGCTGGGGTGCAGATTTTTTTTCGATCAGGGGAGAGGTCCGGCAAGGCATCCGGCAACCGCTTCCTTACAGGCTTGAAAGCGCATACCAGAAGGCTGCCAGGCGCAAAATATTCAAGATAAACGGCAAGCGCGATCTACCCGGGAAAGGAGCGGCATACCTGCCGGTGGTGATCTTTTCACCGCAAGATCTCCTCCTCATCCAGGGACCGCCGGGTTTAAGGCGGCGCTTTCTCGACATGGTAGTCACCCAGGTCTGGCCGCAGCATGCTGTAGACATAAATTATTACAAGGGGGTACTGCTGCAGCGCAACAAACTGCTCCGGCAGGGGTCCGGTATCGCATCTCAGATGGAACCCTGGGACGAGCAATTGATTGCCGCCGGATCCCGGATTATAGACCGCCGCCTCTCCGTCCTGTCGAGGCTCCTGGGAAGCGGCAGGAGGATCTATGAAATCCTGGGCGGGTCGGGTGTCTTAACAGGTACCTACGTTTCCCAGGTTTTTCCGTCCGGGGAGGAGCTGGAGCGGGCGGACGAGGCCTGCTGCCGTGAACTGTTCCGCAACGCCTTGAAAAATGCCCGCTCGCTGGATGAGCGCCTGAAGGTTACCACCCTAGGACCCCACCGCGATGACCTCAGGTTTTTCCTGAACGGACATGATGCGCGCTTTTACTGCTCCCAGGGGGAACAGCGCCTGATCGCCCTCTCCCTGAAGATCGGGCAAAGCCGTATCATTGCTGAAGAACGGCAGTTAGAACCACTTGTCCTTCTAGACGACGTGTTTTCAGAGCTCGATGAAAAAAGAAGATCACAGGTGTTAAACGAGTTTTGTGCCTTCAGGCAGGTAATCGCCACTACTGCGGATTATTCTGGCGATTATGCTGATAAGTGCCAACTCACAACCAGTATAGTATCTTTGCATGTTCGAAGCCTCTAAACAATGAAGGAGTTGATTAAATGTACCTGCATATCGGTGGCGATGTCGCAGTTTCCCTGAATGAAGTGATCGCCATCATCGATCTCGAGATCGGCCGCAAGAAGGAAGCAACGCGAGAGTTCTTGAGTTTGGCGGCGGAGGATCAAACGGTCATACATATTGGGAGGGAAGAAAGAGAGAAAAGCGTGGTGATCACCAGGCGTTATATTTACTATTCGCCTATTTCCACGGCGACCCTCCTGAAGAGGGCGCAGTTAATGGGAAAAACCAGCGTCATCAAGTGTATCTGAAGAGATTTTTTCTATGTGGTATAATAAAGAACATGGAAAATATCAACATTCACGCCGCCGGCTCAAGAAAGGAGGAAAGGCAGTTGCCAGAGCACGAAGGACATCAGAAGAATCACAACCAGTATGATGCCAGCCAGATCGAGGTATTGGAAGGAGTAGAGGCTGTGCGGCGCCGTCCCGGGATGTATATCGGGAATACCGGTGCCCGGGGACTTCACCAGCTTGTCTTCGAACTGATCGATAACAGCGTCGATGAGGCCCTGGCGGGCTTTTGCGATCATATTGAAATAAGGCTGCACGGTGACGGAAGCGTTACCGTTTCCGACAACGGCCGTGGCATTCCGGTAGACATCCACCCCCAGACCGGCCGCCCTGCGGTGGAGGCGGCCCTGACCCTGCTTCACGCCGGGGGTAAGTTCGGTGGAAACGGTTATGAGATTTCCGGCGGCCTCCACGGGGTGGGATTGTCCGTCGTCAATGCCCTGTCGCGATGGCTGCAGATTGAAATAAAGAGAGGCGGTAAGCGTTATATTCAAAGGTACGAGCGCGGGAGAATTAAAACTCTATTGAAGGAGGCGGGAGAGACCGGAGAAACGGGAACGTCCATCCGGTTCCTGCCGGACCCCCTGATCTTTCCCGACCGCACCTTCAACCGCGACCTCCTGTTATCCCGGATTCGCGACCTGTCCTACTTGAACAAGGGGCTTCGCTTTGTCTTGATCGATGAAGCAAAGAATGAAACCTTCACCTTTCACCACGATGGCGGTATTGCCGACTTTGTACGCAGCCTCAACCGCAATAAGGAGATCCTGCACGAAAACCCTCTTTACTTCACTGCCCATAAAGAGGGGGTCATGATTGAGATCGCCCTCCAATATCACACCGGGTACGTGGAGAACATCCTATCCTACGCCAACAACATCCACACCCAGGAGGGGGGCACCCATGAAACCGGTTTTAAGGCGGCCCTGACCCGGGTGGTCAACGATTACGCAAGGCGCTTCGGTTTTTTAAAAGACAATGAGGAGAACCTGGCAGGGGAGGACACCCGGGAAGGGCTTACGGCCGTCATCAGCATCAAGCTGAGGGAGCCGCAGTTCGAGGGGCAGACCAAAACAAAGCTCGGGAACAGCGAGGTGCGCGGCATCGTCGAATCGGTGGTCAGTGAAAACCTCGCCGTGTTCTTTGAAGAGAACCCGGGGCCGGCCAAGCTGATTGCCGAGAAGGCGGTTAAGGCGGCACGGGCCCGGGAAGCCGCCCGGAAGGCCCGGGAACTCACCAGGCGCAAAAGCGCCCTGGATCACCTCAACCTGCCGGGGAAGCTGGCCGACTGTACCTCCAAGAACCCGGAGGAGTGCGAGTTGTACATCGTGGAAGGGGATTCCGCCGGGGGTTCCGCCAAGCAGGGGCGTGACCGCCGCTTCCAGGCAATCCTCCCGCTGCGGGGAAAGATCATCAACGCCGAGAAGGCCAGGCTGGACAAGATGCTGGCCAATGAGGAGATCAAGAGCATCATTACGGCTATAGGCACCGGCATCCTGGACGATTTCGACCTGGAAAAGGCCCGCTACCACCGGATCGTGATCATGAGCGATGCCGATGTGGATGGGGCGCACATCAGGACACTGCTGCTGACCTTCTTCTACCGCTACATGAGGCAGTTGATCGAGGCAGGGTATGTTTACATCGCCCAGCCTCCCCTCTATAAGGTGCAGAAGGGGAAGGAGGAGCATTATGTCTACGACGACCACGAACTGGAACAACTCCTGGCAAAGCTGAAGAGCGATAACGTCAATATCCAGCGCTACAAGGGCCTTGGTGAGATGAACCCGGAGCAGCTCTGGGAGACCACCATGAACCCTGAGAAGCGCACCATGCTCCAGGTCACCCTGGAAGATGCCGTGCGGGCCGACGAGATCTTCACCATCCTGATGGGAGAAAGGGTGGAGCCCAGGCGGGAGTTCATCCAGGCCCATGCCCGCGAGGTCAGGAACCTGGACGTATAATTTACAATCTCAAACAAATTGATGCACGGGGGAGTAGCTGAAACAGGTGTGGCGTCATCCCGGACCGTTGGGAGGTCCCGCTGCACCTGCGGAGTAAAATGCCGGGCGAGACCTTTGCATGAACTTAAGCGTTCAGGCAGAGGTCTTTTTATATCACCCGGGGACAACCGGGTAAAAGGTGTGAGGTGAAAAGAGTGCAGGAAAAAAGGTGGTACGCCTTAGGCATCGAGCAGGTATGCCGGGAGTTAGGCTCGGACCTGGAGAGGGGGCTTGACGCTTCGGAGGTCGTCAGGCGTCTGAAGGAGCACGGGAGGAATGCCCTGAAGGAGCCACCGCCCCGCAGCCTTTTCGCCATGTTTACGGCCCAGCTGAAGGAAGTGCTGGTGCTGATTCTGATCGGAGCCGCCTTCATTTCGGGCCTCCTTGGGGAATGGGAAGACGTTATCGTGATCCTGGTCATCGTGTTGCTGAATGCGGCACTCGGAGTATACCAGGAGCGGAAGGCGGAGCAGTCCCTCAAGGCTTTGAAGAAGATGACGAAACCTACCGCCAAAGTCGTCAGGGACGGGATCGTCAGCCGGGTCGACGTGGAGAGGCTGGTTCCCGGGGACCTGGTGCTGCTGGACGCCGGTGATTCCGTGCCGGCTGATCTCCGGTTGGCCGAGGCAGCCTCTTTGAGAACAAACGAATCAGCCCTGACCGGGGAGTCGGTCCCCGTGGAAAAAGGTGTGGAAGTGATAATTGAGGAGGAATTACCGGTAGGGGACCGGAAAAACATGGCCTTTATGGGCACAACCGTAACCGGCGGGCGCGGGCGTGGCCTTGTGGTGGCTACGGGAATGAAAACCCAACTCGGCAGGATCGCCGAGATGCTCCAGGATGCCCCGCCGGAAATCACCCCGCTGCAGCGGCGGTTGGGGGAGCTGGGCAGGCTCCTGGGCATGGCCGCCGGGATCATCGTCCTGGTGGTGTTTGCCGCCGGGCTCTGGCGAGGTGAACGGCTGCTGGAAATGTTCATGATCGCCATCAGCCTGGCGGTGGCCGCGGTGCCGGAGGGCCTGCCGGCGGTGGTAACCATCGTGCTCTCCCTGGGAGTCACCAGGATGAGCCGCAGGCAGGCTGTGATCCGGAGGCTCCCTGCCGTGGAGACCCTTGGCACGGTTACCGTCATATGTACCGATAAAACCGGCACCCTCACCAAGAATGAGATGACGGTCACCCGCCTTTATACCGGTGACCGGCTCATCCGGGTGACGGGCACCGGCTACCTCCCGGAAGGCAGCTTTTTAAACGATGATGGAGACGCCGTAGATCCTCATGACGATGGCAGTTTAAGGTTAATGCTCCTTGGGGGGCTGCTGAACAGTGACGCCCGGCTGGAGCAGACGGGGAACGGTTACCGGGTGATCGGTGACCCCACGGAGGGGGCTCTGGTAGTGGCGGCGGCCAAAGCGGGGATGAACAGGGATGATGCCGAGCGGCGCTACCCCCGGTTGGCGGAAATCCCCTTTGATTCCGGCCGCAAGATGATGACCACCTTCCAGAAGATCGGCGGCGTGGTTTACTCCTTTACCAAAGGCGCTCCCGATGTGCTGCTGGAGCGCTGCAGCGGAATCATGCGGGGAGGGGGAATTGCCCCCCTGACCGGGGAAGATCATGCCCGGCTTTCCGAAATTAATTCAAAGCTGGCGTCCCAGGGGCAGCGGGTGCTTGCCCTGGCCTTTCGGCGGTTGCCCGAGCTGCCTCAGGACCCGGCGCCTGAAGCCGTCGAACACGACTTGACCTTTGCCGGTTTCTTTGCCATGCAGGACCCGGCGCGCCCGGAGGCGGGGGAAGCGGTGGCAGTTGCCCGCCAGGCCGGTATCCGCACCATGATGATCACCGGCGATCACCAGGAGACGGCGGTGGCCATCGCCCGGGATCTGGACCTCTGGCGGGAGGGGGACGGCGTTCTTACCGGTTCGCAGTTGGCAAGGATGGACGACGAACGGCTGAAGAACGAGGTCAACCGCACCACGGTATATGCCCGGGTATCCCCGGAGGATAAGCTGCGCATTGTGGCGGCCTTAAAGGCGCACGGCCAGGTGGTGGCCATGACCGGTGACGGGGTCAACGACGCCCCGGCCCTGAAAAGAGCGGATATCGGTGTGGCGATGGGGATTACCGGCACGGAGGTTGCGAAAGAGGCATCGGACATGGTGCTGCTGGACGACAACTTCGCCACCATTGTCCGGGCGGTCGAAGAGGGCCGCACCATCTACGGCAATATCCGCAAGTCCGTACAGTACCTGCTTTCCTGCAACGTCGGCGAGATCGTGGCCATCTTTACGGCAATACTCCTCGGGCTGGGCAGCCCCCTGACTGCCATTCAGATCCTCTGGCTCAACCTGATCACCGACGGGTTGCCGGCATTGTCCCTGGGGCTAGAGCCTCCCGAAAAAGGGGTGATGAGGCTGCCGCCGCGTAAAGCCGGGGAGGGGGTTTTGGCCGGGGGGATGGGTTTCCGCATCCTGTGGCAGGGAGCCTTAATCGGGCTGCTCTCCCTTGCCGTCTACTGGCTGGCTCTCGGCCGGGGCCGGGCGCTGCCGGAGGCCCGCACCATGGCCTTTGCCGCCATGGCTCTGATGCAGCTGGTGCATTCCTTTAACGTCCGCAGCTTTAAAGAGTCTCTCTTCACCATCGGGCCGCTGACCAACCGCAGCCTGGCCTGCGCTTTCCTGGCCTCGGCGTTCCTGCAGGTGGCCGTGCTGGTTGTTCCCTTCCTGAGAAGGGTCTTCGAGACCGTACCCCTCTCGGCTGGCGACTGGGGGGTGGTGCTCGGATTCAGCCTGGTTCCCCTCCTGGCGGTGGAAACCGGCAAGCTGCTTGCCAGGCTTACTTCCAAAGCGGGTTAGGGCATTTTACTTTTGGGTTTTTAACTTCTGGTGGAATGGTAAGAAACCATATGATGGTTTAATATGGTAAAGAGTTAAGTAATCGAAAAAAGGGGGAGTTATTCATGAAAGAGTGTCCTGTTTGCCGGATTCCTCTAGACGAAATACCAAAATACGGTGTTCTCGTTGATATCTGCCCCAACTGCAGGGGTGTCTGGCTCGACCGTGGTGAGCTGGAGAAGGTTCTCTCATTGGTAGACGATCCCTATGACAGGTACGGCCACCACCATGAGGATCACCACCGCAGGCACGATTATCGCCGTGATGACGATGACGACGAGCGTTACCACCGCAGGAAAAAGAAGTTGAGCATCTTTGATATTTTTGATTTTGACTGATTCCACAGCCATTAAATATGGCAAGAAATAACTGTGTATTGACAAACCGCAATATTAATAATTAAACTTGAACCAGTTGAAGGGGAGTAGTTAAACAGGTGATGTCAACATACCGGCCCAGGCCTGGCTTCACCGTTGGCTCCGGCCAATTAGCGAGACCTTTAACACAGCAGGAGGTCTTGTTTTGTTTGCCATTCTTGAGTTAATTATCGAGGCTACGGTAAACTTCATAGCGAATCTGGGATACTGGGGCATCGGCATCGGGATGGCCATTGAAAGTGCCAACATCCCCCTTCCCAGCGAGGTGATCCTTCCCTTCGGGGGGTACCTGATCAGCCAGTCAAAGCTCACTTTCTGGGGCGCGGTGCTGGCCGGAACGGCGGGAGGGACCTTTGGGTCCATTGCCTCATATGCCTTGGGAAGCTGGGGTGGTTTGCCGCTGCTGCTGCGGTACGGCCGTTACGTCCACATTAGCGGGGCCCGGCTGGAACAGGCGACCCGCTGGTTTGACCGCTATGGTGAAAAGGCCGTCTTTTTCGCCCGCCTCCTGCCCGTGATTCGCACTTTTATCTCCCTGCCTGCCGGAATCGCCCGCATGAACTTTGGGCGCTTTGTGGTCTATACCTTTCTGGGCTCGCTGCCCTGGTCGGCCCTGTTGACTTATGTGGGGGTGAAACTGGGGGAAAACTGGAGGGCGATTGAACCCCTTTTCCAGCAGTTCGACATAGTGATTATCCTTGCCGTCGTCGGCCTGATCATCTATTACTGGTGGCGCAGGCGACGCAACGGCGCGGAAACTGTCTAACAATAGATATCTTTTAACCGGTTCGCCAGGAGGTGAAACTCCACCAGCCTGACGGGTCCTGTTTCTCCATCTATTCGTTCGAACGCCTTCCCCAACACCTCCTGTTCGCCCCCCGTCAGGACCCACTCCGCAGTGGGGTAGAGCCGGTTTCATCATGACTCCACCTCTTGGGATTTTAAAATGTTGCATAGCTATCCACTGCTTATATTCCCTGCCAACCGGTTTAATCCTGCGAAGGAGAGAAAATATCCCAACCGGGTAAATACCTTTTCTAGAGTCTAGTTTGAGTTTTGCCGGCAGATACTTCCTGTGTAGGGTCATGGATAAAGGGAGAGGAGAAATACTGCCTATGTCGAAATATGGGGTTGACAACTGCTACATAAAATATCCCTATATAGTTGCGTTTATGATATAATGTCTACATGAAGCTCAGCGAGTGGGCAAGGAAGCAAGGGATCAACTACAAGACCGCCTGGAAGTGGTATAAA
>CADDZD010000049.1 GCA_902812385.1 Clostridia bacterium | reverse complement strand
CTGCGACCTCGAAAAGCCCCGGCTTCCCTTTTTTGCACGCTCCTGTAAAAGCACCAGCCTCGTATCCAAATAGCTCCGACTCTAAAAGATGTTCAGGTATCGCCCCACAGGATATTTTGACAAATGGAAGCACAATTCCTCATCACCGCAACCAGCAAATACACGTTCTCCCCCGCCCTGAAGAATGACTTTGCATTCATCTGTTTGTATGGGAACAATGATGTAGCTGGCACAGGCCAGACGCCCGGTAAATTTGCTCTCAATTGCTCCCCCGTTCTCAAACAGAGCACCCTGTACCAACCGGATAATCTGGGCGGGCAGCCCGTAAACAATCACTACATCGGGATCAAAGGGTGCCCGATCCAGAGGTGCAAAAACCAGGCTTTTAATCGGTTTCCCTTCCCAGTGAGGGGTCTTTGCTTGAGTCACAGCGCCTGCTTCCGGAGTTGCAGCGTACATGGGGTATACCAGTTCGCCGTTCATTACCCAATCCGGGTTTGGTTTAAAATTAAAGGCTAATGCCGCGGGGGCACATGCAAAATCTTCCTGCAGTAACCCGAAGGTCCATCCTAACCGTCTTGCCAAACCAACAGCCTGGCATATCAGCATTCTATCCTGGCCCATATTTTTGGGACGACGCGTTTTTTCGGGAAGTTCTTCAGTAAAACCGACCTTGACAGCTACTGGAAAAGTAATTGGGCGCACATAATCATTTAGCGCCTTTAAAAGAAGCTCACGATCAGTCATCATACCGAAACTCCTTTCCCTTTGGACCTTGATTTCTAAAACCAGCACAAGGAGTGAGCGCAATCCATGAATCTCTCTGTAACTATCACCTCCAACTACCTTTTTACAACGACACTTGAGTGATGAAGGTATTCCATATAATAAAGGCAAGCAAATAATATGCCAAATTCCGAACATTGCATCCAGCCGAAAAAATATCTGGGAACAAAAAAGTCCCACTCTGGGACTCTTGAATACTAACGATTCAATAGATATCGGTTTGCCGCATTCTTCCGTATTCTGGTTGGAAAAGAATTGTGCAGTTTATCACAATTATATTGTGCAAAATTGCATAACCTGTCAAGCTTCACAAAACTGCGGGCAAGGTAACAGCGCTCACTTTCAAAGCCTTCTGAATATGCTATCTGAATATGCTAAAAGAAAAAAGAAGCCGCCGAGAGCTGGGCTACTACAAACCAATCTCTGGGGGGTTCGGCGGCTTCAGGGGCTGCGCAATGAGACCGGTTATTTAGCAGCTTCTTTTTGTTCCTGAGTTAAACATAACTTCTTGTAAACCTGTGTTTTTATTGAGGGTGGTACTAGTTGGTCGATTTTCCCTCCAAAGTAGGCAATCTCCTTGACCATCTCTGATGTATAAAACAATTCAGGGCGGCAGGTTATAAAGATTGTCTCAATTTCCGATGCCAGTTCTTTATATAATTTGGCTCGTTCCAACTCCTTTTCAAATTCGGAAAAACTACGCAAACCTCTAATAATTACTTGTGCATGGCATTTCTGCGCAAATTCCACCGGGTGCTCCCGGCAGGGCACCACGATCGTATTTGGAATATCCTTAGTCGCATGCTCTACCATTTTCAATCGTTCACTCAAACTAAACAGGAATTTTTCATTCGGTACCAATCTCACTCCCACAATAACTTGATCAAACAAACCGGATGCCCGCCTGATGATGTCCATATGACCATACGTTAATGGATCGAAACGCCCCGGGAAAACCGCAGCTATCATCGCCTTTACCTCTTAATTTATAGATAAACTGCTCAATATAAACCTATTGCAAGAAACATACCAAAATTCGATCCTGCAAGATCTACCCTAATAATGCCCAGAAACAATAACTCAGCATAAAAAGTTGGGGATCAGTCCCCAACTGAATCCCCAACTTCAAATTTTTTGTCAAACAAGTTAGCCCCTTTCGTTTATATCAATCAATTTATTTAATTCTTAAAGCTCAATTTCTTGAAATCTAAAATATTTGGTTTATTAAATCCGGCAAACTCAACTGTCCCCGGTTTCCGCTTCTGTAATTCATCACTGCAGCCTTTTTTGCCGTACAAATATAAAAACGGTCTTCTGTCCGCTTATTCATAAACCACTGGTGAAAATGAATGGTTTGACAGCAATCACAGAATGCCTTCTCAATGTTGGTTTTCTCTATTAAATTTCTTGTTACCGCCAGGTCGAGCAACCAGAATATATCAACTTCCAACATCGGAACATCAACGTCCGGAACTGGATTTTCAACATTCCACACTACGTTGTCAATATCCATTACATAAAATACCTCCCCTGATATTTTTTAGGATATTTACTTGCAAGTTCAAGTTAATATTAACCTTCTTCACTCCCCTGAGCAAAAAGTACCAATAACACTCAAATATAAACCGAATTTTTTTAACGTTCTCCCTCCCACCTCCTATCGAGTGGGTCATGAATAACAAGTAGTAACTTCGAGTTTTTTATGCAATATCCTTCTTGTTTTACAATAGCTGTGATATAGTATGATAAGCCCAAGAAATGGATAATATCCAGAAAAGGAGTTGGGACTGATGGGGCGACTTCGCAGGTACCGAGAACGAATTGAATACGAAATGCAGTCCGTCAAGTCAAAAAGCGCGCACGGCATAATCATGCATACCCTGCAACAGGAATTCTACGCATAAGGAAGAGACCCCTGGCGACTGGAGAGATAATTTTACTTGCCATCCTGCCGACGATGGGGCCAGGGCCAAGCTGGCTAAGGCACAACACATCACAGTGTGCCTCCGGTAATTCGCGGCGGAAGACACCTTGAAGGGGCCCTGCGGGGGCTCCCGCCACCAGGTATCCGGTTTGAAGTTCGGCTGCATACTCCGCTTTGCCACCGAGGCTCGGGCCCAGGGAGCGCTATTGACCCTGCCTGACCTTGCGGTGCTGATGGGAATCCACGTCGACACCCTCCGGAGGCAATTCTCAGCCCATCCCGAGGTGGTCGTGCACAGCTGCGTATGGGTCAAGGGCCTTGGCCGGAACACTACGACATTTCCCGGAACTCCCGGCTGGACCAGGCCATCGTCAAACATACCAACCAGGTCCTGGATGCCGAAGAGAAACGCCGTCAGGTTCTCAGGGTGCGGCCGGGAAATTGTTGCTGAGAACCCCGCGTGGCCTGCTTATCTTGCCACTTCGCACTCCAGAAGAAGTCTCCCGCGTCATGGCCGGTGAACGGTGGGAAGTGGTACGCCGCGAGATCCTTGGTCGCTGGGCGGCGAAAACCGGGAACTGTTCCCGGAAGCTTCACCTGCGTCAGTAACCCGTTTCCTGCGCTCCATCTGGCAAGGCCGGGTACCCCCGCCGGTACATTACTGGACATGGGTCGCATGCTCACCCACAAGGACATGATAGTACGCCTCTACCTTCAAGGTTTATCCGTCTTGGAGATTGCCCGGCAGACCTGTCATAATCCCAGGTCCGTCGACGCTTGCCTTAAGACCCTTGACTCGGTTCTTATTCTATACCTTTACGGGCTTTCCCCCATAATAACCAGCGTCATCGACCGCAGTGAATCCCTGATCGACGAATACCTGGATCTTATCGCTATATACTTCAAGGACGTTAACACCATGCGCGATCACCTGCGTAAGAAAGGTGTAAAATTGCCTGCTAATATACCAAATATCGGTTGACAAGGTTACAGGTTGATACATTAATGGCTAAGTTATCATATTTGGGGCCAGGTAGAACCTCGACATGATAGCAGACATCTTTCCAGTGCTTTTAAAAAACATAAAAGCCTCCAGTTTTCCCTGAAGGCTCATGTCTAATGATCTACTCACAACCTATTGGCAATGCAGGCTAAAGCTCCTCAGTTCAGCATCAGCTTCGCTCCTGTGGCCAGGAAGATCAGGCCGAGCAGCTTCCACCAGGTGAAGGGAATCTCCCGGAGCCCGAACAGCCCGAAGTGATCGATCAGGAGGGCGGTTGACACCTGGCCGACAACTATTGCGGTGGTGGCGATGGCCACTCCCAGCTTAGAGATGCTGGCCTGCACCAGATAAATGATCGCCACACCCAGGATGCCGCCAAGGTAAGCGTACCAGGGCGCCTGGGCATAGCGAGCCAGGCTTCCCTGCCCCAACCCGAACCACAGCAGGGCAACGAGCGCGGCCGTTCCTATCACATGAACAAAAAAAGTGGCCTCGAGCAGCCCGACGACCTTACCCAGGACGGTGTTCAGAGAACCCTGGAGGGCCATCGTGATACCTGCCGCGAGGGCTAACAACAGGGGAATAAGGGCAAGATGCATGAAAGGTCTCCTTCCACGGTTAGCTTAATTCAAGGATGATCCCGTGCAGAATATCGGCCTCGCTGACCGTTATTCCCGGCGCTGCGAGGTAGCCCAGGATCGCCCAGAGAATGGTGGTCCCTGCCACGATAATGTCCGCCCGCTCGGGCTGAAGGCCGGGAACTTCTCTCCTTTCCCTTGTAGTCTTTGCAGCGAGGGAGAACAATATTCTCTCCACCGCAGCCTGCGACAGGAAGTAGCCGTGAACCCGTTCCCAGGCGTAAACCGCCAGGGATTGATCCACCGCCGCCAGGGTCGTAACCGTCCCCCCCACCCCGATAATGTTATCTATTCGAAGCCCTTTGATTTCGTCCAGAACTTCTTTCATTAAGGCAAGAAGGTCGTCAAGCAAAAGCGGCCGCTCGGTCAGCCGGACGGCTCCAACAGGTATGCTGCGGCACCGCAGCGCCTTTTCCCGGCCTTCGCCGGGACCGCGGTAGGTAAACTCCGTACTACCCCCTCCGATGTCCAGCACCACGCCGCAATCGATTCCCGGCAGGGCACGGCAGGCACCGATGTAACTCAAATAGGCCTCTTCCTCACCGCCGATCACGTCGAGCCGCAGGCCGGTTTCCTCCCGCACCCTTGCAGCGAATTCCGCAGCATTGGAAGCCTCACGAACGGCGCTGGTAGCCACCACCCGCCAGCGGCTCACCCCGTGCTGCCCGATCAAGCGGGCAAACTCCTGCAGTGCCCGGATCGTCCGATCCACCGGTTCCGGCAGGAGCCCTTCCCCTTTCACCATCCCTTCTCCCACACGGCTCATCCGCAAAGCGGCCAGCTTTGGGTGCACCTTACCATCTTTCACTTCGGCGATCAGCAGCCGGGTGGAATTGGTACCTATATCTATTGCCGCATATGTCTTGCCGGGTTGGGACATGGGTGACACCTTGCCTTTATTCTAGTCGCCGTAAGGCGAGTTACTCATTTTCTTCGGAGGCGGCTGGACCTTTCCGGGAACTGCGGGCAGAACAAGGACCTCTCCCGGTTTTACAAGCCCCAGGTCCCTCCTGGCCGCTTCCTCGACATAGGCATCGCTCGAATAAAAACGGATCTTTTCCTTGAATTCCTGTTGCTTCTGCAGGAGCGCCCTTTCTTCCCTCTGGAGCTGCCTCAGTTCTCCCTGCATCCTCAGGATTTTGGCCTCGGTCGGAAGAAACAGGGCGCATAAAGCGAGCCCCAAAAGACTAAAGGCGAGCAACCGTCGTTTATTGAAGCAGCCTCTCCTATGCCTGCGCGCCATATCTCAGGCCTCCTCCTCACCGTCCACCCCAAACAATCCGAGCGTGGTCGGGATAACGATCACAACCTCATAGCCCTTGGCCCGCGCCCGGTTAAGCAGGGTTGCCACCGTTGTGGCGTTGACACCCATTCTTTTTGCGATCTCCTCATTACTGTTTCCCATTTCTTTCAGTACTACAGCCTGTTTTTCCCGAAAACTGAGCTTTTCCGCCCCGCGTATTTCCAGGTGCACGTATTCCCCACCTTATCCACATATTGTGGACATTTTGTGGATATATTTTGTACAAAACAATTTCTCCAACGGAATAAAAAATCCTTCTTTCTGCCGGAGAAATATGTTCCGGTTTATCCTTGCGCTCGCTTCCCGGCACTCAACACAGATTCACCGACTGAACCATTCCAGAACGAATTATGAGACTGAGGTTGTTTATACTATGGCAATGAGGCAGTGATTTTGAGTGCCGGGTTGAACTCGCCCTAGGACTATTTTCATCTTTTTCTGCAGGTCAGGCAGGCGGGGTTTGAGGCGGCCGGCGGTTCCTTATAAGCCTCCAGAACTCCCAGGACTTATGCCGCAGCCGGCGCAGCAGCAGCCGAAGGGGCAGAAAAAAAAGGCGAAGCAAACCAAGCATGGTTTGAAACACGAAGACAAACGCATACTTGAGAAACCTGAAGGGAAGCAGGAACAGCCACCAGCAAAACAGAAGGACCCGCAGGCAGCTCCGGAAGAATCTTCCCAGCAGGAAAAAGAATTGGTAAAGCTGCCTCCGCACCCGGTGGCTGACCAACTTTAAATACAGGGCCATCCCGACCGGGATGATGAGGAGTGTGGCTAAACGCACTTCCCCTTCCATCAGGGAAAAGTAAAGGCCAAAGACAAGTCCGGCACAGACTACCCAAAACAATAAGTCGGTCACCTGGGTCAAAAACCAGCCGGGCCGGGTATAATTGCGCAGGAAGCGATAGCCATCAAAAATAACCCCGATCCCCATTCCGATGATCAGGTTTAAAAATAGGGCAATAAATTCCCGGGCTACTCCGCTCATTTGAGAAGGCGGTCGAGGATGTTCTTACCCTTTGCTTTCAGTTTTTTAGCCCTGTCCTCGCTGTATTCCATGGAGGTAAGCAGCCCCTGCACCACAAGCTCGCCGGCCCCCAGATCCAGATGGGTTATGTTCATTCCTTCCCCCTTTAAAACCAGAACCCCAATCTGCGTTTCCAGGACGATCTCCCTGTCATCAAAACTGACAACCTGTTGCACACCCGTTGCCTCTAGCTTTTCCCGGTTTGTGAGCATCAACTGCTGTCCCGTTTGCGGCATCTCTTTCCCTCCCCCCGTGTGTCCTTATTCCATAACTATGACCCTGTGCAGTTATTTATACTTTAGCGGGTTCTTTCGTTTCTTCACTGCTGATGGTAAATAACACTACTGGCAATTACTATAAAATATGTTATTGTTTCCACTGGTGTTCACGCAAATATAAATCCCGGACCGAGCAATCCGGGGTTTTCTTTCTCTTATGCCGAAATTTCGCCTGTGATTCTTTCCCTTTGGTACACCCTTGGTGGGAGAAGGCCTATATAATTTTTTGTTCCAATTTTTCAATTCTGTTTTCCAATTTCTTAATATCTACAAAAGCACCTTTATTAAGTAATGTTTTAACTTCTGAAATATCTTTTTTGACTTCTGTCATGTCTTTTTTGACTTCTTTCATATCTTTTTTGACTTCTGTCACGTCTTTTTGAAATTCTTTCATATGTTTTTTGAATTCTGTCACGTCTTTTTTAAATTCTATCGTGTCTTTTTGCAACCTTTCAACATCCCGTTGGATATCATCCAGTATAGTTAATTTTTCCAGGATTAGCTTTAAAGTTTCTTCCACGCTTATCCCTCCGAAGCCTATTATAACATTAACCACAATCTTCAAAAATGAAATTTTAACATCTAAAATGACCATTTTACGGAAACTGTATTTTGAAATAACGCAAAGAGTTCGACAGTCCATAAGTCAACAGAAAGCCGGGAACCACAGCAGACACGCCTGACGAACATACAAACCCCGGACCGAGTAATCCGGGGTTCTGTTTCTCTGGTGAGAAAGATGCTAGATCTTCTTGAGTTTTTTCAGCAAACGATAGGCAAGGCTTATGGCTTCAGCCCTTGAAAGGGGAGCATCTGGTTTGAAGACTATTTTTTGGGAATTGGGGTCCGGCATTCCGACGATCAGCTTTGCCTTTTGTGCAGCATACACAGAGGGCGCTGCCCAGGAAGCGATGGCGCCGGAATCTCCAAAGGTCCTTTGCAGGTCCTGTACCGTCTTTTGGTCATCATCCGGCAATTTCAACCCTGCTACGCGCGCCAGGATCACCGCTGCTTCCTGGCGCGTCAGAGATCTCATCGGGCCAAAAGTGCCGTCGGGGTACCCGGAGACAATACCGTTCCTTGCCGCTGTTTCCACGTACTGAACGAGGGAAGGCTTATAGTAATTGGAGCCGGGGTAGTACTGTCCGAAGTAATTGCTGTCGGAGGGTTCGTCCCAGCTGCGAACATCCCTGAAAACCTCCTCGTACCGTCCCGGCTTTTCCAGGAGGGGGAATCCGAGGCCTTTAACCATCATGGTGACAAATTCCAGGCGAGTTATGCTCTTCTGGGTATTATCGTCATTTTTCAGGCCAAACCAGCCTGCAGAGATTACTTTTCTCCTGTTCCTTTCGAGAGGTACCGGCCCCTGGTCGTTCGGCTCGGCGATTCCTTTTGCGTACAGGCACACAACCGGTGAGTAAGCCCAGGACATGGCACTCCCGGCCGGGTCGGTAAATTCCAGGAATTCCCTCTGGGATAGAAACACAGCATAATATCCCTTCCACTCCCCGCTAAGCGGTAAGGAAGCTGTCACCGTATGTTTGCCGGGATCGGTGTATCCACCCAGGTTGACATTGTCACTATCGTTCCAGTCGTTGTCCGGACTGTACCAGATGGCCAGGCGATCCGCCTGGGTGGCACTGATATTTTGGTCGTAAGGCAGAGTGAGCTGGCCGGTCCGGACGAACCTGGCGTCAGGGTCCTCGGGTTGGATCCGCAGCACGTAGGGAAAATTCGGGCTGGCCAGGAGGTGATAGCCGTCCGGCCGGCGTTCGTCCGGGTCCGAGGGAGCGCTGCAGATCTCAAAATCGACACCCTGATCGTCCACAATATCCCCATCCTCATCAACCAGGACACTGCTCGAATAGGTCAGCACAAAAGCCTTGTTCAGTCCTTCCAACTTCCCGGATGCGGGGAGCGAAGGGACGTGATAGCTTAACCCGGGCACCGGGGTGTCGGCGCGCTTGACGTAAAAAGTAAACTCCTCGGAGGAGCCGCCGCTCCATTTTGCCTCGATTGCAATCTTATTGACTCCGGGGACAAGTGAGATATTCTTGCTCCAGGTATAAACCTTTCCTGCTACTGTCGCTGCGGTTTTTCCATTGATCAGGAGACTGTTCGTCTCGCCATCCTGGTCATAAACAGAAACGTTTACCGTTTTCTCGCTGACCAAAAGATCATCGCCGTCGTCAACCCTGTCTCCGTTGCACGTTACCTCAAGGTCAGGCGCTCCCAAAGCCGCCCCGGCAGAAAAAAGAACCAGGGCGAAGACCACCAGAACGGTAAATCCACATAATCTCTTCATAATAACTATCCTCTCCGGCGCAATTGTTCGTAGAGGATCCTGCCGATCCCGGCCTTATCCTGCCCGGCCAGCAGCATGGCATACTGTTCGTCCAGCAGGTCCCGGTAGATCCTCTCCTCGGAGCTTTGGCCGAGGAACCCACCGTCCGGTATCGTCTTCCGCATCGATCTCAACAGCAGGTGCCAGAAAACGCCCTCAAGCTGCTGGCACGCTTCTCTAAGCCTTTTGTCTTCCAGTTCCCTGTTTTTATCCGCAGGCACCCCTATCTTCTCTCCGGCACCCGCCGGGGCACCTGTAATCCCGGTAACAGGCAGTCCTGCAACACCCCACATGAAAACGGTCACCTCCCCGCTGCCCTAAAAATACGTTTTTTGGTTATCCTTGCAGGCGCAGCGACCCAGCACTCACCGAAACTCTGTTACATAATTAGCCTTTGTTTTATAATTCCGTTTTTTGTCTTTTTCAGCTCACGTAGCAGCAGTGAGTGCTGGGTTGTTACTCCCCCTTGACGAAGGAGCAGCTAACGGCAGCCGAACTGACCCCGCACTCAAAGGAAATTCTCCCCTTTAACGCTCCTTCGGAACCGGCCATTATTATCTCTTTACAGAGAAAGTGCCATTGAGTGCGGGGGAAGTAGCCGACTCCGCTGCAAGGATGCAGCGTAGGAGGCGGTCGGCTGCCGTCTGCGACGAGTTTTAGGGCGAGTTCAACCGGAGTCCGGGAGCAAGCGCAAGGATAACCAGATTTCATCCTCTTTTGGTACCGCCGGAGGCGGCGTGGTGGTCTGCCCCGTTAATAAGGCCTAGCGGCGGAGGTTGTTGGCAATGTTCAGCATCTCGTCCGAAGCCTGGATTGCCTTGGAGTTCAATTCATAGGCCCGCTGGGCGGTGATCAGGTCGACCATCTCTTCAACCACCTGCACGTTGGAGGACTCCAGGAACCCCTGCTCCACCGTCACACTCCGGCCGGCGGCATCGCCAACCGCCTGAGCCTCGCCCGAAGCAGCCGTCGCCCGGTAAAGGTTGCGGCCGATCCTTTCAAGGCCGGCGGGGTTGATGAACTGGACGATGGTGAGCTTTCCCGCCGATACGGGCTCAGTATCTCCCGGGTTCATGTAGCTTATGGAGCCGTCTTTGGCAACATTGATATCCGTGGCACCGGAGGGAATGTTGATCTCTCCTCCATCCCCCTGCACGTAGTACCCGTCGGTGGTAACCAGGTTTCCATCGGCATTAAGCTTGAAGCTCCCGTCCCGGGTGTAAAGCTCTTCATCGTTGGGGCTCTTTACCACAAAGAAGCCGGGGCCCGAAAGGGCCAGATCGAGCGGGTTTGAGGTGGGCTGCAGGTTCCCCTGCTCAAAGATGGTTTGGGAACCGGAAGCCCTTACCCCCAGGCCGAGGCTCAGGCCCACCGGGGAGCCATTCACCCCCGCTTGCGGGGCCACCGGCCGGCTGATGGTCAAATACAACAGGTCCTGAAACTCCGGCCTGACCTTCTTGAAACCCGTGGTATTCACGTTCGCCAGGTTGTGGGAAATGGTATCAATGTTGAACTGCTGCGCCACCATGCCTGAAGCAGCAGTGTAAAGGGATCTCAGCATGCTCATGCCTCCTCTTGGCCTTTAACGGCCGATAAAAAGCTGTAAATTAAGAGAAAACGCGACATCCTCTCTACCGAACGGAAGTACAAAGAACAGGTTGATCCGGAAAAGATGTTTTCCGGCACCTCGGTCGTTCGGTGCCGGGGGAGGCTCCTGCTAAACAGTCCGGCCTCCTTCTGTTAAACCCTTCCTACCTCGTTGGCCGCCTTTTCCAGGGTATTGTCCGTGGCCTGGATCACCTTCTGATTTGCCTCATAGGCGCGCATCGCCGCAATCATCCTCACCATCTCCTCCACGGGATTGACATTGGAGCCCTCCCGGTACCCCTGTCTCACCTCATAGCCCTGCGCCATGGCCGGTGGAGCATTGCTCTGAAAAAGGGTATCCCCCACCTTTTGCCATACCTCTCCCGGTTGCGGCCCCTCCACCAGGGCCAGCCGCTGAACCGCCTGTCCTGCGGCGGTTACGGCCCCCTGTAAGGTTCCATTCGGAGCCACTTCAAGCTTTCCGGCCGGCACGTAGATCTCTTCCACCTGGCCGCCGCTCTCGCCCAGGACGGCCAGCCCGGCGAGGGTAACCAGGCGCCCCGACGAATCAAGGGTAAAACCGCCGTTTCGGGTATAAAACTCCTGCCCCTGCCCGTCGCGCACCGCAAAGAAGGCATTGCCGTGCAGAGCAAGGTCAAGGGGGTTCCTGGTCTCCTGCAGGACACCCTCACGGTATGAGGTGTAAATCCCGTCCACAACGCTTCCCGTCCCCACGGGTCCGATTTCCACCGCAACCTCCCCCCGCCCGGCAGGCAGACTCTCGTAGCGGTTGAGGAGCATCTGGGGGAAGGACCTGAGCGCCGCCTCATCCCTGCGGTAACCGGGGGTGCTGGCGTTGGCCATATTCTGGGAGATCACGTCCATCTGCACCTGCTTTGCCATCATCCCCGCGGCAGCCGTATAGAGCCCTCTGACCACTTATTCACCCCCTTCCCATGAAACATCTGTCAATATTAGCTTATACTACCTCTTGCGACGAATTCCTGCTTTACTGAACAAAAATTTCCTGCCACGGTCCCGGTAACCGGTGCAGGAAACCCCTTTTACATATCCGTTAAAAAACCCTCTTCATCTGGGTCTTGCCGTTCTGCAAGGCATGGAGCATGGTCAGGGCCTTGCCCGTTCCCAACGCCACACAGGAGATGGCGTCCTGGGCCACGTGCACCGCCAGCCCCGTTTCCTCGCTGATCAGGAGATCCAGTCCGTGCAGCAGGCTGCCGCCGCCGGTCATGACAATCCCCTTGTTGATGATGTCCGCGGACAACTCGGGGGGCGTCCGCTCCAGCACCTCCTTTACGGCGCTGACAACCTGCTCCACAGGTTCCTGCAAAGCCACCGCCGTCTCTTCGGAGGTAACCCTGATGGTCTTGGGGAGGCCCGAAACCAAATCACGCCCCCGGATCTCCAGACCTTCTCCCGGTTGCTTCGCCTTGGGGTAGGCCGTCCCGATCTTTATCTTCAGCTCCTCCGCTGTCCGCTCCCCGATCATCAGGTTATATTCCTTGCGCACATACCTGGTAATCGCCTCGTCGAACTTGTCTCCGGCCACCCGGATCGACTTGGTGCAAACAATTCCACCCAGGCTGAGGACGGCGACATCGGTCGTACCCCCTCCCACATCCACCACCATGTTCCCGCTGGCCTCGGAGATGTTGATCCCGGCGCCAAGGGCTGCCGCCAGCGGTTCCTCGATCAAAAATGCCTGGCGCGCCCCCGCCTGGAGTGCGGCCTGCCGGACGGCCCGCTCCTCCACGCTGGTTACCCCGGAAGGGATACAGACCATAACCCTGGGGCGGAAAAAGAAGCGGTGCCCCACCGCCTTTTGAATAAAATGGCGCAGCATCCTCTCCGTAACGTCGTAATCGGCAATAACACCGTCCCGCAGCGGCCGGATCGCCACAATGTTGCCGGGTGTACGCCCCAGCATCTGCCGGGCATCTTCACCGACGGCGATCATCGTTCCGCTATTCTTATCAATGGCAACCACCGAGGGCTCGTGAAGAACAATCCCCTTTCCCTTTAAATAAACGAGTACACTCGCCGTACCCAGGTCAATTCCGATATCCTCCGCCCAAAACATCAGCGCCAGCCATTCCTTTCCGAGTTAAGTAGTGCCTGTCCTCCTGTGGAAAGAGAAACAAGATCTTACGTTTATTTCGACAATATCTTCTGAAATCCTGTCGCTATATCCAGAATCCATCTTTTTTTCTTCAGATTATGTAGCAACCAGCGTTTTAATCGCCGCGATACTTTCTCCGGGTAGCCTCGCCACCGCGAATGTGACGCTCGGCCTTATTGAGTTCCAGGATGTTTCTAACCTGTAGGGCTAAATGCGGATTTATCCTGGGAAGCCTCTCGGTGACGTCCTTATGAATGGTCGATTTGGAAACACCAAAAACCTTTGCCGTCTGGCGAACGGTGGCGGATGATTCCAGGATATAATCGGTTACCTCAAGGACCCGGCGGCGGATGTACTCCTGCATCTCCGATCCCCCCTGGTTCCAATGCTCTGTACATTTATATGAACAACAAGGGGAAAAAGACTAGCGGGCTGACCTAGAAACTACAGGATTAATTTGCATAAATTGCAACTGCCGGGCGCATACTACAATTTGAATCCGGGGCATAAGGAGGTGATCAGATTTGGCAAGATTAACAACAAAAGAGGTCGGTTTAATCGAAGACAATATGCGCCAGGAACAGTTGATGATCCAAAAATGCAATTTTTACGCCGCACAGACGACAGACCCCAATGTGAAGAACCTCTGTGAGAACCTGCGCGACATGCACCAAAGGCACCTGGATATCTTGATGAGGCACATCAACGAGGCAGCAGCGCTGCAATAACTTACTCGGGAAGGGAGTCATGCCATTGTACGGTAATGTCAGGTTAAGCGACCAGATCTGTGCAGAAGACGTTCTTTCAAGCCAGAAATTTTTAAGTGCCAGCTACAATACGGCCATCCAGGAATCTTCAAACACCGACCTGAGGAAAGACTTCATGGAGATCCAGCATCAGGAACAGGACGCCGCTTTCAGAGTTTTCTCTTACATGAACCAGAAGGGCTGGTATAGAACATCTCCTGCGGATTCCAAGATGATTAATGAAGCCAGATCCCAGGCACAGCAAATCGCATCCCAGATCGGTTTTGGATTCCGCGGAACCGCAGGCGGGGCCACAGGATTCGCACCCGGCATCGGAGGCGGCGCCGGCTTCGCAGCAGGCCCCGGTGGAGGCGGACTTGGCTACCAGGGCGCTACCGGAACCTTCGGCGGAGCCGGTGCGGGAGGCGGTTTCGGCTTCCAGGGCGGCGCCGGGTCCTTTGGGGCCGGTGCCGGCGGCAATGCAGTTTACCAGGGTGCCCCCGGAAACTTTGGCGGTCAGGCAGGAGGCGCCGGAGGGTACGGCAGCCCCACCTTTGAAGTCAGTAAAGAACTTGGTGGCACCCGTTTGGAGGGCCGTGCGGGAACCGGGCGCGACACCGGAGAGAGGACCGGGACTTACGACGGCACCGGCAGGAGTTACGGGACTTATGGCGGTGCTGGCGGCAGCGATGGAACCGCAGGCAAAACCGGGAAAAGCACCGTTGTTCACGGAGATACAGAAATCGAAGGCAGGACTGCCTCCGAAGAAATAACCGGCCGCGGTACCGGAAATACCTTTGAGGGGAGCACCGGGTTCGAGGAAAGATCCGGGTTCCCGGGAGGTACCAGCGGTCAGGGACGCAGAATGTAGAACCACACTCTATCCGCATTCCGGTTTATTCACACCCGTTAGAGTTACCGGGATTAAAAAAAGCAAGGGGCCGTCCCCAAAGCCAAGGGATGAGCCCCTAATTTTACAGGATTCCATACTCACTTCTATCCTCAAAATATGTCCCGGTTTATCCTGCCTTGTAAATACATTCTGGTTATCATTGCAGGCGCCGCGACCCAGCACTCACCGAAACTCTGTTGCGTAATCGGCTTTCACTTTATGATTCCGTTTTTGTTTTCTTCAGCTCACGAAGCAGCAGTGAGTGCTGGGTTGTTACTCGCCCTTAACGAAGGAGCAGCTAACGGCAGCCGAACTGACCCCGCACTCAAAGGAAATTCTCCACTTTAACGTTTCTTCGGAACTGACCGTTATTAAATTCTCTCATTACAGAGAAAGTGCCATTGAGTGCGGGGGAAGTAGCCGACTCCGCTGCATGGATGCAGCGTAGGAGGCGGTCGGCTGCCGTCTGCGACGAGTTTTAGGGCGAGTTAAACCGGAGTCCGGGAGCAAGCGCAAGGATAACCAGATTTCATCCTCTGCTGGTGTCACCGGAGGCGGCGTGGTGGTCTGCCCTGGAAATACATTCTGGTTATCTTTGTTGGTGCCGCCTGGGCGGCATGAGTGTCTAATTACCGGCTTCTGGCAGCTTTTTCATCACTGCACCCCGGTAATAATACTCTAAGATCTGCCGGTAAGTCTGCCCCCGCAGGGCAAGTCCCTGAGCTCCGTACTGGCACATCCCTACGGCATGCCCGTATCCCCTGGTGTAGAAAGTAACCTTGCCACCGGCCGCACTGACCGTAAAATCAGTTGAACGCAGGCCGAGGGCCTTTCGCAACTCCACGCCGCGGAAGACCTGTGAAGCAATTTCAACACGGCGGACGCGGCCGCTTCCGGTCCTGTCCAGGACCTGAACCAGGTCTCCTGCGTTGCTGGCCGGAACTGCCTGACCGGTAATTCCCAGACGAGTGAAAAAATCTTTCATACTGAAGGAGGTTGCCACGACCCCTTGCCTCTCGGGAGGGTCCCAGCGGCAGGGTACCCGTTTCAGGTACGGAATGTCCCGACCCCATACCTCTCTTGCATCTTCAGTGCCCCTTCCACCGCAGCTGGCATGGTATACCGGGTCGATCAGTTCATCGCGGTAAACCAAAACCTCCCCGGCAGTGGCCCTGACGGCCGAAGCCACCTTTTCATAATTGCTGCCAAAAGCGAACAATCCCCATCTTTTACGGAGGTCCCCCAGGGAAAGCCACGCCTGGCAGTGTCCCGGATCGGCGCAGAGAGCGGCATCCGGGTGTTTGCGGTCGGATGCTTTACCATTGATTCTCAGCAGGGTATAGGTACGGGCCGCAACCGCCTGGGCCTTGAGTGCTTCGATGTCAAACTTCGCAGGCATCTCGGCTGCAACCACCCCGATCAGATAGGTTTCCAGGGGCAGGGTTACAACCCGTCCCGGCGCAAGCTGAACCCTCACCATCCGGCCGTTGCTTTCCTCAACCATTCCCCGGTCGAAACCGCAGCCGCGCACCAGCAGGGCGGGAATCCCCAGCATCACCAGGCAGTAGATCAGCACGGCAAGCCCCAAAATTTTATATCCCCGGGTCCAGGTTGACACCGCCCTTCCCCCCTTCCGCCCACGGTGAAGGTAAAATTGCCCCCCATTCCTATTTATTAGAAATGGGGGGATATTAGACCGGTTTCCAGTTAAATTTTTTGAACCGCCTCAAACCAGACGTATCGCTCCAGGTAGAGCACAGGTATGTTGCTGCTTCTGTAAGGTTAAGCCGCCACCTTCACCCACCCGTACGAGCGGCATGAAGTTCTCATGAAGAGAAACGGGAACCGTCCCGTCGCTGTCTTGCGGTACTTACAGGTTGGCGGCCTGTTCTGTCAGCCGCCGGATCCTGCACCCCAGCCCCCAGTTTTTCTTCCAGATCCTCGTACCCCCGATCCAGCCCGATCCAGGTGGTAGACACCGCCGATCTCGGTCTCCCCCCAGGACTTGAGGGCAGCGATGACCAGGGCAGCCCCGGCACGCAGGTCGCTAGCCTTAACACAAGCCGGCCGCAGGCCCCTGACCCTGCGAATCACCGCAGTCGTTCCTCTAACTTCTGACATCGGCCAGCCGTGGTATCCCGGAAATCACACACTTATCCGGTGTCAGAAGAGAAGCCGCAAGAACAGGTAAACACGCATTTTTAGAACCCGCTGATCCGAACATCACCCTTCAGGCAAATACCGCCTTCGATAATAAATTTATCCTCCAATACCCTCCTGCCTTCCAAAACAGCCAATATAAAACAGTTTAGAAGCAGGAGCCACCTCCTTATCCGAAATAATATTTGTTTTTCCATAAATATTTCGCTATAATTCTCCTGCAACCTCTATCTTCCCTTTCCCCGGGCAAGAAGCTAATCTAATTAAACCAATAGCTAAACAATGGCTCTCCAATTGATCACCTCTCCGGCTCTAGCGGCGGGAGCTGGAGTAGAAAAGT
>CADDZD010000048.1 GCA_902812385.1 Clostridia bacterium | reverse complement strand
TCTACTCCAGCTCCCGCCGCTAGAGCCGGAGAGGTGATCAATTGGAGAGCCATTGTTTAGCTATTGGTTTAATTAGATTAGCTTCTTGCCCGGGGAAAGGGAAGATAGAGGTTGCAGGAGATAGCGCGCTGGGATCAGATTGGCGGCCAAACACTTGGGTATTTACCTGCTTCAGGGCGGCTCATATGGTGATAGGAATATATAATCAGCCTACATATATTTCTCAGCAAACACCAAGGCCGTTGTGAGGCCTGTGTATTTTTTACAAACAATTGAGCTAAATCACTCTGACAAGATTGTCAATTTTTGTGACCAGTGCATCAAGCCCTTGGTCGCCATCATAGTTTTTATTCTTTTGTAGAATAAAATGCAGTTGAAACTATGCGGAAAATATATTAATATTACTATATAAGTATAAAAAATTAAAACCCTGAGAAAGGGTGAGTGGCGGTGGAAAGAACCTGCCGGGAGTGCGCTCTTGCCGAGAAAATAGGACCTGAAGGGGCATGCCTTTGTCTCAAATATAACCGCGTCATGAAGCCCGACGAAACGGCATGGGATTGGGGATGCCGCTACTTCAGCCAGATCATGCCGGAGGAAAAATACAGCACCTACCAGTACCTGCTGATCCGGGAGACGGAAATTGCTACGAGAAAATGACACCTTCCCACGTAGCCATCCCGGAGGGATGGCCGGAAACGATAGTGGGGTCTGCTCAAAGCATGGCAAACAAAAAGGGAACGGTTATGGCCGACATAGTTGGGGAAAGGAGTGGTCGGTATGGCAAAAGACATTTACGATCTTCGCACACAGGTCGCCAAGGCCCTGGCCAACCCGCTGCGGCTGAAAATCATTGATCAACTCGACCCGGAGGTGGAAAAGTGCGTCTGCGAACTGGTGGAGGCTCTGGGCTGCGAGCAACCCGCCGTTTCCAAGCATCTTGCCGTTCTCAAAAACGCCGGCCTAGTCACCTCCCGCCAGGAAGGAACAAGAATATTGTACCGGATCCGGACGCGGTGTATTAAAGATTTCCTCGCCTGCATTGACCGGGTGATCATGCATGATTTCCAGGAGAAGCAAGAAGAAATCGAACAATTAGCGGCATGTTTAAACCTGGGAGCAAAGTGATCAAAGAAATTATGTAGAAGCAAAAAGGAGGGAGAAACAAATGCAAGAAGGTAGTATTGCAGAACCAGCCCTTACATACCTGGTGGCTTGTTCCGGAGCATGCTCCAATTATGGGCAGTTAAGTGCCCAGGTTATTGTCAGGCTTGGCAGGGAAAAGTACGGGAAACCATTCTGCCTGGCAGGGTTGGGTGCTCACCTGCCTGGTTTTCTAGAACGCGCAAAACAAGGAAGATTCATAGTTATTGATGGGTGCCCACAGCAATGTGCTCTTAAAACTGTCGAACACGCCGGGTTTAATGCCGCCAAAAACGTAATCATTTCTCAGGTCGGGGTTGAGAAAAAATCCAGCGAATTTGATATCCCATCAGAAGAAACGGAAAAAGTCTTAGAGCAAGTACGAAATATTCTTACTGGGAAACAGGATTAGTGATACCAACCTCCGGTGTTGGTTTTATTAATTAAAGACGAGCCCATTCGGAGAAAACTCAGTTTGCCGTGGTTGGCCGCAACATCTCTGGAGCCTGCTATGGATTGAAAAGGGGGGCAATCCGTGGAGGTTTACCTTAACAATGCTGCCACTTCCTGGCCTAAACCGGAGAGAGTCTACGTGGCGGTTGATAAATACTTGCGCCATTTTGGCGCCAGCCAGGGGAGGGGGAGCTTCCGGCGCAGCCTGGAGGCAACTGGCATCATTGAGGAATGTCGCGCTAAGCTGGCTAGGCTGTTCAATGTTGATGATCCTTCCCGCTTTGTATTTACTAAGAACTGCTCCGAGGCATTGAACCTGGCGATCAAAGGGATTGTGCGCAGGGGAGATCATGTGATCACCAGCAGCATGGAGCACAATTCGGTCTGGCGACCTTTAAAGACCCTGGAACAAAAAGGGATTATCTCTTTAACTGAAGTGGTCTGCAGCCAGTACGGGGAAATCAGTTTGGATGCGGTAAAGAAAGCCTTTCGGCCGAACACGCGCCTGCTTGTCTGCACACATGCCTCAAACGTTACAGGGACCCTTTTCCCCATTGCCGAACTCTCGGAAATCGCCCACCGGCACAACGCCGTTATTCTCGTGGATGCCGCACAGACGGCGGGAGTTTACCCCATCGATATCAGATCTTCAAATATAGATTTACTGGCATTTCCCGGCCATAAGGGGCTGCTGGGACCCCAGGGGACCGGTGCCCTCTACATTTCGCCGGGATTGACACTGGAGCCGCTTCTGGAAGGAGGTACCGGCAGCAGTTCGCTGTCACCCTTTCAACCGGAGTTTCTCCCGGGCCGCTTTGAAACGGGAACACTTAATGGCCCCGGCATAGCAGGCCTCGGTGCGGCTCTTGAATTCATTTTAGAGACGGGAATAGAGGTTATAAGGCAAAAAGAACAGATGCTTACCGGCATGATCTTGGAAAAGCTGCAACAGATTGCCGGCATTGACCTTTACGGTGTTCTTGACCCCGACCGTCAGGTGGGTGTGATATCGTTCAACGTGCTGGACGTCAATCCTGAAGAGGTGGGAACAGTGCTTGACGAGGTATTCGGGATTATGGTCCGAACCGGCCTGCACTGCGCCCCGGAAGCCCATAAAACCATTGGAACGATTGATCGGGGGACGGTACGGGTCAGCCCCGGATTTTTCAACACTCCGGAAGAAATCGACTACTTCATCGAGGTTATACGGGAAATAGCTGGGAAGGCGGGGCATCCGGCTTCTCATGCAGAAGAAAAGGCTGCCACGGGGGATTTCCTGACAGGTTACAGGATTCGGCAGACCTCGCCGTGCTTTTCCGACGCAAAGAAGATCCGGGTTGTAGCCTCACTCCCAAGAGATATAGAGGAACTGTTCCCTTATCTGAACGCAGTATTGCGGGGGAACTACAACCAGGAGGAAAAGAGCTTTACCTTTTCCTATGAAGGTCGTCCTGTGGTGCTGCAACCCACTCAAATGACCCTGGGGAAAACGGAAGATTTGACAAAGGCCAGAGAGGTCTTTGACGCCGTCATCAAAATTCTTAATAGGGTTTACGCAGAGAGGAACAGGATAGTTCCGACTACGAAGGCCCAGGTTCAACTCAGCCCTTTCTCTTTCTACAAACACCTGCCTCGCACCAACTGCAGGAAGTGTGGGGGGCTCACCTGCCTTGCCTTTGCGTCTGGCGTGATCCAGGGGACCTATAAGCTGGAAAACTGCCCAACTCTTCAGGAACCTTCATATGCACGGCAGAAAGCGGCCATTGAGAAACAACTGGCGGAATATCTTGAGGCTCTGCTGCCTAGAGGGGAGGAATTTCCTTTATGAAAAAGGTGTTTATAGTATTGGAATCGGAGGAAGTGGTCAGGCTGCAGGGGATTCTCACGGATCATGACGGGGAGCAAGCCTGGCAATACCTGCAGTTTGTCCTCTGGCCCAAGATAAAAAAGGAGATTAGCTGTCTGGACGGGAAAAAATAGAAAGGAGTGTTGCGTGTGAGTAAATGCGTACAGTGCGGGCTCTTTTCGCCCATGCAAAAAGAATGTATTTGGTTCAAGAAGATACTCACACAGCCGGATATCGAGGCAAGCGTCGACTGCACCTATTTTACCGAGATCATGTACGAGGACGGGGAGCCTTTGACTCCATACCAACACCTGATGTTAAAACGCCAGGATATCGACAGCAAGAAAATGCAGGGTCCGGTCTGATTTTTGAAAAAAACAGAAGGGTATAAGCTCCCGTTTTACTTGACATCTTTTAACGATTTTAAATTAGATACTGTAGTTTGAAAACATTCTTACAGATTTTAAGCAAGGAGGAAGTTTTGATGACAGAAGGAACATCAGCCAGGCTTTCAGTTTTGGATCGCTTCTTAACCCTTTGGATTTTTCTGGCAATGGCCGTAGGCGTTGGTAGCGGCTATCTCTTTCCCGGCATCGCCAAACTGCTTGACAGGTTATCAATCGGTACGACTTCCATCCCCATCGCCATAGGATTGATTGTCATGATGTACCCCCCGCTTGCAAAAGTTAAATATGAAGAACTGGGCAAAGTCTTTAAAAACACCAGGGTATTGGGGTTATCCCTGGTCCAGAACTGGATCGTCGGTCCCGTCCTGATGTTTATCCTGGCCATCGTTTTTTTGCGCGGGTACCCCGAGTATATGATCGGTCTTATTTTAATTGGTCTCGCCCGCTGCATCGCCATGGTCATCGTCTGGAACAGCCTGGCACATGGGGATAATGAATACGCAGCCGCCTTGGTGGCCTTTAACTCCCTCTTTCAGGTCTTTTTCTACTCGATCTATGCCTACTTTTTCATCACGCTGGTACCGCAATGGCTCCATTTATCCGAGCACATCACCGTCATCCACGTATCGATGGCCGAAGTTGCCAAAAGTGTTGCTGTCTATTTGGGAATTCCCTTCCTGGCAGGTTTGATTACCAGGTTTACCCTGATGCCGGCAAAAGGGAAGGACTGGTACGAAAAGCGTTTCATCCCGAAGATCAGCCCTGTTGCGCTCATTGCACTGCTCTACACCATCATCATCATGTTTTCACTGAAGGGAAAATATATCGTAAATTTGCCCCTGGACGTTGTAAGAATCGCCATCCCGCTGTTGTTCTATTTTGTGATCATGTTCTTCGTATCCTTCTTCATCAGCCGTAGGGCAGGAATCGGTTACGCCCAGACCGCATCCCTCTCATTTACTGCTGCCAGCAATAACTTCGAGTTGGCCATCGCGGTGGCGGTGGCCGTATTCGGAATCAACTCGGGGCAGGCCTTTGCCGCCGTCATCGGCCCGCTGATCGAAGTGCCTGTGATGATCGGCCTTGTCAACGTGGCCCTGGCATTTTCACGTAAATACTTCACCCCTGACGGAAAACCTGTAGCATAAAAATATGTATACTTATTGTAGGAGGGGCAGGTTACTGTGCGGACACCTGCCCCTCCGATATGATCAGCCGATCTCTTTACTTCATTTGATGCTATCTCCTCCCGGACGGTCCCAAGCAAAAGCCTCTTTTGGAAACAAAACCGCCGATCAGGGATGAAGCCCATGATACCGCCGTAAACAGGGCCCAAGAAAAGAGAAGATAGTGCCGTTGGCAATGGGTGGTACCACGGGAAACTGGGAGCCGGGTATTTCTTATCTGAAAAAGCTTGAAGCTTTATCATGCTTTTATTAAGATGTGATAGAAAAATATTGGCAAAACAGGTAATATAAAAGAAAGCAGGAAAACAGAATCTCGGTCGGAAATATCAAAAGGGGTGGGTTTGTGGAAGCTTATGCCAACACCCCATTTCAACAAAATCAAGATATCATCCAGCCGGTGCTTGAGAATTTAAGCAATTTTTATCGGCTCTGGATCAAGTATGTAAGCTGTTCCGGGACATATGTCATTACCCCGATTAACAAACAACAGTGCAATTTCTGCCGCCTTGTCCGCAATCATCCGGTAGGATATCAGCGGTGCCGGGAGACTGCCAGGCGATGTGTTTACCTCGATCCGCACAGGCACCACCTTTTCCCCTGTCATGCCGGCTTGTACGTCCTTGCCGTTCCTTTACAAGGAGAAAGAGGCCCTATTGGAGCGCTGGCCACAGGGGAGATAAGAATAAATGACGGTACCGTCGATACCGGCGAGGTCTTGCAGAAGGTTGCGGACCTGGGGTTGAACCGGGAATGTTTGTCGAGATATTACGAAGAATTGCCGGTTAAAAAGCGTGAAGAGATCCTGCTGCTTGGGGAGATCCTTTATGCCATCAGCAACTGTTTCATCCGCTTGGGATCTGCCCAGGCAAAAATCAGACAGGCTGAAATAGAAAAGGCCCTGCTGGAATCGGAATTGCGTGCCCTCAGTTCGCAGATCAATCCCCATTTTCTGTTCAATGCCCTTAATACGATCCAGATGTTTTCTTATTTGGAGGGTGCCAGGAAAACGCCGGATATCATCAATGCCCTGAGTAACCTGCTCCGCGCCAGGCTCGGCGTCAACGACCTGCTGACCTCTCTCAGGGATGAGATGGAAGTAATAAATAATCTCCTATTCATCCAAAAAACACGTTTTGAAGATCGGCTTCGGGTGGTGATCGATATCCCCGATGCCCTCCTGGATGCCCGGGTACCGGCCCGTTTTGGATCGCTTCTTAACTCTTTGGATTTTTCTAGCCATGGCCGTGGGTGTTGGGAGCGGACTATCTCTTTCCCGGCATCGCCAAACTGCTTGACAGGTTATCAATCGGTAAGACTTCCATTCCCATCGTTCATCCCTGACGGAAAACCGGTTGCGTAAACCAGGCTATGCAATAAGGCTTGATTTCTATTTGTGGAAGGTTTTTTGCATCATTTAGAGAATGGTTTTAGTATGAATATTTTTTTAGATTGAGGAAGGATAAAATGTTTTCTATTGACAGGGCTGTTGCCCAACTTTTCATGATATTGCTGGTTGTCTTTATCGGGGCATATTTATATAGCAAAAAGAAAAGCTAATGCTATTCCCTATTCCTCAGCCTGCCGACGATGGCCGGACTGCGCTCGATCAGTTCACCTATTTTTTTATCCGGCCAAACGGATATCAGGGATTCGGCTTCCGCCCGCAGAGGCGCAAGCTCCCGGAAAAGTCTGTCTGCTTCCCTGAACAGCCTTTCTTCTGTAGGGTCGAGGCCGTTTCTGATCAACCCCGCATGTTCCTGCACGATCCTGAGCCAGAACTGCATCTCTTGAAGGGCGGCGACGAACTCCTTTCTGACTCCTCCCAGCAATGCTTCATCCTGATCGGACAACGGGAAAGTTTGTAACAGTTTATGCCGGCACCACCGTAATTGTGATGAGCTATCAAGTGTCTGGAGTTAGGTGAGCCCGTAGTTCAAATAAACCATTTGTCCAGAACAATTGCTTGACATTTGGAAACCGATTTAGTATCTTATGATTAAATCCTATTAATTTAATAGGAATAAGAACTACCGTTGTCTTACTGTGGATTTATTTTGATAAATTTGGAGATATTTTTTAATAAACTAATGCAGGAGATGACATGAGATGCGCAAGGTGTATCTGGACCACGCGGCGACGACGCCGCTGCATCCGGAGGTTTATTCCCTCATGTGCCGGTTTATGAAGGATACCTTCGGAAATCCATCCAGCATCCATTCCTTTGGCCGGGAGGCCAGGAAGTGGGTGGAGGAAGCGCGGCAGCAGGTCGCCGATTTGATCAAGGCCAGTCCCGAAGAGATCTATTTTACCAGCGGCGGGACGGAAGCGGACAACCTGGCAATCTTAGGCACAGCAGCGGCCAGGCGCAAGAAGGGGAACCACATCATCACCTCTTCCATCGAACACCACGCCGTTCTCGATACCTGCAAATATCTTGAGAAAAACGGCTACGAGGTAACCTTTTTGCCGGTGGACCGGTACGGCATGGTCGATCCCGATGATGTGAGGAAGGCGATTCGCCGGGATACCATCCTGATCAGCATCATGCACGCCAACAACGAGATCGGGACCATTGAACCGATAGAGGAAATCAGCCGGATCGCCAGGGAGCATGAGGTGATCTTCCACACCGACGCGGTGCAGACGGCGGGTAAAATCCCTGTTAACGTGGAAGCGCTCGGCGTTGACCTGCTCACACTGTCATCGCATAAGATTTACGGGCCGAAGGGGATCGGCGCCCTTTATAAGCGAAAGGGGCTCAGGCTGCTTCCGGTTGTGCACGGCGGCGGGCAGGAGAAAAAGCTGCGCTCCGGAACGGAAAACACCATCGGGATCGTCGGCTTCGGCAAGGCTGCGGAGATTGCGGCAAGGGATCTGGAAGAGGAGCATGACCGTACGAAGCGGCTCAGAGACAGGCTTGTACGGGGAATCCTGGAGAAAATCCCGGAGGTGCGATTAAACGGGCATCCCGAGAAACGGCTCCCCCACAACGCCAACTTCAGCTTTGCTTACGTGGAAGGGGAATCCATGCTCTTAAGCCTTGATCTCAAGGGAATCGCCGCCTCTTCCGGCTCGGCCTGCAGCTCCCGGGCCCTGGAGCCGTCGCACGTTTTGACGGCAATCGGACTGCCCTATGAACTGATTCATGGTTCTCTGCGCATGACACTGGGGCGGGCGAACGACGAAGAGGATATCGATTACGTGCTCGAGGTGTTGCCGGAGATTGTAAACCGGCTGCGGAGCTTTTCTCCACTGGCACAAAAACATCCGGTGGGATCGGCCGGTTGAGGCGGTTTTCTTGAGCCTTATTATCTGAGGAGGGATGATCATGTATAACGAAACGGTGATGGAGCATTTCACGAACCCTCGCAACGTGGGTGAAATTCCCGATGCCAGTGGTGTGGGGGAAGTGGGGAATGTCGTCTGCGGGGATATCCTGCGGGTCTATATAAAAGTCAAAGACGGAGTGCTGGATGACGTGAAGTACATGACCTTCGGCTGCGGGGCGGCAGTTGCCAGCGGGAGCATGATGACCGAGCTTGCCAAGGGGAAGACGGTGGAAGAAGGCCTCAAGCTGTCCAACAACGACGTTGCCAAAGCCCTGGGAGGGCTCCCGGCCCAGAAAAAGCACTGTTCCAACCTGGCGGCGGACGCCCTGCACAAGGCGATAGAGGACTGGAAGCAGAAAGCTTCCGCAGCCGCCGGAAGGGCATAACCGGGCAGCGCCGATGGAATTGAACGGAAACAGGCCTGACAGAGGGGTTCCGGCTGCCTTCCGGCGCGTCCTGCGGGTGCAGGAACCCGGGATGCAGGAGCAGGAGGATCTGATCGTTCGGGAAAAGGCCCTCACCATATATCTAAATTCAAAGGAGTTTGCCACCATCGTCTGCTCTCCTGTGCACCTTGATTACATGGCGGTGGGGTTCCTGTGCGCCGAGGGAATCCTGCAAAAGCGCAGCGATTTCAAGGAAATTACCATAGATGAGGAAAAGGGGTTGGCCTTTGTGGTCACCGAGGGGGAACCCGGCAATCTGGCCGAGCGGCTTTTTCTGAAGCGCTATATTACCCCCTGCTGCGGGCGGAGCCGCGCCTCCTTTTACTTCTCGACGGACGCTCTGTTGTGCAGAAAAATTGTTACAGATTTAAAAGTAACTGCGGCGGATGTGCGGAGCTTGGCGGAAGAGTTGGAGGAGAGATCGCAGCTGTTTCGTAAAACAGGCGGTGTTCACAGCGCCGCCCTGGCGGTTGACGGTAAGATCCTTCTCTATCACGAGGACGTCGGCCGTCACAATACCCTTGATAAAATCCTGGGTCAGTGCTTCCTTGAAGGAATCCCTTTGGAGGATAAGCTGATCGTCTTCAGCGGACGTGTCTCCTCGGAGGTTTTGCTTAAAACCGCCAAAATGGGTATTGCCGTGATCATCTCCCGTTCTGCGCCGACCGATCTCTCCCTGGATCTGGCGGAGGATTTGGGGATAACGGTGGTCGGATTCGCCAGAGGAAAACGGTTTAACGTCTATACCCACCCGGAACGGGTGGTGACCGGGCGGTAGGACGGGACTGTTTCAACATTTAGAGGTGATGAAGTTGAAATTATCAACAAAGGGACGGTACGGGTTAAGAGCGGTTCTTGACATGGCTCTCAATAAAAACGAGGGCCCCATAACCTTGAACAGCATAGCGGAACGCCAGGGTATCTCGGAAGGTTACCTGGAACAGCTGATGGTGCCTTTGAAGAGGGCCGGACTGGTCAAAAGCGTGCGCGGCGCCCAGGGTGGTTACATACTGGCGAAGGATCCGAAAAACATTACTGTCGGTGAGGTTATCCGGGCCCTGGAGGGACCGATTGCGCCGGTTGCCTGCGTCAGCGAGGATTACCCGGAGGAGTGCGAACGGGCCGAAGGCTGCGTCACGCGCATGGTCTGGGAAAAGGTGAGGGACAGCATCGCCGAGGTACTCGATTCCTTCACCCTCGAAGACCTGGTGCAGGAGTCCAGGAAGTACACTGGTCAGAATAGTTACATGTATTACATTTAATTGTTTAAGAGGTCGTGGAGGTGGTTGCTTCCCACTAACCCTACATATATGATTAACTTAGTAGAATATCAATGGTATTCTGTAACAAGCAACGTAAGGCCAGGGTATGTAGGGAGAGGAGGTAGATGGTGATCATACCTGAGAGGTATGCCCGGCAGGCGCTTGTTTCGGAGATCGGTGAGGCCGGCCAGCAGGCGATAAGGCAGTCAAGGGTGGTGATAATTGGCCTGGGAGCGCTGGGAAGCAACATTGCAAATATTCTTGCCAGGGCCGGTGTGGGTTCCCTTTGTCTGGTGGACAGGGATTTTGTCGACTGGACCAATCTCCAGAGACAGGGGCTTTACGAAGAGGAGGACGCCGCAAACTCCCTGCCAAAAGCGGTTGCGGCTAAAAACCGGCTGGCACGGATAAATTCGGAGGTTGATTACGAGGTCATCGTTGATGACGTAAATTCCGGGAACGTCGAGAAAATAATTTCAGGCGCCACGGTGGTGCTCGACGGGCTTGACAACTTCTACACAAGGGCGCTGATTAATGAGGCCTGCGTAAAAATGAGAATACCCTGGATCTACGGCGGTTGTATAGCCACGTATGGCAGTACCGCCACCTTCGTCCCGGGGATCACCCCCTGTTTCAACTGTCTCTTTCCCGGGGTGTCGGGGCATACCTCGCCGTTTACCTGCGACACTGTTGGGGTGCTTGGCCCGATCGCTTTTATGGTTGCGGCCTGGGAAGCCTCGGAGGCATTGAAAATACTGGTAGGGAAAAAAGATCAGGTATCGCGCGGACTGACCTTCATCGAGCTCTGGCACAACAGCGTCACCATCGCTCCGGTAGAACGGCTGCAGGGGTGTCCCGTATGCGAAAAACAAGAGTTCAACCTGTTGAACCGCTCGGGCGACCTGATGACCACGTCCCTCTGCGGTCGGAAAGCGGTTCAGGTGGTGCCGGCAGGCAGCACCAAAATTAACTTCGAGCTGACCCTGGAGACGCTGAGCAAGATCTTCCAAGTGGAGCATAATGCCTACCTGCTGAGGTTTCGCTGCGGGGAATATGGGATTGTTCTTTTCCGTGACGGCAGGGCGATTGTTTTCGGAACCGAAGATCCCCAGGTGGCCAGGAGTCTTTACGGGAGATACATAGGAGGATAACCGGAGTGGACGAAGCCTTCGTATATCTCGACAATGCTGCCACCACGTGGCCAAAGCCGGAACCTGTTTATAAAGCGGTTGATGAAACCATGCGGGAGTTCGGAGCCAATCCCGGCCGTTCCTCGCATCAGATGTCCCAGCAGGCCGAGCGGATCATTGCAGACGCCAGGCATGCAGTGGCACGGTTCTTCAACGCGCCTTCCCCCGAGCATGTGGTCTTTACCCTCAACTGCACCGACTCCCTCAACATTGCCCTGAAGGGCCTGATCAAACCCGGGGGCAGGGTAGTTACCGGCCCTTACGAGCACAACTCGGTGATGCGGCCGCTCCGCAGCCTGCAGCGTTCGGGGGTATCCGTGGCGGTGGCCCGGGGAACCGGCGATTTTCAGATCGATCTCGATCACTTCCGCGAGTTATGTCATGCCGGAATCGACTTTGCCGTAATTTCACACGCATCGAACGTAACCGGATGTCTCTCGCCGGTCCGGGAAATCGCCGGGATCGTTCACGAGCAGGGTGGTATCCTGATTCTGGATGCCGCTCAAAGCGCCGGAGTTGTTGAGGTGGATATGGACAGGATGGGGATCGATATACTTGCTGCCCCAGGGCATAAAGGCCTGTTGGGCCCGATGGGCGTAGGGATTTTAATCCTTGGCAGGGATATCCCCGTCGATCCCTTCAGGGAGGGGGGAACAGGCATCAAGTCTGAAGGCGATTACCAGCCGGAGGAATTACCGTGGCGCCTGGAGGGGGGAACCGCCAATCTCCCGGGAATCGCCGGGCTGCTCGCCGGAATCCGCTTTATTGAGTCGGTGGGGATAGGCTCCATCACGTGCCACGAAGCAAAACTTGCCCGGCAGTTGGTGGAAGGCTTAAAGGGAGTGGACGGGGTGCGGCTGTTCTGTGATCCCTTTGGACCGAAAACCGGTGTTGTTTCCTTCACCCTGGATGCAATGGACGTCGCCCTTGCGGGCACGATCCTTGATCAGGCTTTCAAGATCGGGGTGCGTACCGGACTGCACTGCGCTCCGGCGGCCCATAAAGCCCTGGGAACATTTCCGTCGGGTACGCTGCGGGCGAGTTTCGGCTATTTCAACGATGAAAGCCATGTGGAGCGGCTTGTCGCCGCCGTAAGGCAGCTTTCAAAAACCTGTTAGGATTATAAACCCGGTTAGGCCCCAGACCCGATTTCTCCGTAAATAATATTTTAGCGTTTTCTTCTACAGGTTTACCGGGTGTTGTCCCGGCATTCTTTTTTTATTTTCAATGAAGGAACCGCGGCCGGAAAAGGAGTATATACTAATTTAACGTGTTTGCCTTCTCGGAAAGGTGGTGATCGCTTGTTAATTCTGGGAATCAACGGAAGCCCCAACAAAGACGGTAACACGGCCTTTTTACTGCGCCAGGAACTGGCTGTGGCCCAGGAAATGGGGGCCGAAACCCGGCTGATCCAGGTATCGGAGGTTCTTGCCGGTCTTGATTCCCCATTCTGTGATGCCTGTGCAACCCCCTGTGACGGGAGTTGCGGTGATGGCAACAGGCTGGGCGAGGCTCTCGAACTGCTGCGCAGGGCCGACGGCATGCTGGTCGGGAGCCCGGTTTACTTTGGCTCAATCTCCGGCCAGCTGAAGGCATTCTGGGACAAAACCAGGGTGCTCCGGGGCGAAAAGGCCCTCTTAAATGTGGTGGGGGGCGGTGTCACCGTCGCCGGAGCCCGTTTCGGGGGTCAGGAGACCGCCCTCAGGGCAATCCACGATCTCATGCTGGTCCAGGGGATGATCCTGGTAGGGGACGGCCTGCGGGATTATGACTGCGGCCACCAGGGGGCCTGCGCCCACCGCCCGGCCGGACAGGATGAAAACGCCATTAAGCGCACGGGTATTTTAGCGCGGCGGATCGTGGAGGTAGCCAGAGCCACGGAGGGCTTGCGAATCCGCAAAAGGGGGTGAGCCCGTGGGGGAGCGATGTGTAAGAGCCGAAATAGAGGCAAGAGAACGGGAATATCTCTCACCCTATGCAACCCTGAGCGCCTGCAGCCGGGGAAGGGAGAGGGAAGAGGCCCCTTGCCAGGTGAGGACGGCTTTCCAGCGCGACCGTGACCGGATCATCCACTCCAAGGCTTTCCGGCGCCTCAAGCATAAAACCCAGGTCTTTATCGCTCCCGAGGGGGATCACTACCGCACGCGCATCACCCATACCCTGGAGGTTTCCCAGATCTCCAGGACCATCGCCCGGGCCCTGAGGCTGAACGAGGACCTGACGGAGGCGATTGCCCTCGGCCACGATCTGGGCCACACCCCGTTCGGGCATTCGGGTGAGCAGGCCCTGAACGAGGTGTTTCCCCCGGGCTTTCGCCACAACGAACAAAGCCTGCGGGTTGTGGAAAAGCTCGAAGGAAGGGGTGGTTTGAACCTGACCTGGGAGGTACGGGACGGCATTCTCCACCACACCGGGCCGGGGATACCGGCCACCCTGGAGGGTCAAATTGTCAAGATCGCCGACCGGATCGCCTATATCAACCATGACATTGACGATGCCCTTCGGGCGGGGATTATCAGGGAAGAGGACCTCCCAAAGGAAAGCCTTGAGGTGCTCGGCACATCTCACAAAAGCCGGATCAACACCATGGTCGTGGACATGATCGAGAACAGCTGGGAAAAAGACACCATCTCGATGGGAGAGGCCGTACAGCGGGCCACGGACCTCCTCCGGGACTACCTGTTTAAAAACGTTTATATCGGTTCGGCGGCAAAACAGGAGGAGCAGAAGGCGCGGCGCATCATCAAGATGCTCTACCGCTTCTACGTGGAGCAGCCTGAATTCCTCCCACCCGAATTTCAGGAGAAGATCGAAGCAGAGGGGATCGAGCGGTGTGTGGTGGATTACGTGGCGGGCATGACCGATCGCTTTGCAATAAGGACCTTTGAGAAATACTTCTTACCCTTCGCCTGGTCGGATTAGCTGTTTGCATTTAGTTGGTAAAGCAGGAGATGCGGGGAAAGAAGCGAACTAAGTAATGATTACGGCGAACAGGTGGTTTCCATGGCGGGTCCGCTACCGGAAGATTTTCTCGAGACTGTGCGCAGCAGGATCGATATAGTTGACCTCATAGGAGAATATGTGGTTCTAAAAAAAACCGGCCGGAACTATGTGGGTTTATGCCCGTTCCACGCGGAAAAAACCCCGTCCTTTACAGTATCCCCTGAAAAACAGATCTTCTACTGCTTTGGCTGCGGTACAGGGGGCAATGCCTTCACTTTTATAATGAAAAAGGATCGCCTCACTTTTCCGGAAGCAGTTGAGTTCCTGGCACACCGGGTCGGTCTGGAATTGCCCCGTTCCGGACAGAGCCGGGGAAGATCCGTCCGTAAAGAAAAATATTACGAAGTAAACGCCCATGCCGCGGAGTTCTATCATAGTGTTTTACTGGAGGCACCGGAAGGGGAGGAGGCCCGCTCCTACCTGCAAAAACGGGGATTGAAGGAAGAGACCTGGAAACGCTTTTTGCTGGGCTTTGCTCCCCAGGACGGCGGCAAACTGCTGGACTTTCTTCTCAGAAAAGGGTATGACCGCCGGTTTTTAGCCGAATCCGGGCTGTTTGTGAGCAATTATGACCAGTTGCGTGACCGCATGTCCGGCCGGGTGATCTTCCCTATCTTTGACGGGCAGGGGCGCTGCCTCGGTTTTGGCGGCCGTGCCCTGGGGGAAGAGCAGCCCAAGTATTTGAATTCTTCGGAATCCTTCGTGTTCAGCAAAGGCCGCACACTCTACGGGATTAATTTTGCGGCGCCTGCAATCAGGGAAAAGGGGCAGGCCCTGGTGGTCGAAGGCTACATGGACTGCATTACCGCGCACCAGCACGGTTTTACCAATACCGTTGCCTCTCTGGGGACGGCCTTCACCCACGAGCAGGCCAGGCTGCTGCTGCGATATACCCGGGATGTAGTACTGGCCTTTGATCATGACGCTGCCGGTTCGGCGGCTTCCCTGAGAGGTGCCGGCTACCTCCAGGAGTTGGGTGCCCAGGTCTCCGTTTTGGATCTGCCGGCGGGGAAGGACCCGGATGAGTTCCTGCGGACCTACGGACGGGAAGCATTTGCCAGTGTCCTGAAAAACCGCACCATGTCTTTCCTTGGGTTTAAAATAGAGCAGTTGATGCGGCAGCACGATCCGGAAACCGTGCCGGGAAGGGCCGAGATCGTCGGCGGCATCCTGGAGGATCTGGCCAGGGTGGAAAACCTTGTGCTGCGGGAGGGTTATATCAGGCAGGCGGCGGAACGTTTAGGGGTCTCCGAAGAGGCCATCCGCTTAGAACTTGTGCGCTACCTTGGCAGGAAGCAGGGAAGAAAGGATAGAAATGAAAAAATTAGATATAATATGGAACAAGGCAAACAAATTTTCGTAAATCAGAGCGCAAGCGCATCTGAGGCCGCCAGGCGTGGCCTTTTTCGATTTATGTGCCTGGACCCCGAGGTCTGGGAACTGGTAAAACAGGAGTTGGGTTTCGCAGTTTTTCAGGGCAAGCTGCGCCGTTACCTGGATCTCGTGGCAGAGGTTGGCTGGGGGAGCCCGGCCGAACTCCTGAACAGGGTCGATGAAGAGGATCAGGCGGAATTAGCCAGCCTGCTCCTGCAGGGGGATGAGCAGGAAATCGACCGGCAGCAGCAAAAAAGGATGATCGACGACTACCTGCGTATTTTAAAAAGAGAGCGGTTGAAGCAGGAAATCGAGCGAAGTCAAGCGGCGTTGCAAGAATGTGAAAAGAATCAAGACCAAGCAGGAATTAATAACCTCTTGGCAGAATTACATACCTTATATCAAGAGCTTGAAAAGTTAAAGAGTACGGGTTGATAGGCACGTACCAGCATATGTCCCAGGAAGGAGGGATCAAAATGAAAGAGGAACAACTGAAAGTTGATGCAGTAAAGGATTTAATCCAGAGAGGCAAGAAAAAGGGAGTTCTCACCTACCAGGAGATCATGGATACGCTGCAGGGGATCGATTTGAGCCCGGATCAGATAGACAGCATTTATGAGCATTTCAACTCCCTGGGGATCGAGATCATGCCCGGCAGGACAGATGGTCCTACCCTTGATAAAGACGGGGAGGGTGTTCCTTCCGAAGAAGAGATCGAGGTGGATCTTTCAGTTCCGGAAGGGATAGCCATCGATGATCCTGTACGCATGTACCTGAAGGAGATCGGCAGGATTCCCCTGCTCACCGCCGAGGAGGAAATCGAGCTTGCAAAGCGTATTGAGCAAGGGGACGAAGAGGCCAAGCGGCGCCTGGCAGAGGCTAACCTTCGCCTCGTTGTAAGCATTGCCAAGCGCTATGTAGGCCGGGGGATGCTTTTCCTTGACCTGATTCAAGAGGGGAATCTGGGCCTCATCAAAGCGGTAGAAAAATTCGACTACCGAAAGGGATATAAGTTCAGCACTTATGCAACCTGGTGGATCAGGCAGGCGATCACGCGGGCTATTGCGGACCAGGCGCGTACCATTAGAATTCCTGTGCACATGGTGGAGACCATCAACAAGCTGGTAAGGGTTCACCGCCAGTTGCTGCAGGAATTGGGAAGAGACCCCACTCCTGAAGAAATTGCCAAAGAGATGGACATCCCGGTGGAGCGGGTGCGGGAGATCCAGAAGATAGCCCAGGAGCCGGTGTCCCTGGAAACCCCTATCGGCGAGGAAGAAGACAGCCATCTGGGCGACTTCATCGAGGATGAGGATGCCCTTGCGCCGGCTGAGGCCGCTTCCTTTATCCTGTTAAAGGAGCAGCTGGAGGAGGTTTTGGAGACGCTGACCCCCAGGGAGAGGGAGGTGCTGCGCCTGCGTTTCGGACTCGACGACGGCAAGGCACGCACCCTGGAAGAGGTGGGCCAGAAGTTCAAGGTGACCAGGGAGCGCATCAGGCAGATTGAGGCGAAGGCCCTGCGAAAACTGCGTCACCCGAGCCGCAGTAAAAAACTGAAAGACTACCTCGAGTAAGAAAAAGCCCCAACCCAAAGCAGGAGGGGCTTTTTT
>CADDZD010000047.1 GCA_902812385.1 Clostridia bacterium | reverse complement strand
GATGATCCATTTATGTCGCTTTTTTCCATATTATCTCTGGAAACAAGCTTGGTTTGGTCTACGCTTTTTTAGAAAATTTTCTTAGAAATTTTGGTCCTTGGATCTTGACATATTACCGTAAGGCTTTAGGTACTTGGTTAAGGCACTCACAAACTGTTCCAGGACGCCACGGGCTCTATCATCGACCGTCAAACCTTGCCCGTTGGCCACAATTTTCCATTTCTGATCCGCCCCATCTCGTTGCAAGGTCAATGTCGCCCGTTCGCCTTTCAATCGCCCCCGCCCAACGCTGGCCTCACCGCCCAGCGGCAAATCTCCCGTCCAGAGATCTTTTAGCAAAAGTAAAAGGAGGCCAATTTCATAGTTTTGCGGGTTCAGCAGGCGCACCTCAAGCTTAAGTACGGTGTCGTCGCCGCCGAAGGCCGGCTGCTCATTAAAAAGCGCGGTCTCTCTTGCCCCACCCGTGAAGCGGTCAATGCTGACCCGGTTTTGCACTAAGTCTGCCTTTGCATTTTCAATGGTTGTCTCGCTGACAATGACGCGGCTAGCCTGGGGGTTAACATTACCCTTCATTTCCGGCCCAAACATCTTCTCAATTAGCGCCCGGGCGCGATCTGTATCACCTATCGTATTGGTTATTTTCAACGCCCGCGCCCGTAACGCACCGGCCAGGCTTGTACCAGACAACACAGGCTTAATGCTGCCATCGGCTTGTCTGGCATGTAAATGGACCATGTCGGGACCTCGATCGTCCTGCCCACTGCCAGAGCGAATGAGAAGCGAGCCATCAAGGGAAAAAGTTGCACTGAGACGGAAGAACCGGCGCTTATCGGGAAGCAGCCCATCAATCCCGAGCGCCGTCTTAATGTCCTGAACCCGGCTCACGTCATCTAGCGGTTTATCTCCGTTCTCAATCCAGTCGAGAAGGCCCTCGAGAGTGGTTAAGTCGTATATTTTGACCCGCCACCCGGGCACATGGACTCGCCCGTAACCGCGCCGTTTGCGAGCACCCAGCGTGATGCTTCCGTCGTTGAAACCTTCCAGTGCCGTTGCCAGAGCCTGCTTGAGCTTGATTTCATCGTCACCCTCCCGGATGACCAACTCAAAACGCAAGGGGAAGATGGTACCGGCCGGCCAGAGTTCAAGGTCGAAGAGCCGGTCTTCCCGAGAGGTGCGGCTTTTGGGATCAATGGCCACGCCGCTACGGATTTCGACTCCAAAGTTTTTACCCAACGCATCCTCAACGATCAGCGCGCTTTGTTCGCCTTCTTCATCATCTTGCAACGCGCCGAATAAAAGAACACTCGCGGAATACCGGTTCTCCGGCTGCACAAAGCCAAGTTCACGCTCGCGCAAATAACTGCGTAAAGCTCCCGTTACCGAGGCGCCAGTCAAGAGCGGTGTCCGGCCATCCAACGGGTCCACCATGAGCGGCATGTCCACCAGTTCATCAGTATCGCCGTTGCCAAAGTGCCCCGGTGTTTGCAGTACCAGATCGCCTTCGATAATAATTCGACAAACTATCTTGCGTGACTTTTTCCCAGACCACAATGCATTATCCACTTCTAACTTCCCTCCTTTCTGCTTTGCTTAACCGCATAGGCCAGCATGGCGTCTATGTAATGTAATATACAGCGGATTCGGAAAAAGTCGTTAATATCCGGTTTGATCCCACCCAGTTCGGGAATATGCCGTCTGCTTATTCCGAATAATTCCTTCCATTCGTCCAAGTCAGTTTGAGTTAACATTTCCTTTAACCACTCAAGTAAAGGCCGCCCTTCTATTCTCGCTTTTTCAAATTGCTTCCGCGTCGGCTTACGGCTTTCAATGTCTCTCAGAAAGTCCCTCACGCGCTGCGGATCCGGATTTTCTTTCATGAGCTCGTTACGGATTATGCTACGCAATCTGGATATTTGGGCATTGCTGGGGAGCTTTCTCGCTTTCTCCCTGTCGCCGGCAAGGAGCTCTGCAGTTTTAACGGCATTGGCAACCAGCTTGCCTTCTAGCCGCTGCTGAAACATCCGCGCTACCATGCGCTCCGCTATAGTTTTACTCTCCTCATCATCAATAGTTCGCACCAAAGCTTCGGGGGGAACTTTGGACTCTACCTCTAACCTTTTTTCTGTATGCCAGTTAAATGCCAGGCGTCCAAAACCCTCGGCCCGGCGCTCGCCGATTCCTTCGGCTTCCAGTCCTAAAAACCTTGCCGGATCGCTAGAAGAATCGCCTCTCAATTGGTAAACAAAAACGCTTCCCATCTTAACTGCCAGCGCCTGCGGTAAGGGAAGCCCCCATTTCCGGTTAAAACCGCCGACTGTTTCCCACCGCAGGAAGGCTTGTAACATCTCAAGTTTTATTCCCAATTTTGTTTCTAGGGCAGCGGTCACCACGCTGGGGTCTGTCGTAAACTGACCGTTCTCGTCTCTCAATAAAGCATCACTTAAAAGTGTGACGATGAGTTTGCCATCTACCTCGACCACCAACTCCCCATCCACTTCGCGCCAGCCTTCAGGGGCTAGTTTTACATCGTGAATCTTCGCCCGCCCGTAGCCGGCAGTCCTGGATCCGCCTAAGAGGACCCCCCCCTCAAGCAGCGGCAAGAGGAGTTCAGCATCTTCATCGTGGTCGCATAGTATCAAAGCCTCAAATGTCTGCCCGGCAGCCAGGGCCTCATAGCGATATACCGCGCCTGAAGGACCTTCAGCCGGACTGGAAAATTGCCGCATCGCGCGGCCGTACCGCCGGTTCCGGGCGGTATGAATGGAAAGCCGGCGTTTGGGACTTACAAGGCGAACCATGTCTTCGCTCCGGGTAAAAAATGGCTTTCTGACACTCTGGGGTTGCCCTATGTCCTCTGGTTGTTCATCAATAGCGAAATCGTAAACAGGAGCAGGACATTCATCTGTCTCTATGGATACAGCCTTCTTATCCTGCTGCCAGGACAGCGGCACCGGGAGCGTGCGCTTCTCCATGCGGTCGAGGGGGTAGCCGTTGAGGTAGCGCGTGGTTCCGTCAAAGAAGAGCCTCCTTACCTGCTCCTCCACAGAATCCAGAGTTTTCAGGTTTTTAGAGCGCATGTATTTAATGTATTTACCGATCACTGCTCCCCGCAGCACGCTGCCTGGAATATAGTTAAACGAAACGCTTTCGTTCGGATCGCCTTCCAGAGCTGTCAAAAGGGCCGGTTCGAGCAGGGTAATACGATAGGCAATGACTTTCATAGCGCCCCACCCCTCACCAACTGGCAAAAACGTTGGAAGCAAGCCTCTGTAATGTCGCTTTTATTTTCATCCAGCAGCCGTGCCCTCAACCGGCCGCGCCCGCGATTGCGCCCGAGGCCAGCGCGGCGCAAAGAAAGTACGCAAGCTGCGAGTAACGCTTTTGCCTCTTCATCTGGGGCTTCATCGAAGTCCAACGAGGCAATAAAAGGAGTCTCCCGCAGCACAACGCGTATCGAGCGAAGACTGCCTTCTTCGGGGGTACCCGTTTCTTCATCAACCGCCGTTTGGCGTCGGATAGCAGCGAGTGATTCCAGCACTTCAGGCGGGGTTAGCTCCTTACGTTTGATGTGCGCTTCTACCGCCTTGCTGAGCGCCTTAGGCAACAGGGCCGGCCCCACATGCATATAGGCATCGTCGTCCAGGGTGCTGCCCGGCTGTCCGAAGAGAAAACGAGCAGCCTGTTTCAACCTAGCAAGCACCTCCGAGTTTTGCCTTTCCAGCGCATATAAGATATTCGCGCACTCTTCCACAAGCAATCCCTTAAGCGAGCGTCCACGTAAATAGGGAAGCCCTGTTTCCGGGTCGTGCTCCACTTCTTCGTCGACGAGCCCGGCAACTCCCTCGCCGCGCCCGAAGGTAGCATCACTTTTGAGGGTGATACGAACGTACATTTTCTTCATTGATCATCCTCCTCCAGCGGGATAAACCAATCGTAAAGCTCGAGGGCATCGAAGTAGCCGCAGTAGTCGCCTTGCCAGCCTTTTTCAGGCAAGTCAGTCATTGAGAGTGCCACCTCGGGAAGTCTTTTTATTTCATGCCTCAACATGAATTGCTTCACAGACTCAGGGCCGAGGCGCAATGCCTCACGTAATGCCTTTAATTTGTTGCGGCGCCCGACCCAATTCGGTCTCCGAAATCCCTTAATGCCCTCTCTAACAACCGGCCAGGCACGAAGCGGTTCTTTGGGGTTTTCATCCAATGTGACCGGCCGGAGAGTGAGCCGACGTGCTTTAACCTCGCCTTTGCGCTCCCCAATTTCTTCAATCTTGTATTCCCGCTCGCGAATTTCCTCGATACTTCCTGTAAAGCCACTTAAAGCAAAGTGCCAGTCCAGGCATGAATCTTGGATCTCGTTTTTGCGCCGGTAATTCTTGGCGGACTTGCATAGTTCTTCTGCCAGCTTATACGCTTGAGCGAAAGGATAGTGGGATTTCACGATGGCGATACCCGCACATGACGTAACCTTGCCCCTGCATTCCAGCCGCCTTGCAGTTTCTTTTTCAAAAGAGCGGATATACTTGATGGCCAGCGACAGCCCCAGCCGCCCATCGCAGACAAACGTAATGTCATCCCCGCCGTATACAATGGGCAGGATGGGAAGGTAGTACGTGCCGTCGTCCAAAGGTTCCAATTTAATTTCCGTTACCTTCACTTTTCTGTCTTCTTTATCAAGTCCATAAACTTCAAGGCAATTTCTGCTCTGCTTCAGCCGCTCTGCCAGCTTTTCGATGACGCCGTTTAACGCGTGCTGGGCAGCTTCTTTGACTCCCTCGCAAAAGGCGCGCATGGCCTTGATGTAATCGCGGTTCCGCTGGGGATCTTTATACTCCTCCCCTATTTTCTTTTTGCGCTGCCCCATATCATTGCCGTCTATATGAACAACGGCAATATGGCTGTATTCCCCAGGAGACCGGCCTAAATGGTCCAGATCTTCTGGATATTCATAGCCCTCAGAAGGAGAAAGGAGTTTTTTTAATCTCTCACGTGCCCGTTTAACATTCCTGACCTTAGCCAAAACTTCCGCCGACGCCGGATATCCAGGCTCATCTTCAATTGGAGGTGTAACTCCAACCGCCGGCAATCCCGTTGAACGGCACATAACGGTCACACCCAACCCCAGTAGTGGAGTAGACGGCACCCAGGCGCGTTTCTTCTCCTCCAGCTTTTCCAGAGTAGCCTTAACTTTTTGAGAAAGTGGCTCCGTCCACTCGAAAGGTTCTCGAACAGACACAAGCTGAAGGCCAGGCGCGTCGGTGAGCACTTTGCGCGATAGCTTCCGGCCAAAAGCCAGAGCAAAATCTTCACTGCGAAACAGTACTACGAAATTTCCCCCACCTGCATAAAGAACCTCAGCGTCAAGTCCGGCCTCGGGATCTTCGATGCACATACTGTCTTCTAGCTTCATTTTTTTTGGATTGATGTTATTGCGAGGAGCAACTTCATTAACAATCTCAAGCGCCCAGTCTTCTGTGGCCTGCACTACCAGATACGAAGCCCCAACATTCTCCCGCATCCGGTTGCTGGTAAAAATATACGGCTGAATCTGAGACACTTCTGTAATTACCAACTGCACAGATTTACCCCTCCTCTCCGCTTTGAGACTTAATCCAATCTTCGATATAATAAGCTAGATCCGCAAGGTCCTTACGCCCAAATACCCGAATGCGCCCTTTAAGATCGAAATCACGCTGCATTTCCTGTTCTATGCCTTCGGGGTCTTCGGCACAGCAGACCAGGGCTACCCGCGCCTCGTCGCCTCCCAGTTGCTGGGCGCGGACATAAGCTTCGAAAAGAGCCATTTTGAGATCTTTCTTGCCATCTCTTGTCTCCTCAGACTTTGCCTTGCAGGAAAAGGCGAAGAGCTGGTAACCGCGGATGGCAACTACATCGACTTCAAATTGGACTCCACCTGTTTGGATGTTTTGAGCCCGTTCATGCAACTGCAAATCTTTATGTAGTCCATTGAGGACATCGAGAACATAGTGTTCGAGCCATTTACCAGTCAGCCACTCAGAAAAATTTTGGTGAGTATTTTTGAAAACGGGTTGCTTAAGAGCAATCTCTCCCTCAGTCTGGCCAAGTTCGGCACAGAGAGTACGATAAACTGTTTTGATAGCCGCCCTGAAGGCCTCTTTGCGAGCCTCATCTTTGACATCTTTGAGGACCTCTTTGAGATTTTCATCTTCCGGCACGCTTAAACAACTGGTTTTCTTGGTCATCTCACTAACCCAGCTATTCCACTTCTTGCAAAAACCGTCAACTTTCCAGCAAAATTCCGCCAGGGCCCTAGCAGTGTTAGGAAGTGTTGGCACGCTGTTTGGTGTAGTGCTAAGGCTTCTGCCGTGCAACTCCAGTAAGTCCTTGAGTTTCAACGTTACCTCTTGCCCCACATATATCCTTCGCTCGCTGGAACTGTCGTCGGGTGGATCAAAAACCATCTGTAAGGTATGAGCATCAAGGTAGCTGAATACAGACGTAATACCTTTATCTTTAGCCCACTGTTCTGCTGCGCGGTAAGCGTGAACCGACATCATTTTCGTACCGCCAGTGTAGTTTAGGCCAACAGTTTTAGCGCCGTTTTCTTTGAGACACTTCCATACACCTTGATAAATTGATGACGGCTCAGACTCTTTTACTTGCACAAATTTTACCATGTTCTTCTTATTGTGTTCCTTTTCCAGCCATGCTTTCAATCGCTGCGCAACAGAAGATGATCCATCTGAGTGAACTAAAGTAACTACTCCCTCCGGCTCGACGAGGAGCTTCCCGGCAACCGCATTGGGCAGCGGGTTGCTGCCGATTAAAAGAATCAGGTGTTGCACTCTCGAGATCTCCACGAATCAACCCTCCTTGCCTTAACCCCTAAAATTCGGAGCTTAGAACAAAGCCGCCTATTTAGTTCTCTCTACGATTTCGCAGCAACCGTAGCCCTGGGAGTTCTTCGCCCCCAGGCCGGCATCCAGGGCAATCTGCAGAAGCCCGGGGTCAGCATGGATCTCGTACTCGCCCATCCAACCCTTGACCACGGTCTCCTTGTAACGGGTAATCTTCATATCCCGGTCTTCCACCCGCACCGGCCTGATGCTGAACCCCTCCGTTCGTGCCGGTCGCCCGTAGATCAACAGGTGTTTCTTCGCCAGGTTGCCGGCCACCAGAACGGAAAAGCGCGGCTCGAAGGGGGAATAATAATAGGTAAACTTCTTCCCATCTTCGTCAGAAAGGGTACTGTAAACAACCACCGGCGACAGCATCCGCACCATAAGGGTGTCCTGCCTCACCCGGGGAGCAGCGGTGGCAAATTCCTTCACCACCATCCGGGCATCTCCGAGCCGCACCTGCCCCTTCCGGAGAAAACCGGTACCCAGTTCCTGAAGGATGAAAGGGATGGGGGAACAAACCACCAGGCGCAGCGGCGGGGTGAACACCAGCCTGCCCGCCGCGTGGTCGTAGTGCACCTCACGCCCCAAAAGCCGCGAAAAGGTGAAGAGCTTAAACCGGCGCTTCTCCAGAGTAAAGCCCTGCTCGTGCAGATAGCTCCTGAGCACCGGATTATCCATATGGCTGTAGATCAGCCCCTGGAGCAGATGCCCGTACTGAACGGGAACGGCCACCGGCCCCGGGGCGGTGAAGAAGATAGTGAGCTGCATCAGGTATCCAACCCCCGGTTTATTGCGTTATTATGCCGGACCAGTTTTAAGTACGGCCGGTCGCGGGTCAATCTTACCAATGTCATCTGGGATCTTTTTCCTTGCCATAGCCGTATTCCCCCGAGTTCCCCTGTATGGCCTATTCCCGCTGATTCTTTATCCTCAGAGTATTTTTCCGCTGATCGCCGTGCATCTTTACCGTTATTGCGGTTTTTACGCTGGTGCTACTATGGTGATGCCGGAAGCCAAAAGTAATCGGTTTCCCAAAGCAGGACCCAATTCTATATTTTTTTTCTCAAAACCTCTACCCAAACCAACCCGCAACGAGTGATTTCAATAACCTTGTCCGTTTCGATGCATTAGCGGGTTCTAGTGACCGGATTCACCCAGAGAAGCGCCTTTGAAGGCAGGCGGTTTTCTGGTACCAGCTCCGGATCCCCTCAATGGGTTACATACATCCCTAAACCAGTTGACAAAAACCACCCCTCCCCTTCTTCTACCGCTTCCTTCGGGTGCGTTCGCGGATGGCCTGCAGATTGATGATCTCGGCCACCTCGAAGCGGGGCGGGAGGGAGACGGGCACAGACCGCAGGCGCAGCACCGGCGGGAAGTGTCCCATGCGTCCGTGCAGCAGAGCGAGCAGGACGGCAGCACTGTAGTTCAGTGAAGGCAAGTTAATAATGAGAGGTTCGGTCTGCCACTGGCGTGCCGTAAATCCCAGGCCATCGAGCAGCGTCTCGATCTGGGGTGCCAGAGGTTCCAGCGGGTCGATCTGCGAGGGTATCTCGGCGACATCCTTCACCGGGAGGCCCGTTAAAGCCTCTATTTCCCTGAGGTTTTGCTCTGTCAAGGGGTGGGCAAAATTCAATATCCGCATACTACTACTTCTCCTCCATCTGGGCAAAATAAGGCGCGAACTCGGCGATCAGCACGCTGCGGTCTACGCTGCATTCCGGATAGCCGAGCCATTCCCTGAGCTTTTCATAAACACTGCAAAGCTGGTTCGCTACTGTCTGTTCGCTCTTGCAAAGGGCTTTGGCTACAGAGGTGTTATCTAAACCCCGACATACCAGGCGGACCACCTCCCGTTCAGCCTTCGTCAACCAGTAGCGGATAAACTCTTCCTCCCGCTTCATCCGGTTTTCCCTGCTCAACCGTTCGTACCAGGCCACCACCTCCGCCGGGTCTTCCAGCTCCGCCACCGTCCGCACAAGGGTGCCGGCCTCGGCCCAGCGCAGCACCGGCACCGGAACCAGCCAAACCCTGTCGGCAGGCGAAAGGTGCAGCCGCCGCTCCGCTCCCGGATGCCACCCTTCGGTGACAAGGTGCCAAACGCAATCTTTGGGGCCGAAAAGCAGTTGGGCGACCACCATGCCTATAATCCCCATGACTTTGCGGCCGCCAGAGATACACAGGTACACCGTTGCACCGCTCCGGCGGGCGCGGCGAACCTCTTTGTACAGGGTGCGGAGCAGTGCTCGCAGTTCGTCTTCACCGCAGAAATCAACCACCGGCCCTCCGGCGGAAACAACCGGCGCTTTCCGCAGCTGCACACCGGGATAGAGGCCTTTCGCACACTCGGCTTCGATTACCGCCAGCGCCTCCTCCACGCCGGGGCTCAGGGTGTACACCACTGTAATTTCGCGGATGGAGCACCCCCGGTCCAAAAGCCGGTCGAGGGTGATGGTCACCACCTGAGGCTCTACCCCAAGGGTGGCGATCAGCACCTCTCCGTTCCCATCTTTGAAGGCCATACTCTCATTCATACCGATCTTCTCCTAAACCGGCGGGATAGGCCAGCTACCTGGTTACTCTTTTCCATAGTAATGAGATACTATACCGCTGCATGTACCCTGCAACGGTGCCTTTCCCGCAAAGCAGAAAGTATAACCCAGGGAGGCGGTCGGGGCAGAGAGCTAACAAATCTTTAGTGCGAATAGTGTCGAAAAAAGACGAAAATAAAAAAGGCAGGAAATTCTCCACCTGCCTCTGTGCATCCCTGTTTTTGCGGCCATCTTCCGGCCGCTATCTTCGCAAGCATTTCTTTCAATATTTTTTATTTTTGGAATTATTCTTTGAGAAATATTAGTGCTTATTGGAATTCACGTCCTGACCCAAAAGTCCCATCAGAACTTATTTGTTTTTTGTTCGACGTCTGCCGGTTATTTCCTGCCTATCTCCACAAATTTTCAAGTTTTTCAGCATATTCTTTTTATCGACCGGCTGCTTTTTACTGTATGAATTATCTATCCGTCCAGATAAACGATTCGTAATATTTCCCTTTCTGCTTTTTTAAGCTCCTTAAGCATATCCTCATTCAAAACTATGGTTTCACGCTCTTTCTCTGCAGGAAAGCGTAACTCCCCACTTACCTCAACACCCCGAGCGGCAAATTCCTTGAGGTAAAAAGCAAGTTACATCCTGGCGCTCCTGCGATATCTGAAAAATTTGTCTGATCACTCAGGACACAAACCAAGTTCCAAAGCGGTTTCGACCGGAATTACTGCCCGGCCGATCCTGTATCCACAAGGCATTTTTTTAAAAATAAGGATTTGTTTCTATTGGTAAGAGTTACGCCGACAAATGGAAGCCCGTCAATGATTTCTAATTTCATCTTGCCGCCCTTACTCCTAACCATTGACGTTCTTCAATATCCAAAACAGGACGGTTTGTATTCTGACGGGTACGAATGATTATATATCACCCGGCGAGTCTGATAATAAACGGGTAGCGGCAGTATCCACAGCCAGTTGGTTGTTTTCTTTCTTTGAAAGCCGCACTTCCCGGCCGACCGCCGCGGCGATCGGGCGGAGCTCCTGCATCAGTTTTTGGAAGCCCTCCGGGTGGAGGGACTGCGGCCCGTCGGAGAGGGCGAGGTCCGGGTTCTGGTGCACCTCGATCATCAGGCCGTCGGCTCCTGCCGCCACCGCCGCTCGGGCCACCGGGGGCACCAGCCGGCGGCGCCCGGTGGCGTGGCTGGGATCGACGATCACCGGGAGGTGCGACAGTTCCCTGACCAGGGGAACCGCGCCGATATCCACCGTATTGCGGGTGGCGGTTTCAAAGGTGCGGATCCCCCGCTCGCAGAGGATGACGTTGGGGTTTCCCGCCGCCAGGATATACTCGGCGGCCAGCAGCCACTCCTCGATGGTGGCCGAAAGGCCCCGCTTCAGCAAAACGGGCCGGCCGGCCCGACCCAGTTCCTGGAGCAGGGTGAAGTTCTGCATGTTCCTGCTCCCCACCTGAAGAATGTCGGCACAGGCGGAGACCGCCTCCAGATCCCTGGCATCCAGGATCTCCGTCACCACCGGGAGACCTGTAACCCTGCGGGCTTCGGCCAGGATTTCCAGGCCCTCCCTGCCGAGCCCCTTAAAGGAATAGGGTGACGTCCGGGGCTTGAAAGCACCGCCGCGCAGCAGATGCGCGCCCATCTCCTTGAGCTGCAGGGCAAGCTGCAGGTAGGCTTCCCTGCCTTCCACGGCACAGGGGCCGGCGATTACTACCAGCTCCGGGCCCCCGATGGTGACCTCCCCCACCCGGATCATGGTGCGCTCCCCGGAACAGGTCCGGGCTGCCAGTTTATAAGATTTCACAGGAATCACCCCCATCTATCCATCAGATATCCCCACCACCGCTGCGGTATCGGATTTAAAAACCGGAGTGTTGGCATACACGATTCCGTTATGTACAAGAGACCGGCCGCAGTGGTTGGAGAAGTGCCCTTTCGGGTATTGCTTCTAGGATCTGCCGTATCAAGTAGTCGGCTGGCCAATAGTTCTGATGCTTGATGATAGCGTTATCGCCTCTTTGATCTGCCGCACCAGGTCGCCGACCTTTTCCACCAGCAGATCCGGATCGGCCTGGTACTGCTCCACCAGGTTGACAATTGCGCTGCCCACGATCACCGCATCCCCGAGCCTGGCCATCCGGGCGGCCTGCTCCGGGTTGGAGATCCCGAACCCGATGGCCAGCGGCTGGGCGCAGTGCTTTCGCACCCTTGTTATAAATTCCTCGATGTGGGGCGGGAGTTCCCGGCGCATTCCCGTCACCCCGGTCAGGGAAACGCAGTAGATAAACCCCCTGGCCACTTCCGCCGTCCTGGCCAGGCGCTCGGGGGTGCTGGTCGGTGCGGCGAAGGGGATGAGATCCAGGCCGTGTTTGGCCGTCTCCTCCAGCAGCGGCCCGCTCTCCTCCACCGGCAGATCCGGAACGATCAGGCCGTCCACCCCTGCCGCGGCTGCATCTGCGGCAAAGGCACCCAGTCCGTACTGAAGCACGGGATTGTAGTAGCTCATCAGAACCAGGGGGATCTCCGTTCGTGTCCGCAGCCTTTTCACCAGGGCGAGAATTTCCGGCAGGGTGGTTCCCCGCTCGAGGGCGCGCTGGGAGGCCCGCTGGATCACCGGACCGTCGGCCATGGGGTCGGAGAAGGGAACCCCCAGCTCGACGAGATCCGCCCCTGCCCGCTCCATGGCCGGCACCAGCCGCTCCGTCACGTCAGGATCCGGGTCGCAGGCGGTGATGAAGGTGATCAGCCCCTTTTCCCCTTTCCGGCGCAGCCTCTGAAATGCGCTGTCGATGCGGCTCATCCTAATCCACCCCCAGGATCCGGGAAACTTCCGGGACATCCTTGTCCCCTCGCCCGGAAAGGTTGATGACCATAATCTGCTCCGCGCCCATCTCCGGTGCCAGCTTTGCCGCCAGGGCCACGGCGTGGGCGCTTTCCAGGGCGGGAATGATCCCTTCGGTCTCGGAGAGCAGCTTAAAGGCCTCCAGGGCCTCGTTGTCGGTGATGGCGGTGTAACTCGCCCGGCCGGTCTCTTTGAGATAGCTGTGCTCGGGGCCCACCCCCGGGTAATCCAGGCCGGCGGACACCGAGTGCGCCGTCAGCACCTGCCCGTGCTCGTCCTGGAGCAGGTAGCTCAAAGCCCCGTGGAGCACGCCGATCCTTCCAGCGGTCAGGGTGGCGGCATGCAGGCCGGTTTCCAGGCCGCGGCCTGCGGCCTCCGCCCCGAACAGCCCGACCGGGTCGTCGAGAAACGGGTAAAAGATTCCCATGGCGTTGCTGCCTCCGCCGACGCAGGCCACCAAGCAGTCGGGCAGCCGACCCTCCATCTCCAGGATCTGTTCTTTCACTTCCTCACCGATCACCGACTGGAAGTCCCGCACCATCATGGGGTAGGGGTGCGGCCCGCCCACCGAACCGAGCAGGTAGTGGGTGGTCTCCACATTGGTCACCCAGTCCCGGATCGCCTCGTTCATGGCATCCTTCAAGGTCCCGCTCCCGGAGGCAACCGGGACCACCCGGGCTCCCAGCAGCCTCATCCGGTAGACGTTCAGTTTCTGGCGCCTGATGTCTTCCTCACCCATATAAACATCGCAGGCCATACCGAACATGGCGGCCACCGTGGCGGTGGCGACGCCGTGCTGCCCGGCCCCGGTCTCGGCGATCAACCGCCGTTTCCCCATCCTGCGGGCAAGCAGCGCCTGGCCCAGGGTGTTGTTGATCTTGTGGGAGCCGGTGTGGTTCAGGTCCTCCCGCTTCAGGTAGATCTTCGCACCCCCCAGCCGGCGGGTTAACCTTTCGGCATAATAAAGGGGGCTCGGCCGTCCGGCATAATGCTTTAAATAATACCGCAGTTCTTCCTGAAACGCCGGGTCCTGCCGGGCTTTTTCATATTCAAGGGTCAGTTCCTCCAGGGCGGGCATCAGGGTTTCGGGGACAAAGCGCCCTCCGAAAATCCCGAAATGCCCGTTACGATCCGGTAAGCTCATCTTCAATCCTCCTCACCTCGGCCAGCAACGACCTGATCTTCTGCGGGTCCTTTCTCCCCCCCGACTCCACGCCACTGCTCACATCAATGGCAAAGGGCCTCACGGTCCGGATCGCCTCTTCCACATTCTCCCGGTTGATCCCCCCCGCCAGGATCACCGGGCCGAGAGCTGCGGCCTCCCGGGCCAGCTCCCAGTCGCAGCGGACTCCGGTGCCGCCTGCTTTCCCCGGCACGCAGGCGTCGAGCAGGCAGGCGGAAACCCGGTATCGGGACATCTCTTGTAGAAAGGACCTGTCTCTGACGCGGAATGCCTTGATCACGGCGTAACGCCACCCGGCACAGTACTCCGGGGGTTCCTGGCCGTGAAACTGCAGGGTGTCGAGGCCGCAGTAGTCCGCGATCTCCTCGACCTCCTCCCTCGGTGCGTTTACGAAAACCCCGACCTTGCTGACAAAGGGAGGAAGATTAAGGACTATCCTGCGCACGGTTGCCGGGTCCACCCGCCGGGGGCTCTCCGCAAAAACAAATCCGACGGCGTGGGCCCCCGCCTCCACCGCCGCCAGGGCGCCCTCAAGGTCCGTAATGCCGCAGATCTTGACCCTGACCATGCTCTCCCCCTCCCAGCAGCCGTCTGACCTCCGCCGCCACCTCCGGAGCCCGCATCAGGGCTTCCCCTACCAGCACGGAGTCGATACCCCTTTCCGCCAGCCTCTTCAGATCCTCACCCGTCCTGATGCCGCTCTCGCTCACCACCACCCGGCCCGGAGGGATCAAGGGGGCCAGGTTGAAGGTGGTGCTGAGATCCGTTTTAAAGGTGGCCAGGTCGCGGTTGTTGATGCCGATGATCCGGGCGTCGGTCCGGAGGACCCGGTAGAGCTCCTCCTCCGTGTGCACCTCCACCAGCGCCGCCATGCCCAGCTCCCGGGTCAGGGCCAGGCAGTCCTCCAGCCGGCTCTGTTCGAGAACGGCGGCGATCAGGAGCACGGCATCGGCCCCGAGCAGGCGTGATTCGCAGACCTGGACGGGATCGATGATGAAGTCCTTGCGCAGCACGGGGAGGGTGACGGCCTCCCGCACCCGGCGGAGGTGTTCCGGGTGCCCCTGGAAAAACCTTTCGTCGGTCAGCACCGAAACGGCCTTCGCTCCGGCCCTCTCGTATTCCCGGGCGAGGGCCGGGGGGTCGAAATCCGGGCGGAGGACCCCCCGGGACGGGGAGGCCCGCTTGATTTCGGCGATCAGGCGGACCTGTCCCCCGGTCCTCTTCACCGCCTGCAGAAAATCCCTGGCCGGAGGGGCTTCCCCGGCCTGCCGCCGCAGCCGGTGCAGGGGGAAAGCATCCCTCAGGCGCGCCACCTCTTCCCGCTTGGCGGAGACGATCTGCTCCAGGATCATCAGGCGCATCTCCCGGTGAAATCGATGAGTTCCCGGAGCTTGCGGAGGGCCGCCCCGGAATCGATTACCTCCGCCGCCAGTCGCACCCCGTCCCTCAGGCTGTCCACCTTGCCTCCCACCAGCAGGGCCGCCCCCGCATTCATCAACACCACATCCCGGCAGGGTCCGGGGTGCCCGTTCAAGACCTCGAGGGTGATCCGGGCGTTTTCCCCGGCGGTGTTCCCGGTGATCTCCTCCAGCTTGCCCCGTTTCAGGCCGAGGTCCTCCGGCACCACCTCGTAGCTCCGGATCTCACCGTCGACCAGTTCGCTGATCCTGGTCCTGCCCGTATGGGTGATCTCATCCAGGCCGTCCTCCCCGTGCACCACCATCGCCCGGCTGCTGCCCAGGCGGCGCAGGACCCGGGCGATCACCCCGGTCAGGTTGGGGTCGTAGACCCCCAGCAGCTGGAGCCGGGCCTCCGCCGGGTTCGTCAGCGGCCCCAGGATGTTGAATACGGTGCGGATGCCGATCTCCCGCCGGGGCCCCACCGCGTGCTTCATCGCTTCGTGAAAGACCGGGGCAAACAGGAAGCAGAACCCGGTCTCCTCCAGGCACCGTTCCGCCTGCTCGGGAGCAATGTCGACCTTAACCCCGAGCGCCTCCAGAACGTCGGCGCTGCCGCACTTGCTGGAGACGGAGCGGTTCCCGTGTTTGGCCACCGGCAGGCCCGCTCCCGCCACCACGAAGGCCGCGGTGGTGGAGATGTTGAAGGTCGACTTCTGATCCCCGCCGGTGCCGCAGGTGTCGATGAGGTGATTGAAACAGGGTGCGATCCTTCTCGCCCGCGCCCGCATCGCCCGCGCAAAACCGGTGATCTCCTCAACCGTCTCGCCCTTCAGCCGCAGGGCCGTCAGCAGGGAGGCGATCTGGGCGGGGGTGGCCTCGCCGCTCATGATCGCTCCCATCGCTTCCTCCGCTTCTTCCTCAGACAGGTGGTAGCGATTGACCACCTTTTCGATGACACTTGTCAACTGCATGCCTCTCCCCTCTTTCCTTGCATGTTTCAAATACCTGCCGGAACCGGTGCCGGCGGTCAGCCTTAGAAAATTCTTCAGGATCTCCTTTCCGGATTCGGTTAAAACAGACTCGGGATGAAACTGCACCCCTTCCACGGGGTACTCCCGGTGCCGGAGCCCCATGATCTCCCCGTCCCGGGTCCAGGCGCTGACCTCCAGGCAGGAGGGAAGCGCCTCCCGGTCCACCGCCAGAGAGTGGTAGCGGGTGGCGGTAAAGGGGTTCTGCACCCCCCGGAAAAGGCCCCGGCCGTCGTGGTAGATCTCCGATGTCTTCCCGTGCATCAACCGCCGGGCGGGAACCACCCTCCCCCCGAACACCTCACCGATGGCCTGGTGCCCCAGGCAGACGCCCAGGATCGGGATGCTGCCGGAAAAGGCCTTGATCACCTCCGGCGTGATCCCGGCATCCGCGGGTTTCCCGGGGCCCGGTGAGATCACGATGGCGGACGGCGCCATTTTCCGGATCTCCTCGACGGTGATCCGGTCGTTCCGAAAGACCCTCAGCTCCTCCCCCAGCTCTCCCAGGTACTGGACGAGGTTGTAGGTAAAAGAGTCGTAGTTATCGATGACCAGGATCATGCGCCCTCACCCTCCTCCGCCAGCCTCAGAGCCTTCAGGAGGGCGCCGGCCTTGTTCAGGGTTTCCTCGTACTCCCTTTCCGGGTCGGAATCGGCCACTATCCCCGCCCCTGCCTGAACATAGGCCGTATTTCCCTGCATGACGATGGTCCTGATGGCGATACAGGAATCCAGGTTGCCGTTGAAGCTCAGGTAGCCGATCGCCCCCGCATAGGGCCCCCGCCGGGAAGGTTCCAGTTCCTCGATGATCTCCATCGCCCGGACCTTCGGCGCCCCGGAAACCGTTCCGGCCGGGAAACACGCCCGCAGGGCGTCGTAGGCGTCGCTCCCCGGCGCCAGCTTTCCCCTTACCACCGATACCAGGTGCATCACATGTGAATAGCGCTCATTCTCCATAAACCGGACCACCCTGACGGAGCCGTATTCACAAACCCGGCCGAGGTCGTTTCTCCCCAGGTCTACCAGCATCACGTGCTCCGCCCGTTCTTTGGGGTCGGCCTGCATCTCCCGGGCCAGGGCTGCGTCGGCCTCCGGGGTTTCGCCCCGCGGCCGGGTGCCGGCGATGGGATGGGTCTCCACCCAGCCGTTGTCAACCCTGACAAGCATTTCGGGGGATGAACCGACAATCCGGAGGTCGCCGAAGTTCAGGTAAAACATGTAGGGGGAGGGATTGAGGGACCGCAGGACCCGGTAGACGGAGAAGGGGTCGGCATTAACCTCCTGCCGGAACCTCTGGGACAGGACCACCTGGAAGATGTCCCCATCCTTGATGTACTCCTTGGCACGGCGCACAGCATCAACAAACCTCTCCCTGCTCATGTTGGAAACCGGCCCTTGCGATGCAGGCGGCCGCCTCTCCGCCTGCTCCCCCGGCAGCTCCGCCAGGAGCCGCTCTTTGATGCACCGGATCGCCCCCCCGGCCCGGCC
>CADDZD010000046.1 GCA_902812385.1 Clostridia bacterium | reverse complement strand
CTCTCGGTCGGTGGTATCCTATTCATAGGTCTGGGCTCCTTTCTCGCCGCTTTGGCGGCTGTTGGTTGTACAACACTATGGTAGCCCAGGCCGCTTAGTTTTTACAGACATTTTAAGACATTACCGCAGGAAAAACTTTCTCTCCTGAGAAATATCTATTTTGGGCAGGATAAAGATCAGAGGATTACATGCCGGAGGAGCTGAGTGCGTGGCATGTTCTTACCCCTTCCGGTCGAAGTAAAAAAGGCTTGCGAGATCCTGGCAAGGCATGGGAAGCAGGCCTATGTGGTGGGAGGGGCCATCAGGGATCTGCTGGTCGGGGGTTCTCCGCAGGATTGGGATCTGGCCACAGACGCCCGGCCGCGGGAAGTGGAGCAGATTTTTTCGGGTGCGGGTTATAAGACGGTTCCGACCGGTATAAAGTTTGGAACAGTAACCGTTTTCTTCGGAGAACTCCCCGTAGAAATCACCACTTTCAGGCAGGAGGATGACTACTCCGATTTCCGGCGGCCTGCCCGGGTTCATTTTGTAAAGGAACTGGTTGCGGATCTGGCCCGGCGGGATTTCACCGTCAATGCCCTGGCCTACGATCCTGAGTTATTCCTGCTCCATGATCCCTTTGGCGGCGTCAAAGATCTTCTAAAAGGTGAAATCAGGGGGGTCGGTGCCCCGGAGGAGCGGTTTTGCGAAGACCCGCTTCGCATGATGCGGGGCATCAGGCTGGCTGCCGAACTGGGTTTTAAGATTGAGGAGAAAACGAGGCACGCCATTTTCAGGAATGCCGAACTTATCGAAAAGGTGTCTGCGGAGCGCATCAGGGATGAACTTAACCGGACATTGCTCTCATGGCATTTTTTGCAGGGTATGGAGCTTCTTAAGGAAACAGGCCTCCTCTTTTTAATTATTCCGGAGCTGAAGGAAGGCTGGCTCTTTGCGCAGTACCATCCGTCCCACCGGTATACGGTTTTAGAGCATACCTTTGAGGCCTTGAGGTATACACCGTCGAGCATAAAGGTTCGCCTGGCCGTACTGCTCCACGATGTTGCGAAGCCCAGGTGCTTCAGCCGGGGCGAGGACGGCCGCGGCCATTTTTACGGTCACAACCATCTTGGGGCCATAATGGCGGAGCGGATCTTGAGGAGATTGCGCTATGAAAAACGGCTGATCCGGAGCATTACCACACTGATCAGGGAGCACATGCTGAACTTAAGCATGGGTTCTGCAGGGATGCGGAAACTCATTGTGAGAGTAGGACGTGAACTCATACCGGAACTGTTGGTTGTCCGGCTGGCGGATTTCCTGGCCCACAGCACCTTAATAATTGAGCAGGATCTGGACGATTTTGAGCGGTTTCGGGAGCGGCTTGATGCCATCATAAAGGAGGAAACCGCTTTTAGGGTAAAGGACCTGGCCGTTGACGGAATCGATGTTCAAAGGATATTGAACTGCCGCCCCGGCCCCGTGGTCGGCCGCACCCTGAAACTCCTCTGGAATGAAATTTTGGTCGACCCCCGGAAGAACAACCGCTCCTACCTTTTAGCCCGCATCCGTGAGCTGGCCGGCAAGATAAAGGGGACGAGCTAGTTTCTAAACCCGGAACGAATAGAACGCAAAGGTTGTGAGGCGAGGCAAATGAGTGAACTGGTTGGCTTTCTCAATGCTGCGGGGGAACGACTGGTCGGTGATCTAGATCTGCCGCCCGGACGGAACCCGGAGTTCGTCGTGGTTGTCTGCCACGGTTTCCTGGGAACCCGTAGAGGCGGCGGAAGGGCGGTTGTACTCGGAGAAAGGCTGGCCGCCGCCGGGTATGGGGTGCTGCGCTTTGACTTTGCCGGTTCCGGGGAGAGCGAAGGGGACTTTGCCTCCGCAACCCTGACGAAAAACGCCGCCGATCTCCAGGCAGCGCTGGATTTCCTGACCGGGATGGGTTACCGGAAGTTCATCGCCCTTGGCCGCAGTTTCGGCGGCAACGCCGTCCTGGTTGGGGCGGCAAGGGATCGGCGCATACAAGGAGCTTGCTTGTGGAGCACACCTGTAGATATGGTGGCTGTGCTGAGGACAATTCTCGGCGAGGAACTGTATCGGGCTATGCTCCAGGGGAATGCTGTAACTTTTGACGACGGTTACCGCACCTATACGAAAAAAGCAGGTTTCCTGCAGGATCTCGGTAATTACCGGATGCAGGAACTGGCGGCGGCATTATCCCCGCGTCCTGTTTTGATCGTACATGGGGAAGCAGACGAGCTGGTGCCTGTGGAGAATGCCAGGCTTTTGTTCCGGGCTGCCGGTGAGCCCAGGGAATTGTTTCTAATTCCGGGTGGGAACCATCATTTGAGCGAACACCAGCACCAGGCGGTGGAAGCAACCCTCAGGTGGCTGCGCAGGCATTTTTAAATGCCCAGAACCAGGCGTTCCGCCAGCATCAGGGGTAGGCCCGCGGCAATCACTTTCCGCTGGGTCAAATCCAGATCGTAAGGAACATGACGAAACTCCATTTCCATTCGATCTGTGTCAAACATCAGGTAAGATGCCCCCGGCCTGCCGTCCCGGGCCTGGCCTACGCTCCCGGGGTTGATCAGGTATAAACCTGACTTATCGAGCCGAAATCTGGTCTTTCTTTCAATTTCCTGGACGGATCCTTCCCTGGAGTAGTAAAGCGCCCGCTGGTGGGTGTGGCCGAAGAAGCAGACATGAATCCTGGCATGGTGTACGCTCAGGTAGGTAAAGGCGCGCGCGGCGCCTCCGGGTGAAAAGATGTAGGCGTAGGGATGCCACGGGGAACCGTGCACGGCGAGGATATGGTCCTCGACGATACACTGTTCAGGCAACTGCCGGATCCACTCCTTGTTTTCCTCTTTGAGGTTTTCTGAGGTCCAGCGGAGAGCGTCCTGGGCTACGGGATTGAAATCCTCGATTCCACAGCCGCCGACTGCGGCGTCATCGTGGTTGCCCCTGATGCATTGGAATCCCTGCTCCCGGCATATTTTCACGCACTCATTGGGATTGGGGTAATAACCGACAATATCGCCAAGGCAGATAACCTTTGCGACGTGCCGCTCAGCCATGTCGTCCAGGGTTGCCTGCAAGGCTTCAAGGTTAGCGTGGATGTCACTTATTATGGCATAACGCACCGGGGCAAGACTCCCTTCCACCCCGTATTTTTAGAGTTCTTTTTTATTTTCGGGGACATGGTTAGCTTTGTCAACCTGTGATTATTTTTATGCGTTTTAAGCCTGGCGGTAGAAGGTTCAACGGAAGTTTTGAGGTAAAATTATCATAACATATATCAATATTATGATGAGGAGTTGAAGGAAAATTGCAGCGTGCCCTTTTTGTCTTAACCCCTGCCGAGGCCAAGCGGCTGATCGCCCGGGGGGTCAGGCGTTTGCCGGAGGTTGAATATGCCCTGCAGTACGGCAAAGTTATTATTGCCGGTGGGACAACCAACGCCTTTGTGGCAGAGGAAATTACAGGACGTGAGATTCCGAAAGAACGCTATACGGCAGGAATCGTTACCGAAGGGAGGCTGTGCTTAACGCCTTCCGATACGCGCATTACACCAATTGTGCTGGTCAAGGGGAGTGTGGTGGATGCCAGGTGGGAAGATGTGCTGGATGACTTCGGGCCGGAGGATGTTTTTATCAAGGGTGCTAACGCCATAGATGCATCCGGTTTGGCAGGAGTGCTTGTCTCTTCGCCAACTGCTGGCACTATCGGGAGGGCTCTGGGAGTGCTTGAGGCCCGGGGTGCCCACCTGGTGATTCCTGTCGGGTTGGAGAAGATGATACCTTCGGTAAAGGCTGCAGCAAAAAGCTGCGGAACCCGTTTGTTTGATTACAGCCTGGGTAGCCCGGTCGGCCTGATTCCGCTGGTTTATGGAAGGATTGTTACAGAACTTGTGGCTTTGGAGGTCTTGACCGGTGTGGAAGCGGTTGCGATTGGAGCAGGCGGGGTGGGAGGCTCCGAGGGCTCTATTACAATCGCAGTCGCCGGAGAAAAGGAAAATGTCAATTCGGCTTTCGAATTGATCAAAGAAATCAAGGGAGAGCCTCCTCTCACCGGCATCAGGCAGAAGTGCACCGGGTGCCCAAACCGCTGCAGCTATGCAAAGAAATAGGTATGGAAATAAATCACCCCGGACATCTTAATGAGGGGTGATTCTTTATGTCCATTGCACTGGAACAGGATAGCTATCGCGGTTTTCGGGGTTCGTTGTGGAGAAATGAAATAGATGTCCGGGACTTCATCCTCTCCAATTTTACCCCTTACACCGGTGATGCCTCATTTCTCACGGGTCCCACCGAAAGAACCCAAAAACTCTGGAGACGCTGCCGGGAACTGCTGGCTGAGGAGCAGAGGAGAGGAGGGGTATACAAGATTGACACCCACACCGTTTCGACCATCACCGCATTCAAGCCGGGCTACATCGACCGGGATCTGGAGATCATCGTCGGGCTTCAAACCGATGAACCCCTCAAGCGGGCGGTCAACCCCTTTGGAGGGATCCGCATGGCGATCAAGGCCTGCCGGCAGTACGGTGAGGAACTGGATCCCGAAATTGTAAAGATATTTACGAAATACAGGGCGACCCACAATGAGGGTGTTTTCAGGGTTTATACCCGGGAAATGCGGCAGCTCCGGCATTTCGGGATCATTACCGGTCTGCCTGACGCTTACGGGCGCGGCCGGATCATGGGAGACTACCGGCGTGTGCCTCTCTACGGTGTTGACCGTTTGATTGCCGCCAAAGAGGCAGATCTGGACAGTCCACCGCTCCTGCGGATTAAAAGCGAGGAGATCATCAGACTCCGGGAAGAGGTCCGCCAGCAGATCACCGCCCTGCACGAATTGAAGAAGATGGCCGAAGCCTACGGTTACGACATCGGCCGTCCCGCGGCAAATGCCCGAGAGGCCATCCAGTGGCTTTACTTTGCCTACCTGGCAGCCATAAAGCAGCAGAACGGTGCGGCCATGTCGCTGGGCAGAGTGAGCACTTTCCTGGATATCTACATCGAGCGTGATCTTGCCGAAGGAGTTTTGACAGAGGAGCAGGCCCAGGAGTTGATCGACGACTTTGTGATCAAGCTCCGCATGACCAGGCAGCTGCGGACCAGGGAGTACTACGAGCTCTTTGCCGGGGACCCCAACTGGGTCACCGAAGCGATCGGGGGTATGGCCTTGGACGGCCGGCCGCTGGTGACGAAGACCTCCTTCCGTATGCTCCAAACCCTTTACAACATGGGACCTGCTCCCGAGCCGAACCTTACGGTTCTTTGGGCGCAAGCCCTGCCCCGGGGATTCAAGGAATTCTGTGCCAAGGTCTCCGTAGATACCTGCTCCCTTCAGTACGAAAACGACGACCTGATGCGTCCCATCTTTGGGGACGATTATGCCATAGCGTGTTGTGTTTCGGCCATGCGCTTGGGAAAGCAGATGCAGTTTTTCGGGGCGAGATCCAACCTGGCGAAGTGCCTCCTGCTTACGTTAAACGGCGGAAGGGAAGAGTTCAGCGGTGAGCAGGTTGCCCCCAGGGTGTATCAGGCCGGGCCGGGGGTGTTAAGGTTCGAGGAGGTCTGGCCAGCCTTTCAAAAAATGGTTGCCTGGCTGGCCGAAAAATACGTGGATACCATGAACATCATTCATTACATGCACGACAGGTATTTCTACGAAGAACTGGAGATGGCCCTCCACGACACGATAGTCGACCGCCTGATGGCCTTCGGGCTTGCCGGGCTTTCGGTGGTGGCCGACTCCCTGAGCGCCATCAAATACGCTCAGGTGGAGCCGATATTCGACGAGAGGGGCCTGATCACCGATTTTAAGATTACCGGGGACTACCCGAAATACGGTAACAATGACGACCGTGTCGATGATATTGCGGTTGCCGTGGTGGAGTTGTTCGACACAGAGCTGAAAAAACATCCTGCCTACCGAGGAGCAAAGCATACCCTGTCGATCCTTACCATCACCAGCAATGTGGTGTATGGCAAAAAGACCGGCAGCACGCCGGACGGAAGAAGAAGCGGAGAGCCCTTTGCCCCCGGTGCCAACCCGATGCACGGAAGAGACACCAGAGGGGCCATCGCCGCCCTGAGTTCCGTTGCCAAAATCCCTTACGAACACGCCCTTGACGGGATCTCTTATACCTTTTCGATCACCCCGGATGCCCTGGGGCGCACTGAGGGCGCCAGGATTAATAACCTGATTGCCCTGCTTGACGGCTATTTTATGAAAGGGGGACACCACCTCAACGTTAACGTGTTCAATCGGGAGCTTCTGATCGACGCCATGGAGCACCCGGAAAAATATCCCCAACTGACCATCCGGGTCTCCGGCTATGCCGTAAATTTTGTCAAGCTTACAAGGGAACAGCAGGAAGAGGTTATCAGGCGGACCATCTTCACCCGGGGGCTGGCGTAAGGATGATCGGATACCTCCATTCCATCGAAACCCTAGGCACCGTGGACAACGGAGGAATTCGTTACGTTCTTTTTCTTCAGGGATGTGCCCTGCACTGCCGCTTCTGCCACAACCCCGATACCTGGCTTCGAAAGGGCCGACCGGTGACGGTTCAGGAAATCGTTGAACAGTTGAAAGAGTACAAACCCTTTTTCGATCTCTCGGGCGGCGGGTTGACCGTTTCCGGGGGTGAACCCCTGCTGCAGCATCTGTTTGTCAAGGAGTTGTATATCGAGGCAGGCAAGTTAGGTATTCACCGGGCCCTTGATACCGCGGGATACTGCAGGCGCGGCAGCATGCTTGAAGTGCTGCCCCACACCGATCTGGTGCTCTTTTCCCTTAAGGTGGTCAACTATGACAAGCACCGGAAATTGACAGATACCGGGAATGAAGAGATCTTGAAGAACCTGGCCCTGACTGCGGCATCCCCGGTGGAGCTGGTGATCCGCTACGTTCTTATTCCCACCGTCAACGATACCGAGGAGGATATCTCAGACCTGATTCGTCTCATCAAATCCCTTCCCAGGCCGGTCGCTGTTGAGGTTCTGCCCTACCACAAGCTGGGTTCTGCAAAATGGGAGCAATTGGGGCTGTGCGATCCCCTCAAAAATATCCCTCCCGCCAGTACAGAGCAGGTGGTTGCCCTTCAGGACAGGCTTAAAAGAAGCGGCATCCCCCAGCACTGAACCTGCAACGCCAGGAACCTGGACAATCCAAGGAAAGTATTCCCAAGGGTTTTTCCATTACCAGTATGGTACAATAGGAGCAAAGAAAGATTTATGCAGGGGATGAAGGGTTGTCCAGGGATCGCATTTTTCTCCTGATTACCTTGTTTTCACTGGCTGTCATCATGTTTTCGCTCCAGGTAATGATCTACTACGGTTTCGACAGTGTCAAGGCCGCGGTTTTAAGTTTTATTGCGCAGGGACAATTCGTCAGACAAGTCTCGGCAAATCCCCCCTCCAATATTACCGGTAATGGCCTTGATCAGGTCAGGGACAGAGTCCAGATTACAAAGCCCCCGGAACCCGCAAAAAAACATCCGGAACCGAAACCGGAACCAGAACCCGAACCAAAACCGAAGCCTGATGTCCAGACAGTTCAGGAGGATGCCGGCCCGGTCCCGGGCGTTATCCACAGCATTCCCGGAGCCGGAAAAAAGATAGCGCTTACCTTTGACGACGGTCCTTCTCCACTGACCCCCGAATACCTGAGGGTGCTCGGTGAAGAGGGGGTCCGCGCCACCTTTTTCACCGTTGGCAGTTACATCCGGCGCTATCCGGGGATGCTTGCCCTGATCGCAAAAGAGGGGCACGAGATCGGAGATCATTCCTTCAGCCACCGCAATTTAAAGTTGCTTTCCGTTGACGCCGCCGAACAGGATATTTTAAGCGCCTTGAATCTGATCGAGCAGGAAACCCACCAGAAGGTCCGCTTTTTTCGCCCCCCTGGGGGAAATGTGAGCCCGGCCCTGGTTAAAACGGCAGAAGCACTGGGTATGAAAACGGTGCTCTGGAGCATTGATCCCAAAGATTGGAAGCCGGGGAACACCTCCGCCCGGATAGTCAGGCATGTCTTGACTCACCTTGGGCCGGGTTCTATTGTGGTAATGCATGAAGGAAAGCCACAGACCCTTGCTGCCTTGCCGGCATTGATTCAGGAATTGAAAAAGGGTGGGTGGCAACTGGTAACCGTATCGGAGTTGCTCACAGATGGTCAGGCTAACGTCCAACAGCCGCCAGTTGTTCAAACTGAACAGTACCCGCTGCAGAACTCGTTGCTTCAGCAGTCGCAACAATAACTTTCAGGTTTATCAAATCGTATCCCTTCCCACCGTGCGAGTAACGCCTTCATCACAGTTGGGGCATTGCAGGAAATGCACACAAGGGTGACGATCCGGATTAGCGCCATCATTTATCATATCTTCCGTTTTTTCTTCGTAGGGACCGTAAGGATCCCAATAATTTTCGATGCCTCCGCAGTCCTCCATAGGCGCGCCGCAGGATGGACAATCTTCCGAAAGCTGTGTTAATCCTTCACAAACAGGGCATCTATCCATGCTGCTACCTCCATGAGTTTTTCCTTATTTTTTGCAGGCATGTAAAAGCTTATTCAACAACCAACAAAAGCTGCCCCTTGAATAATGAATACATCTGGCCGGACTGTTGACTTTCCGCGGATGTTAATTCATAATCAAAAACTGAAAGAACATAATCCCAACGGCGGGATTTGAAAGAACAAAATTAGGGGCAAGGATGTCCTCAGGATGGATTACTATTCCGTAGAGGACTTTTTTGTTTCCCGAGGATGGGGGCGGAGAGGGTGGTAAATTGGAGCAACCACGTGTTCTGGTCGCAATAGCTAAAGAAAATGTAAGAAGCAACGTCAAGCAGATGTTGATCAGGGGAGGGTATCATGTGGTGGCGGATGCCGAAGATGGATTTCAGGCCTTGCGGCAAGCGCGCACCTTGAGCCCGGACCTTGTACTGGCCGAAGCCGATTTACCCGGGATGAACGGTTTTGAGTTGGGAAGGATCCTTGCCAACGACAAAGTTGCACCTGTTCTGCTGATTTCCAGGGAAACCTTCCTCTTCTCACAGTACGATATGAAAAAGACAGGGTCAATCGAACTACCCATTGGCTATGTCACGCAACCGTTAACAGAGTCCAGTTTATTCCCTGCAATTGAGAGTCTCCTGAATTATAACAGGTATTACCAGATGCTTGAGTCTGAGATAAAAAATCTACAGGAAAAAATTGAAACAAGAAAAATTGTCGAACGGGCTAAGGGAATCCTGATGGAACAGTTGGGGCTCTCTGAAGCTGAGGCCTACCGTCGTATCCAGAAACAGAGCATGGATAAATGCCTTCCCATGCGCAAGGTGGCAGAGGCAATTATCCTTGCGTATGACCTAAAAAAATAAAATGGTCTTTGGCGGGTTGCGTATTTTATCGTATAATTGCCTAAGAAAACAAGTAGGAGGAGCGACATGATTAAGAAGACCAAAGAAGATGTTCTCAGCCTGGTAGAAGACCGTGGGGTACAGTTTATCAGGCTCCAATTTACGGATATTTTAGGAACACTAAAAAATGTAGCGATCACTGTCGAACAACTGGAGAAAGCCCTCAACGAAGGAATTATGTTTGATGGCTCATCGATCGAGGGTTTTGTGAGAATCGAAGAATCCGATATGTATCTGGTGCCTGACCCGAATACCTTTGCGATTTTTCCATGGCGCGGACGGGATGGTGCAGTTGGACGACTGATCTGCGATATCTATAACCCGGATGGAACGCCTTTTGCCGGCTGCCCGCGCTATGTCCTCAAACAGGTGTTGGCGGAGGCTGCCGAGTTGGGATATACCATGAATGTGGGGCCCGAGGCTGAATTTTTCCTCTTTAACACGGATCAGTCGGGCGGCCCTACGGTTTCCACTCATGATGCCGGGGGATATTTCGACTTGAGCCCCCTCGACCGCGGCGAGGATACCCGCCGGGATATGGTGTTGGCCTTAAAGGAAATGGGGTTCGAGGTGGAAGCCTCTCATCACGAAGTGGCGCCTGGTCAGCATGAGATAGATTTCAAGTACGATGATGCCTTGACCACTGCCGATAACGTTGTAACCTTTAAATATGTGGTACGGGCCATTGCGCAGTTGCACGGACTCCATGCAACCTTCATGCCGAAACCGGTCTACGGCATAGCTGGCTCCGGCATGCACGTCAACCAATCACTCTTTTCGGATGGAGTCAATGCCTTTTACGATCCCGATCAGCCTCTGCAACTGAGCAAAGTCGCCATGCACTATCTTGGAGGCCTGCTTGCTCACGCCAAGGCCTATACGGCGATTACCAATCCTCTTGTCAATTCCTATAAGCGGCTTGTTTCCGGCTACGAGGCCCCGGTTTACATCGCCTGGTCCCCCAGAAACAGGAGCCCTCTGGTCAGGGTTCCGGCACGCCGGGGAAACGGGACAAGTTTTGAGTTGCGCAGCCCTGACCCATCCTGTAACCCGTATCTGGCCTTCGCCGTCATCCTCAAGGCCGGGCTTGACGGGATCAAGAAACAGATTGAACCTCCCCCATCGGTAGACCAGAACATTTATGAGATGTCTCAGGAGGAGCTAGCCAGGCTGGGAATCGGATGTCTTCCGGGCAGCCTAGGAGAAGCGTTGGACGAGCTGCGCAAGGACACCGTAATCCAGGAAGCCCTGGGCCCCCATATCTACGAGAAATTCCTGACTGCCAAGACCCTCGAATGGGAGGAATACCGGATCCAGGTACATCCTTGGGAAAGGAAAATGTATTTAACCAGGTACTAAAATTTTAATAATGTTTCCGCCTTGTTCTATAAAGGCGGCTTTTTCGTCCTATGGAAAAGGGTTGGAGCATGTATTTTGTATATATTGCGCCATATTGATTGATGAATGGGCATCTTATATGGTATAATCACGCCCAAGACAATAAAGCATGTGGAGCAACGGCGTTCCATAAAGTTCCTGAAAAGGTATGGGACGCCTTTGTTTTTTCACCTGCCTGTTACGGGCATTTAAATATTATATTGTATTCATACGGGGAATTCGTTGTGTGGATTATAGCACGGTGTTATAATCCCTGTTAACCGCAAGGGGAGGTTAAGTAATCTTGGGGGAGGATCAGGATGGTAAGAATTGACTGCAAAGGTGTCCATTACCGTGAATTAAACGAGTTAATTAAAACGAAAGCCGATGAGGGCGAGACGGAATTTTACCTCGATAATATCAACGGGCAGCGCTACATCGGAACAGGCCTATCCAATCCCGGGATAAAGATATACGTCAACGGTGTGCCGGGAAACGACCTGGCCACCTTCCTCAACGGGCCTGAAATCGTTGTTTATGACAATGCCCAGGACGCCATCTGCAACACCATGAACTCGGGGCAGGTAACCGTACACGGCCATGCAGGTGACGTTCTGGGATACGGAATGCGGGGCGGGCGCCTCTTGATCAAGGGGGATGTGGGATATCGTGTCGGCATCCATATGAAGGAATACAAGAAGCAGGTGCCGGTAATTGTAGCCGGAGGGACGGCCGGAGATTTCCTGGGCGAATACATGGCCGGCGGAATCCTGATCGTTTTGGGGCTTGACCGGAAACCGGGAACCCCCCTTACCGGTGATTACCTGGGAACGGGTATGCACGGCGGGGTGATTTACCTGAGGGGCGATGTCGATCCGGCCAAGCTGGGTAAAGAGGTTGCTGTTTTTGACGTGACCGACGAGGATTGGAAGGTTTTGGGCCAGCACCTGCAGGATTTTTGTGCTTCCTTTGATTTCGATTACAACGAGGTTACTTCGGAAAGGTTTTATAAATTGCTTCCTGTTTCACACCGCCCCTACGGAAGACTTTACGCCTATTAGGCCAATGGAGGTCCGATAAATGGATTTTCAGGTGATAGTAATCGGTGCGGGACCCGGCGGATATCCCGCGGCGCTGGAGGCAGCCCGGCTCGGCGCAAAGACCTGCCTCATCGAGGCGGACAGGGTGGGGGGAACTTGTTTAAACCGCGGGTGCATTCCCACCAAAGCCCTGGTGGAAAGCGCTTCCGCCCTGAGGCTTGCAAAAAAGTCGGCGGATTTCGGAGTAAAAACGGGGGAGGTCGTTCTCGACTACCGCCGGGCGCACGCCCGCCAGGAGGAAATAGTCTCAAAGGTTCGGAGAGGCGTTCACTTTCTGCTGGAAAAAAACAAAGTAACCCTGGTGGCGGGAAAGGGCCGTCTGGCAGGTCCGCATCAGGTAAAGGTGGTAAGGGAGGACGGCCAAACCGAAATCCTCACGGGGGAAAAGATCATCCTCGCCACAGGGTCGGAGCCGCTTCTGCCCGCGGGTTTGAGCTACGACGGGGAGGCGGTGGTTTCCAGCACGGATCTGCTGGAAATGGATGCGCCTCCGGAATCCCTGCTCATCGTGGGTGGGGGTGTGATCGGCTGTGAATTTGCCGGGATTTATTCTGGAATGGGGGTCAACGTGACCCTGGTGGAGGCCCAGCCCACCATACTGCCCAACGTTGATGAGGATCTGGCCAGGAAGCTCCAGAGTCTTTTTAAGCAGCGAGGAGTTAATCTGAGGACGAGGACAAAAATCCGGAAGGTCAGCAGGATAGGCGGTGTTGTCAAGGTCGAGCTGGAGGACGGGTCAGAAATTGTTGCGGAAAAGGTGCTCCTTGCCGTTGGCCGCAGCCTGAACACATCCGGCCTCGGTTTGGAGGAAGAAGGGGTGGCGCTGGGAGGCCGCGGCGAGGTGCTGGTAAATGAGCGGTTGGAGACCTCGGTGCCCGGTGTTTATGCAGTGGGGGACATAACCAGAAAGGCGTTGCTTGCCCATGTGGCTACCGCCCAGGGGCTTGCCGCCGCGTCGAATGCTTTGGGCCTGCCCAAAGAAGTGGATTACGGCGCCGTTCCCAACTGCATCTTCACCTACCCGGAAATCGGTAGTGTTGGTCTCACCACACGTCAAGCAAAGACACTAGGGATAACTTTCAGCACCGGGAGGTTCCCCTTCACCGCCAACGGGCGTGCCCTTTGTGAGGGGGAGGTCGAGGGTTTCGTCAAGGTCCTGGCGTCGAAGGAGACCGGAAAGATTTTGGGGGTCCACATTATCGGGCCGCATGCAACCGAATTGATTGCGGAGGGAGTCTTGGCCATACGCTGGGGGCTTAATTTGGAGCAGCTTGAAGGAACTATCCATGCCCATCCCACGTTGGCGGAGGTCCTGGCGGAGGCCTGCCGGCTTGCTGCCGGCAGGGGTTTTTTAGAGATGATCCGCTTATCCTTGCACTTGCACGGCGCTGAATGAGCGGCATGAAGGTCTATAAAAGTAGTAAATAAGGAGGTCCGAAGATGGAAGTTACCCTGCCGTTTCTGGCGGAAGATGTTGATGAGGCGACGGTATCCTACTGGAAGGTTGAAGAGGGGGATCATGTCGCCGAGGAGGATGACCTGGTGGAAATGTCCACGAGCAAGGCGGTTTTCACGATCCCTTCACCGGTGGCCGGAACCGTTGAAGAGATCCTTGTTCAGGAAGGTGATACCGTCAAGGTAGGCCAGGTGCTCTGTATTATCAAAGAGGACTAGGGCCTCCATTCGTTTTTTATTGAAATTGCCTACAGAAAAGAGGAGAAACTGGTGGCCACCAAGTATGCGGTTTTTTGGGGATGTCAGATTCCTTCTCGTCTTCCCTTTTTCGAAAAATCGATTCGCTTAGTCTTAGAACAGATCGGGATAGAGATCATTGATCTGCCCGGATTTACCTGCTGTCCCGAAAAAACCCTCGTCAAGAGCTATGCGGAGGATGCCTGGCTTTTAACTGCAGCCCGTAACCTGGCGGTGGCAGAGGCGTCAGGGTTACCCCTTCTTACCCCCTGCAACGGGTGCTACAGCACTTTAAAAACTGTTTTGGGAAAGATCAAAGACTCGGTGGATCTAAAGGAAAGGGTGTCATCCCGCTTGCGGGAGATTAACCTCAACTTGAAAGGCAGCATAGTGGTCAAACATCTGGTCGAGGTCCTGCACGACGACGTGGGAGCGGCAAAGATCGGTATGCAGGTAAAGTACCCCCTGACGGGAATGCGAATTGCCGTTCACTACGGGTGCCACCTGCTCCGTCCCAGTGCCCAGTTGCGCTTTGATGATCCCATCCACCCGGAAAAATTGGACATGCTGGTACGGGCGCTGGGTGCAGAGTCCTGCAGCTACGATACCAAGATGCTTTGCTGCGGCAGCGGGCTGGGTTTTGCCGGGGCCCAGGAGGAAGCAACAGCGTTGCTGAGGAAAAAGCTGCTGGACCTCAGGGGCAGGGCCGATGCTCTCACCCTGGTTTGTCCTGCCTGCTTTATCCAGTATGACCAGAGACAGTTCATTTTGCAGCGGCAGGGGGAGCAGCTGGGCATACCCGTTTTCGGGTACCAGGAACTGCTCGGCCTCGCCCTCGGACTGTCCGCAGATGCTTTGGGGCTCGGTGAGCACCGGGTGAAAACGGACGACTTTATCCGGTTCTGGCGGGAAAGGGCGGAAATTATCGGCAGGATTAAAGAGCACCTGGATCTGGCCGCATTAAAAAGGTGTTATGGTTGCGGTGCCTGTCTGGAGGATTGTCCGGTTGCCCAACTGGACGGGAGTTTTCGACCCGGGGAAATCATCGGGGACTTGCTAAAGGGAAATCTGGCTGATCTTTTTCAAAATCAAGCGATCTGGCAGTGCCTGGAGTGCCACACCTGTTCCGAACTCTGTCCCCAGAAGTTTGGCATGGAGAAGGTCTTTATCGTCTTAAAAGGCATGGCATCTGAACGGGGGTGCGCACCGTCACCGATTCAGGGGGGAATAAAAACATTCTTGAAGACTGCCAGGCTTGGAGCGGTTGACGAAAAGGCGCGCAAGAAGTTTGGCCTGGAGGCTCTTCCGCCCGGGGGAGAGGCTGAACTGCGAAGACTACTGGGTCTAACAGGACAAGAAGATGGGGGAGGATATCATGAGAGGAAATAAACCACATATTCCCTCAGGATGTGCCATAGTTGGGATCTTCAACAGGAAAGCAAAACGATTCAGCGGCTCAGATGTGCTGCGTTCGATCAGGACCATGCATGATCGATCCAACGGTCTGGGAGGAGGCTTTGCCGGTTATGGCATTTACCCCGAGTACCGGGATCATTACGCCTTTCACCTCCTGTACGAGGATAAAGCCAGCCAGCTGGAGACGGAAAGTTTTCTTGAGGAAAATTTCATTATCGAACGGAGCGAGCCGATTCCGACCAGGCCGCATCCGAACATCACCGATCCTCCCATCCTCTGGCGTTACTTTGTGCGCCTGAAACCTCACAACCAGGAAAGATTGCAAATAGAAAACGGCACCTGTGAACCCGCGATTCACTCCGGACAGGGAGACGAGAGGGATTTCGTGGTTCAACAGGTAATGTACATAAACCGGTACATCGGTGGAGCTTTTGTGGCGTCGAGCGGCAAGAACATGGGCGTTTTCAAGGGTGTCGGTTTTCCGGAAGATATCGGTGAATTTTTCCGGATTGACGAATACGAGGGGTACATGTGGACGGCCCACGGACGTTTTCCTACGAACACGCCCGGATGGTGGGGCGGCGCGCATCCCTTTACGATACTGGACTGGTCGGTGGTACACAACGGTGAAATTTCTTCCTACGGCATCAACAAGCGTTACCTCGAAATGTTCGGCTACCACTGTACCCTTCAGACAGACACAGAAGTCATCGCTTACCTTTTCGATTTGCTGCACAGGCGCCACGGGCTTCCCCTTGAGGTAACATGCATGGCTCTGGCGGCGCCGTTCTGGAAGGATGTTGACCGCAATCAGGATGGTAAAGCCGAACTGGCCCGGGGGTTGCGCCAGGTTTACGGTTCGGCACTGCTCAACGGCCCATTCAGCATCCTGGTAGGATATAACGGCGGGATGATCGGATTAACGGACCGGATCAAGCTGAGACCGCTGGTTTGCGCCGAAAAAGAGGATTACTTGTATCTGGCCAGTGAAGAGAGCGCCATTCGGGAAATCTGCCCGGCACCCGACCGGGTTTGGGCTATCAAAGCCGGGGAACCGGTTATGGTGCAACTGGACGAGGGGGTGCAGCCGTGAGGACATACATTCCTCCAGAGTTTATTGTAAAAATCGATCACCTGCGCTGCCGTCGCTGCAAGCGATGCATCATGAACTGTGGTTTTGGGACATTAAGCTTCCAGGACCGGGTCGTGGCCGATAACCACAAGTGCGTGGCCTGCCACCGCTGTGCCACTTTTTGCCCGGAAGGGGCTATCACCATTGAAAACAACCCCCTTTCTTTCAAGGCAAATGAACACTGGACACCGGCGGTTATCAAATCCATCTACAAGCAGGCCGAAACAGGCGGCATGCTTTTTACCGGGATGGGAAACGACCGGAATTACATCAGTTATTTTGATCAACTCGCCCTGGATGCCTGCCAGGTGACGAACCCATCCATCGACCCGTTGCGCGAGCCGATGGAACTCCGGACGTACCTGGGAAGCAAGCCGAACTCGCTGCAGGTCGAGTTGAAAGACGGCAATTATACCCTGGCAACAGAAATAGGACCGCAGATTAAGCTGGAAACTCCCATTATCTTTGCGGGGATGTCCTTTGGTTCCATCAGTTTAAATGCTCATAAGGCCCTCGCCCGAGCAGCGTCCATCTGCGGAACACTGATGAACACCGGCGAGGGCGGCCTGCACAGAGAACTCTACCCATATAGCAACAATGTTATCGTGCAGGTCGCCTCCGGGAGGTTCGGCGTCAACCAGGAGTACCTCGACCGGGCTGCAGCGGTGGAAATCAAAATCGGGCAGGGAGCAAAACCGGGTATTGGCGGGCACCTACCCGGGGAAAAGATCAACCAGGAAGTTTCCCAGACGCGCATGATTCCCGAGGGGACAGACGCCATTTCTCCTGCTCCCCACCACGACATTTATTCTATCGAAGACCTGTCCCAGTTGATCTACGCCTTGAAGGAGGCCACCCGGTATCAAAAACCCGTCGGGGTGAAGATCGCCGCGGTCCACAACGTGGCCGCGATCGCGAGCGGTATCGCCCGAGCTGGTGCAGACTTCATTTACATTGACGGTATGAGAGGAGGCACCGGCGCAACCCCTACCGTCATCCGGGACAACATCGGTATTCCCATCGAGATGGCGATAGCTGCGGTAGACGACCGTTTGCGGCAGGAAGGGATCCGTAACTGGGTTACTCTCATAGCAGCCGGTGGAATCAGGTCCAGCGGTGATGTAGCCAAGGCCATCGCCCTGGGTGCCGATGTTGTAGCAATCGGCACGGCAGCCCTGGTGGCCATGGGTTGTCGGTTGTGCCAGAAGTGCTATACCGGTAACTGTTCCTGGGGTATTGCCACCCAGCGGCCTGAACTGGTAAGGCGTCTCGAGCCCGAAGAGGCCACCGAAAGGCTGGTTAACCTGGTGAGGGGATGGTCCCTCGAACTGAAGGAAATACTGGGCGCCCTGGGTGTCAATGCCATCGAGAGCCTTAGGGGAAGCCGTGAGCGCCTGCGGGGAATCGGTTTGAACAAGACCGAACTCGAAATCCTCGGAGTAAAACCTGCAGGTCGCTAAGAAAATTTAAGCTGCTGCCCTGAAAAT
>CADDZD010000045.1 GCA_902812385.1 Clostridia bacterium | reverse complement strand
CCTCCACCTCCGCCCCCGGCCGGTTCTTTGATTTCGGCCGGTCTGACGATCTGCACGGTCAGCCGGATTTGACCTGTCTTCTCCTCCGTATCCAGGCCGGTGCCGGCGACGAGGGCCAGGGTGTTCAGCTCGCGCCGGTCCCAGCAGCTGCTGAGCAGCAGGAGCAGGAGGGTAACGACCGCCCCGGTGACCAGGAGACGGTGCGGTCGCATTACAGGTGACCCCCTCTCACGCCGCGGCTCCTGACGGATAAGTTCTGCCCGGTTTTGGGGGCGGGAGGCCGGGGCATCTGCAGGTATTTCTGCCTTATAGGATTGTTCCTGCTCATAGAGCGGGGGCGGGTGGACATCGCCCAGGCCGGTACGGCGAGCAGCGTATCCTTGAGCCCGCTTATGCTCAGCGGGGTGACGGGGGACAGGTAGGGGGCGCCGAAGGAGCGCAGGGAGACCAGGTGGATCAGCAGCTGGAGCAGACCGATCAGGATCCCGAACAGCCCCAGGGTGCCCGCCAGGAAGGTAAAGGCGAGCCGCAGGATTGCTCCCGCGTCCTCCAGGGGGGGGACGATAAAGGAAGTGATGGCCATGATCGCCACCACGATGACCATAGGCGCTCCGATCAGCCCGGCGGCTACGGATGCCTGGCCGATTACCAGGGCTCCCACGATGCTCACCGCCTGGCCGAGGGGGCGCGGCATCCGCACCCCCGCCTCCCGCAGGATCTCAAAAACGATGATCATCCCGAGGGCCTCCACCACCTCCGGGAAGGGAGTGCCCTCCCGGGCTGCGGCCACCGTGATCAGAAGGGGGGTGGGAATCAGTTCCTGGTGGAAGGTGGTCAGGGCGACGTAGAGGGCGGGGGAGAGGACGCTCAGGGTGAATGAGAGGAACCTGACCCACCGCATCAGGGTAGCGAAGTAGGGCCTGGTGTAGTAATCCTCGGTGTTCTGGAAAGACTCGATAAACAGCATGGGCACGGTGAGCACGAAGGGCGTTCCGTCTACCAGAATGGCCGCCCGGCCCTCCAGAAGCTTGCTCGCCACCTTGTCCGGCTTTTCGCTGTTGCCGATGGTGGCAAAAAGGGAGAACGGGTTGTCCTCGATGAACTGTTCAATGTATCCCGACTCCAGGATGGCATCGGTGGTGATCCTCCGCAGCCGGCGTTTGAGCTCGGCAATCAGCCGGGTATCGGCCAGCCCCTTGATGTAGGCGATCACCACCTCGGTTTTCGTCCGCCTGCCCAGCAGCAGGTGTTCAAAGGTCAGGTGCGGGTCGCGGATGATGCGGCGCAGCATGGCGGTGTTGGTGCGGAGGTTTTCGGTGAAACCTGCCCTGGGTCCCCGCACCACTCCTTCCGTCTCCGGTTTTTCTATGGCCCGGTATTCCCAGCCTTTTGTTTCCAGGACCAGCGCCTGCCGGGAGCCGTCGATCAGGAGGACGGTATGTCCCGACAGGAGGGCGTCGACAATCTGGGCGATCTTGCCGGTGGGTTTGGAATCTTTGGTGGTCAGGACATTCGGCAAGAGGTCGATCAACTCCCGGTGCCGGGGGTAACGGTATCCGGTCAGGGAGAGGTTGAACAGCAACGGCCGCAGGATATGGTTGTGGATCTGCTCTTTGTCGACGAGCCCGTCGATGAAAACGATCGCCGCTTCCACCTGCCCGCCGGCGCCGGTCTTGAACCGGCGCACCCCGATGTCACTGCTCCATCCCAGGAGCTGGCGGAGGAGCCCGAGGTCCGCGGTAAGGTTACCGGAGAGGTGCCGGACCTCCCTCAGGCGTTCGCCGTTTTCGTGATTTTTTTGCATTAAGGCCCGCAGGAACCGGAGCTTGCGAAGCAGTGTACCGAACATAAAGTGCCCGCCTCTCCAGATAAAACTATCAAAACTATTTCTTAGTATGTTTGGTGAATATTTTTTTATAACAATCAACGATATTTTATAGGGCGGGTGTGTGCGGCGGGCCGGTGCGGGGATGCTTTTACCCTCTGCCGGCAGGATTTCCGGCTTCCGGGTGGAATCATGTATAAACGGCCCTGTTCCGGTAATGCCTGGGGCCCAAAGCTTTTTCCATACCCCGATTTAAGAAAAGGGCGGTGATAAAGGTGTGCGGGCGCTTCCTGCTTACCGTGGAGGGTGAGACTCTCCAGGACTATTACAAACTGGAGCCGGGGACGGTGGAGCACCGGCCGAGATACAATATCGCTCCGGGCCAGGACGTCCCGGTGATCACCGGGAACGGTCAAAAGCACGCCTTTTCCCTGATGCGCTGGGGATTCGTCCCACGCTGGTCAAGGGATGACTCCGCCGCCCGTCGACTGATCAACGCCCGGGCGGAAACCATTGACCGGAAGCCCTTTTTCCGGGAGTCGTTCCTTTGGCGGCGCTGCCTCATCCCCGCTGACGGCTTTTACGAATGGAAAAGGACAGGCCGGGGAAAGCAGCCCATGTGCATCCGGCTGCCGGACAGGCCGCTTTTCGCCTTTGCGGGAATCTGGGACTACCGCACGGGCACGGAGGGTACCAGGCTTTCCTCCTGCTGTATCGTCACCACCGCTGCGAACGACTTCATGAGGGAGATCCACGACAGGATGCCGGTGATCCTGGCGGACCGGGAAGAGCAGAGGGCCTGGCTGGACCCGGCGGCACCTGCTGAAGTGTTGAAAGAAATAATGCGGCCGTACGAGGGTGAGATGGCCGCTTACCCTGTTTCCAGGCTGGTTAATTCACCTGATTTTGACTCTCCGGAATGTGCCCGGAGGATTGATCTGACTTCGGATTTTCGGGATGACGGCTGGCCTTCCGGTTTCCGGTAGAGTTCCCGGCCGCCGGCAGGAATAATCGAGAGAGGGTGCAGAATTTACGGGTTGGGCGGCCTGCGCAGTGGTGTCACAACGTTTGTGAAGAAAATGTAGATAAGCGTGCCTCCCAGCAGCAGGAGGAGGAAAACGGCGATGCCTTTCTCCACCAATTAGACTCACTCCCCAGGCGAGATTCTCTATCTCTAGGTTGCCTTCAGCGCACTGTGCTTATGCAGCGTCTTTAATAATTTAATGTAACGTTTATGAGAAGAGCATCATCAATGATCACCGGTTGGAAAAACTCCCCTGTCCACAATACCCCTTTTCTTAAGTAATTACTTGACGGGGGACGCAGAGCGATGCTATTATGCTACATGAACGCGGGAGTGGCGGAATGGCAGACGCGCCGGACTTAGGATCCGGTGGGTAAAACCGTAAGGGTTCAAGTCCCTTCTCCCGCACCAGATGGGAAATTGCCTGGATACAGGTTAGAGCATAGGCCTGCATGGCAAACAATGGCAATTATATCTTTAGGAGGAGCATAAATGCGCGCAGCTCTGGAAAGGCTAGATAAGAATCAGGTAACCCTTCAAATCGAAGTGGAAGCGGATCAGGTTGAGGATGCCTTGCAAAAGGCGTATCAAAAGGTGGTAAAAAGGGTCAATATCCCCGGCTTTCGCAGGGGTAAGGTGCCGCGGCCGATTTTGGAGGCACGCCTGGGAAAAGAGGTGCTTTACGAAGAAGCCCTCGAGATCCTGCTGCCCCAGGCATACCGGGAAGCGGTAGAAAAACAGGATATCGAGCCCATCGATCAGCCGAAGATCGATGTCATCCAGATGGAAAAGGGTCTCCCCCTGATCTTCAAGGCTACCGTCGAGGTGTTGCCCGAGGTTAAATTGGGGAATTATAAAGGCATTGAGGCCGTCAAGCCCGAGGTGAAAGTGGGGGATGACGAGGTAGAAGCGCAGTTGAAGCTCCTCCAGCAGCGCCACGCCAGGCTGGTGGACGCCGGTGACGGTACTGTGGACGATGGCGACATTGCCGTAATCAATCTGGAAGCCACGGTAGACGGCAAGCCTGAGCCCCGCCTGGGAGGTCAGGAGCGATCTGTTGAGGTAGGCTCAGGAAAGTTCATTCCCGGTTTTGAGGCTCATTTACTTGGAATGAAGTTAGGTGAAGAGAAAGAATTTACCTTGCACATCCCGTCTCTTTACCAGTATCCTGATCTTGAGGGGAAAGAGGCTTGCTTCAAGGTTAAGGTCGTCGGCATCAAGCGCAAGGAGCTGAGCCCCATTGATGACGAGTTCGCCCGGGACGTCAGCGAATGCTCAAACCTGGAGGAATTAAAAGAGCAGCTGCGGAATAAACTGGAAGAGGTGGGACGGCTCAACGCCAAGCGCATCTTCACCGAGCGTGTTGTACAGAAAGCAGTTGAGCAGGCCGAAGTCGAACCTCCCGAGATCCTGGTGAAGCGCCAGCTGGAGCAGGATACCCAGGATTTCATCCGGCGGCTGGCCTACCAGCGGCTGAATCTGGAGGATTACCTCAGGATCACCAACAAGGATTTCGATACAGTGCAGAAGGATCTTGAGGCGAGCGCCCGGGATACCGTCAAGCGCAGCCTTGTGCTGGGGGCGATCGCGAAGGCCGAGGGGATCAAGGTAACCCCTGAGGAAGTGGAAGCAGAGATCAACGACATGGCTGCCCAATATAATATGGAAACCGATAAGCTGCGCAAGAGTCTGGAAGAGAAAGGACAGCTTGCTTCGATCGAAGAGGGCATCCTGATACAAAAGGTACAGGAGTTTCTCCGGGAGAACGCCGTCGAGCTTCCTGACGAACCAGTGACCGGCAAGGCCGGAGAGGCAACCGGTGCGGGTGAGACGGCCGGGGTTCCGGAAGGAACGGAAGAGGTTTCGCCGGGGGAATAATAACCTCAGACACTGGAAAAGGCAAGGGCCGCGGGCAAGAGCGCTTCGCGGCTACTTTTAACCGGACAATAAATTTGATATAGTTAACTTAAGAGCATTTTATTTTTAGAAAGCAGGTGAAACGGTGCCTAAAGCACAATACTTGGTACCAGTGGTAGTAGAACAGACCAACCGGGGGGAAAGGGCATACGACATCTATTCCCGGCTGTTGAAAGACAGGATCGTTTTTTTGGGGACCCCCATAGATGACAGTGTAGCAAATATCATTATTGCCCAGATGCTTTTTCTCGAAGCAGAAGACCCGGGGAAAGACATCTATCTCTATATCAATTCTCCGGGTGGTTCGATTTCAGCCGGGATGGCGATCTATGATACAATGCAGTATGTCAAGCCCGATGTCTCCACCATCTGTGTGGGGCTGGCGGCGAGCATGGGAGCCTTCCTGCTTGCCGCAGGGGCAAAGGGGAAGCGTTTCGCCACCCCCAACAGCGAGATCATGATCCACCAGCCGCTTGGCGGGACCCAGGGTCAGGCCACCGATATCGAAATTCACGCCAAGCGCATTATCAGGGTAAAAGACAGGCTTAACCGGATCCTTTCGGAACTGACGGGGCAGCCGCTGGAACGGATCCAGAAGGACACCGACCGTGATTTCTTCATGGATGCCCCTGAAGCAAAGGAGTACGGCATCATTGATGATGTGATTACCACCCGAGTAGGACAGAAGAATGGCTAGTCCGAAGGAGGTGTAGCTTTGTACAAATTTGGAGATGAAAAGGGACAGTTGAAGTGTTCTTTTTGCGGAAAGCTGCAGGACCAGGTAAAGAAGCTGGTGGCGGGCCCTGGTGTCTATATCTGCGACGAGTGCATCGAACTCTGTAATGAGATCATCGAAGAGGAACTCGGCGAGGAGACGGGTTTTGAGTTAAGCGACATTCCCAAGCCGAGGGAGATCAAGGAAATCCTCGACCAGTACGTAATCGGGCAGGAACATGCCAAAAAGACCCTATCCGTCGCCGTTTATAACCACTATAAGCGGATCAACCTGGGCATGAAGGTGGAGGATGTCGAGCTTCAGAAGAGCAACATCATCATGCTCGGCCCCACGGGTTGCGGCAAGACCCTGCTTGCCCAGACCCTGGCCCGCATTCTGAATGTTCCCTTTGCCATCGCCGACGCCACCTCCCTGACGGAGGCCGGGTATGTGGGTGAGGATGTCGAAAATATTCTCCTCAAGCTGATCCAGGCCGCCGACTACGATGTGGAAAAGGCGGAAAAGGGGATCGTCTACATCGACGAGATCGACAAGATTGCCCGCAAGTCGGAAAACCCCTCCATCACCCGGGATGTTTCAGGTGAGGGGGTGCAGCAGGCCCTCTTGAAGATTCTGGAGGGCACCGTTGCCAGCGTTCCACCCCAGGGGGGAAGGAAGCACCCGCACCAGGAGTTCATCCAACTCGACACCACCAACATCCTGTTTATCTGCGGCGGCGCCTTCGAAGGAATTGACAAGATCATCCAGAACCGCATCGGGAAAAAGACCATCGGTTTTGGGGCGGAGTTGGGCGACAGCAGGGAGATGCCGATAGGGGAGGTTCTGAGCAAGATCCTGCCGGTGGACCTGCTCAAGTTCGGCCTCATCCCCGAGTTTGTAGGGCGTGTGCCGATCATCGTCACCCTTGACGCCCTGGACGAGGATGCCCTGGTCAGGATCCTGACCGAGCCGCGTAACGCCCTGGTGCGCCAGTACCAGAAGCTCTTCGAGCTGGACGGCGTGACTCTCGAATTCAAGGAGGACGCCCTGCGTGCCGTGGCCAAAGAGGCCATCCGCCGGAATACCGGAGCGCGGGGACTGCGGGCGATCCTGGAGGATATCATGCTCGACGTCATGTACGAGATCCCCTCGCGGGGGGATATTGCCAAGTGCGTGATCACAAAGGATGTGATTTCCAAGAAGGAAGAGCCGATCCTGGTGACGGTAGACAGGAAGAAGAAGAGAGAAGAAACCGCTTAGTATCTCAACACGAAGGGGTGCTGGAAGCACCCCTGATTTTATGTTTGAGACCGGGTCAGGGTTAAAAACCGCGGTTCCTGGCAATAATTATGTTGAAATCATCCGGATAATTTGCATTTTGTAGAAGGAGCCGTGGTCGGTTTGACAGGTACTCTGAACTGGAACGGATTTTTGGGGTTTATCCAGATTCTTTTCCTGGTGGTGATAGGGCTTTACTTCTGGAACCTGCTGCGCGGCCAGCAGGGGGCGCGCATCGCGGTGGACCGGGAGTCGAAGAAGGAGCTGGAAAAGATCCAGCGTCTGAGAAGCATCTCCCTGGCGGAACCCCTCTCCGAGAAAACCCGCCCCAAGTGCTTTGAAGAGATCATCGGCCAGGAGGACGGGCTGAAGGCTCTGCGGGCCGCCCTGTGCGGCCCCAACCCCCAGCATGTGCTGATCTACGGCCCGCCGGGGGTCGGCAAAACCGCTGCCGCCCGGCTGGTGCTGGAGGAGGCCAAGCGGAATCCCGCCTCCCCCTTCGGGATGAATGCCCGGTTCATCGAGATCGATGCCACCACCGCCCGCTTTGACGAGCGGGGGATCGCCGACCCCCTGATCGGATCGGTGCACGACCCCATTTACCAGGGGGCAGGCCCCCTGGGCATTGCCGGGATTCCCCAGCCCAAGCCGGGGGCGGTCACGAAGGCCCATGGCGGGGTGCTGTTCATTGACGAGATCGGAGAACTGCATCCCATCCAGATGAATAAGCTCTTGAAGGTCCTGGAGGACCGGAAGGTGTTTTTTGAGAGCGCCTATTACAACTCGGAAGACACCCACATCCCCGCCCACATTCACGATATCTTCCAGAACGGGCTCCCCGCCGACTTCCGGCTGATCGGGGCGACCACCCGCCTTCCGGAAGAGATTCCCCCGGCAATCCGCTCCCGGTGCGTGGAGATCTTTTTCCGGATGCTGCTTCCGGCGGAGATCAGGGCCATCGCCGGGAATGCCGCCGACCGGATCGGTTACACTTTCGGGGAGGGTGCCCTGGACGTGCTCGAGAAATACGCCACCAACGGGCGGGAGGCGGTGAACATCGTCCAGATCGCCGCGGGCCTTGCCCAGACAAAGAATGTAAAGGAAATTCGGGCTTCAGACGTGGAGTGGGTGATCAACAGCGGCCAGTATTCCCCCCGCCCGGAACGCAAGATCCCGGGCGAACCGGCCGTCGGCATGGTGAACGGCCTGGCGGTAAGCGGCCCGAACCTGGGCACGCTGCTGGAGATCGAGGCCTGCGCCGTACCGGCAGGTGAGGAAAAGGGGCAGGTGATCGTCACAGGGATTGTAGAAGAGGAGGAGATGGGAGGCCTCTCCGGAAGGCGGGTTAAGCGCAAGAGCATGATCCGGGGGTCCGTGGAAAACGCCCTGACCGTACTGCGGCGCTACCTGGACGTGGATGCCCGCTCCTACGACATCCATATCAACTTCCCCGGGGGGGTGCCTGCGGACGGCCCCTCTGCCGGTGTGGCCATTGCCGTGGCGGTTTATTCCGCTCTGACCAGGCATCCGGTTGACAACGAGGTGGCCCTGACCGGCGAGCTTTCCCTGCGGGGAGAGGTCAAACCGGTGGGAGGGGTTGTGGCCAAGGTGGAAGCCGCCCGGCGAGCCGGGGTGAAGCGGGTCTTGATTCCCCAGGAGAACTGGCAGGAGGTCTTCAAGGAGCTTCCCCTGGAGGTAATCCCGGTCAGGCAGATCAAGGAGGTGTTGAAACTGAGCCTGCTTCCCGAGTGCCGCATGAAGCAGGTGTCGGCATGAGAATATGCCGGGCCTCCGTAAGGTCGCTGCGCCTGCAAGGATAAACCCGCATTATCATTCTTCTGATGGTGCCGTATGAGCGGTATAGAGAAGCAAACTTTGATCAATTGAGGGGTTTTAACATACTTTGGCGGCCTGAAAGGGCCATTTTTACACCTTTTTAGAAGGGGACCGGCATATTTTTGCCGGTTTTTCGCGGGGGAGTAATACCTGTTGCAGGATTTGTGAAGGTTAGAGTAAAATGTTATTGTAGCAAGCAAACGTTTCTTCCCTGGGAGAAAAGGGGGTATAGCCTTTAAAATGACCCAAGAGAACATTAATCATCCCGAAAAACAGGAACGTTCCCTTCCCTTACTCCCCTTGCGGGGACTTTTAGTTTTTCCGTATATGGTTATTCATCTTGACGTCGGGCGCGAGAGATCGGTAAGCGCCATTGATGAAGCCATGCTGGCAAACCGCCAGATCTTTTTAGTGACCCAAAAAGAAGCTCAGACCGACGAGCCCAAGGAAGACGACATCTACCAGGTAGGAACGGTTGCGGAGATCAAGCAGCTTCTGAAGCTGCCCGGAGGCACCTTCCGGGTGCTTGTTGAGGGCATAAGCCGGGGGAGAATCAAAAAATTCCTCTCCGTGGATCCCTTTATGAAGGTGCTTGTGGAGGAATACCGGGAAACCTGCGAGAAAACCCCTGAAATAGAAGCCTTGATGCGAAACGTCATCTCTCAATTCGAGCAGTACGTCAAGGCGGGGAAAAAGATTCCTCCGGAAACGGCTATTTCCATTGTTTCGATTGAGGATCCCGGGAGACTGGCGGATATCATAGCTTCCCACATAAACCTGCGGGTGGCCGATAAGCAGGCCATCCTGGAGGCCTTCGACGTCAAGGAGAGGCTGGAGGTTTTAACCGAAATCCTCTACCGGGAGATAGAGGTGCTGGATCTGGAAAAGAAGATCAGCCTCCGGGTCAGGAAACAGATGGAGAAGACCCAAAAGGAGTATTACCTGCGGGAGCAGATGAAGGCCATTCAAAAGGAGCTGGGTGAAAAGGACGAGCGCCAGGCGGAAGTGGAGGAACTCAGGGAGCAGATCGCCAAAGCCCACTTCCCCAAGGAAGTGGAGGAAAAGGCTTTAAAGGAAGTGGAGCGCCTCGAAAAAATGCCGCCGATGGTTGCCGAGGCGGTGGTCGTCCGGAATTACATCGACTGGCTGCTGGCCCTGCCCTGGGCCAAGGAAACCCGTGACAGGTTGAATCTGGAAAAGGCCGAGCAGATCCTGGAAGCGGATCACTACGGCCTGGAAAAGCCCAAGGAGAGGATTCTGGAATACCTGGCGATCCGCAAACTGGCCACCAGGATGCGGGGCCCCATCCTCTGCCTGGTGGGGCCGCCCGGCGTCGGGAAAACCTCCCTGGGCAGGTCGATCGCCCATGCCCTGGGCCGCAAATTCGTGCGGATTTCCCTTGGCGGTGTTCGAGACGAGGCCGAGATCCGGGGGCACCGGCGGACCTACGTGGGCGCACTGCCCGGGCGGATCATCCAGGGAATGCGGCAGGCGGGAACCAAAAATCCGGTTTTCCTGCTGGACGAAGTTGATAAGCTGAGTTCCGACTTTCGCGGCGATCCCAGTTCGGCTCTTCTGGAGGTACTGGATGCCGAGCAGAACCACAGCTTCAGCGATCACTACATCGAAGTCCCCTTCGATCTTTCGAAGGTGATGTTCATCACCACGGCGAATGTGGAGTACAACATCCCGCGGCCGCTGCTGGACCGGATGGAGGTGATCAGGATCCCGGGCTACACGGAAGAGGAAAAGCTGCAGATCGCCCTGCGCCACCTGATTCCCAAGCAGTTGAAGGAACACGGCCTGAAAAAACACCACCTGCAGATTTCGGAGAATGCCATCCGCGGCATTATCCGCCAGTACACGCGGGAGGCGGGTGTGCGCAATCTTGAAAGGGAGATTGCCGCCATTTGCCGGAAGACGGCGCGGGAGGTTGTTAAAGACAAGAACTACCAGGTTAAGGTTTCTGCCGCAAAGCTGCCCGCCTTCCTGGGAATACCCCGTTACCACTACGGAACCATTGAAAAGGAAAACGAGATCGGTGTGGCCACCGGTCTTGCCTGGACCGAGGTGGGCGGCGAGGTGCTCAGCGTGGAGGTAAGCGTATTAAAGGGGAAGGGAAACATCACCCTGACCGGCAAGCTGGGGGATGTCATGAAGGAATCCGCCCAGGCGGCTTTCAGCTACGTCAGGTCCCGCGCCGGCGAACTGGGGATATCTGAGGACTTCTACGAGAAGGTGGACATTCACGTCCACATCCCGGAGGGCGCCATTCCGAAAGACGGCCCGTCGGCAGGCATCACCATGGCGACTGCCCTGGCATCGGCATTGAGCGGGCGCCGTACGAGCCGGGAGGTTGCCATGACCGGTGAAATTACCCTGCGCGGCAGGGTGCTTCCGGTCGGCGGCATCAAGGAAAAGGTGCTGGCGGCCCACCGGGCCGGCGTGAAGAAGGTAATCCTTCCCGAGGACAACAAAAAGGATCTTGAAGAGATCCCCGCCAATGTTAAAAGGCACCTGAAGTTTGTGCTGGTCAAAAATATGGATGAGGTTTTAAGGGAAGCCCTGATTCCCGTCGAAGCGGATAAGACCGTGCTAACAGGAGGAGGCACCGCGTAGAATAGGGAAGAGGGGGGATACGAATTGATGATAAGGGATACCGGAAAGAGAGGTTACCCTCCGCTGCAGGCGGGGCTGGCAACCTCTCTTTTTCTTGTCGCTTCCGGCTTTGCCGGCGCCCTTTGCTGGGCTCTGATATCACCCGGGAGGGTTGTCTATCTGAGCTTTTTTGCCGGATTGTGGCTGGTTCTGGCCTGCTTCGGTGGAGGGCTGGCCGCTGGGGTGCTGGGAAGAATCGGGACCTGGCCGCGGGCGGGAGGGATCGGGCTGGTCGTCGGAACCATGGTGTTGCTGGTATTATGGTGGATCGTCCCGGGGAGCCTGGCGCTGCAGGAGATTGCCGCCTGCCTGATGGTCCCGGCGGTCATGAGCTCTCTGGGAGCTTTGGCCGGTGCGAATTTGCGGGTGCGCCGGGCTCGTCCCAGAGCCACTCTCAAGCGTGGCGGTTTATAATCCCATCGCCCGGCCGCAGAGAGTATGAAAAAGTAGCCGGGGGTCTACATTGCGGCGGGCAGCCCGTGGTCGGCTGCTCCCGTCACCGTTGAGCAACTCCTGGCGATAACCGGCGGCGAGTTCTGCAATCTGTGCGGCGCGGCCGTTGCGGCAGATTTATAGTCGATTGCGAAGACAGCGCCGAGGCCCAAAAAATTTTTCTGCAGCCTGTGTAAGACAACCGGGGTTCCTTCGTATAATCTTTGGACATAAAAAACGGAGGGGTCTTTTGTGAACCGGAAGTGGCTGATGGTTGTCTGTGCGGCGGTGGTGCTGTCACTGGCTTTAGTTGCCTTCGCCTCGAATCCTGTCAAAATCCTGGTAATAGAATAAGCGGAGACTGAGTCGTGCACAATCGTGTCGCAAGGTTACCCGTTTCGGCGGGAACAGGAGACAGAAGAAAATGAGTTACCAGTTAAGTTATCTCGACGTACTGAAGGCGAGTTTTTTACCACTAGATCCCCTCGATACTTTACTGATGGCGGGTGTCTTCCTCGGCATCCCTTTTCTCACCATCTGGGGGCTGAAAGCGGCAGGCGAGTGGCGCAGGGGCTGGTGGCTCCTGCCTGCGACCATCGCTTTCCTCTTGTTTATATTGCTTCTGACAAGCCTGCCGCAGGCGGGATCGGGCTGGCGGCTGACGGACGGAGGGCTCGAACTCAAGGCGTGGCCGGTCTCCGCCATGCTCGACCTGAAGGGGACGCGGGCAGCGCTGGTGGAAAGATCGTCCCCGTGGCGGCCGGTAGTGCGAACGAACGGCTACGGCACAGCGGGGCTCACCACCGGCTGGTGCAAACTCGCCAACGGCAGGAAAGCAGTGGTGTTCTGTCACCTGCGCCCGAGTCGGATGGTGGTGCTGGAGTCGGAAGGTCGCTATTACGTGCTGGCCCACCCGGGCGCGGAGGTACTCTATCGCCTGTTGCTGGCCCGGGGGGTGAAGCAGGGTGCCCTTTAGATTCAGAATTGCTCTCCCGGACGGCACGACCAGGGTGGTAACCCTGGGCACGTTATTGCTGCTCGGCGGCCTCACCTTCTGGATCTGGATCGTGTCCGGGGAAGAAACAGAAGCCCTAATCTTTACCCTCTTCCTGGTTTGGGGCCCGCTGGCTGTGACCTGGCTTTTTGCGCCCCGCGGCTACCTGGTATCCCGGGAGGGAGTTGTTATCCGCCGGGCGGTTGGTTCGTTTACCATCCCTGCTGCGGAAGTCGAATCGGTTGAACTCGTTGGCAGGGTGAGGCCGGGGATAAGGCTCTGGGCGTCCGGCGGGCTTTTCGGCTGGTTCGGCCTCTTTACCTTGAAGGACGGGGGCACGGCGAAAGTCTACGCCACCCGCTGGGAGCGGATGGTGCGGATCAAGACCCGCCGGGAGATTTACCTTCTATCCCCGGCGGAGCCGGAAGCCTTCGTAGAAGCGGTAAACAGGATGGTTCTGACCCAACCGGAGTTGCGGGAAGGGTAACGGAGAGGATGAAGGCGCCATCCGGGGCCTGCAACTGACCGGCAGCCCGGAAAGGAGCGTTTTGTAATTGGGAGGGAGAAAGGTCGTGCGTTGCAGCGCGAAGACGCTTGGTCTTCTGACGGTTTTGATTTTGGTCGTCGAAGCGCCGGTGCTGGGCACCTTGGCGGTCAGGTGGAGGGTTACCGCTTCGGGGACGGACGGAATGCCCCCTGCGGGGCGCGTGGCCTGGGTGGCCGAGGGAAAGCTCTGGGTGAAAGATTTGCCGGACGGGAGGGCGAGACAACTGGCCGCCGGGGAGAATATTACCCGCCCCGCCTGGTCGCCGACGGGCAGGTGGCTTCTCTTCCGCCGTGGCGAAGACCTGTGGCTGGTCGGGCTTAGAGACGAGCGGCCCCGTCTTGTGACCCGCAAGGTAGGGCAATTCTCATGGTCTTCCTCGGCGGATGTCTTCGCCTTTACCATGGCAGGGGACGAACTCCTCGCGGGTTCACCCGAAAGCGAAAAACCCCGGGTTCTGGTCAAACGGGAGCCCGGTGTCGACCTCGGGCGCATTGCCTGGTCGCCGGATGGTAAGTGGGTAGCCTTTGAAAAGCAAAAGATAGAGCCGGGTACATCTCCCTCAGCCGGCATTTGGAAGGTGGAGGTCGCTGCGGGCACCATAAAGAGGGTGTACAACACGGGCCTCAGTCAGGACGAGGTGGAAAGGCGTTTCGGGAGCGTGCCGCGGCTGGCCGGCTGGTCTCCCGATGGACAAATGGTTGTGTTCTGGCTGGGGCCGCTGTCGGCATCAATCGAAGCCGATGGCCTGCCCCTTTACCTTGCTCCGGCGGGCGGCTGCGAGGAGCCGCAGCCCCTGGCCGGGAATGAGCCTGACTCCTGGGAAAGTGCCGTCTTGGTGAGGCTGGATTCTCTCGCGGCTGGGGCAAGCCGGGACCGGCTGGCGTTCATTTTCGGCGGCGGGCGGGAGACGTGGACCAACAAGCGGCTCGCTGTGTACAACATCCGGACCGGCAAGCTTATTCCCATTACCGGAAGGGACCAGGCGGTGGTGAACGTCGCCTGGTCACCGGACGAAAAGCTCCTGGTCTACAGTGCGGGGCCGGAAATCAAGTCAGCTGAGAGGGAAGCGTATGACCGTTGGGCGCGCCGGGCTCTGGCCGGGAGGCGCCTCTGGGCGGTAGACGTCGACGGCGGCAGGGCGCGCCGGCTCACGAACGACCCGGCCTACCGCGATGAGCGGCCGCTTTTTTCGGCCGACGGTCGGCACATACTTTTCGTACGGCTGGACGGTAAGAACTGCGCCAGTTTGTGGCTGGTCCAGCCCGACGGCAACGGCCTGCGGCAGGTGGTGGAAAAGATCGGGCCCCTGACGGGGGAATTCACCTTTGGCTATTACGGCGCCGTAGCCTGGGAAGACATGTTCGCCTACTGGCCGGGCATTGCCGACGCCGTGCTCATTAATGCCGCTAAAGGCACGCCGGAAGCGAAGAAACTCCTGGCGAAGTACCCCTGGGCGCAGATCGTCGTTGTCCGGAACGGATACCCGGCGGTAGATTTCCGGGTCGACAAGCTTGAAGGTGATGATAAGCCCGGGCCCTACCTACGGTTGCGGGTCCTTATCGACCCGGACACCGTTGCCCCGGCCGGTCGGTTTCTCGACCTGAACGGCACGGTGGTCAGGAGGGACATTGTGCGCCGCCTGGACGAGGAGACGTGTTTCGGGTCCAGGCTGCCCTACCTGAACCCGGCATACGGAGTGTACCTTGAATTCCCGCGGCACTGGCGGCCGCGCCCGGGTTACGAGGCGGCGGGTGTTCCGTTAAGCTACGGTGGCGACGATGGCTTCTTCCTGGTAAATGCGATGAACGGGGAGGGCTGGACGCCCGAGGAGGTGGCGCGGCACGAGGCTTCCCACAAGCTGAAGCCCTACGGTGAAAGGCCGCGGCTGGAGAAAACCACGGTCAACGGCAGGGAAGGGTATTTCGTCTTTCCCTCGCCGGAGCTGGGCGCGGGGGCCGGGGCCTGCTGCGTGGCGCGCTACCCGCGGCCCGTGGCGATCATAGGCGAGAAATACCACTACTTTATCCTGTGCGCGGACGCAAAGCACATCCGGGATCTCGCCGCCTCGCTGCGGTTTATAGATGGGGAGGGGCGAGGGTGATAAGAAATATAGTGACCGGTTTGCTGCTCCTTGTGCTGGCGGCGCTGGTGGCCGGCTGCGGTCCGGCGCTGCCGGAGGAGTTCTCTTTCCGTGCGGACCGCCAGCGCATAGCGGGCCTGCGGCTCTGGGATGATGAACCCCGCGGGCCGCGTCCCGTGGCGGAGGCGGCCGACCCCGCGATAGTCGCCTTTTTCGTGCGCCAACTCGGCGCGGCAAAGCCGGCTGCCCCGCCCGACCCGCCGCCGAACAGGCACTACCTTTCCTTCCGGGTCGGCGCGGGAAAAGCCGCCGGGGAAACGAGGCGCTACCCGTACCTGTGCAACGCGTGGGACCCGGAAGGGCGGGGCTACGTGGAGCTTGACGGCCGGTGGGTGGAAGTGCCTCCTGCGTTCAACGGGCTTCTCTTCAGCCTCGCGGATTATCCGCGCGCCTCCGGCGCGGTCGACAGAGCAGACGCCGCCTTCCTGAAGCGGTACGGGTGGACGCCGCTCTTTCGGATAAATTCCCGCACCGTAAAGCTTCCCGACCGGTTTGTCCACCGGGCGGGTGAGTTCCCTGTGGTGCTCTACTGGGCGTACAACAACGAGCTGAACAGGGACATCGGCCTTGATCTGGCGCCTTACCTGGGGCGTGAGGTGGAGGTCACCCTGTACAAGGTGGTCGAACCTCTGCCACCCTTCATGGATCCCCGCCGGTGGACCGGGCGGGCGGTGGTGGTGAAGGTTGAGGGCCGCATCGTCGGCGCCTGGCTAGACGCCGGCCGCCACTACGGGTTTGCCTGCTTGCTTAAGGGGCGGCGCCTGGAAGAGATTACCGGCCGCACCTTCGCGCAGTGGGTAGCGGGCGTGATCGATTACGACGACGCGACGGAATGCAGGCTGGCCGCGCTCGCGCCGGAGGAGGTAATCCGCGCCTACTACGCGGCGATAAACCGGCGCGACTACCGCCTGGCCTACGCCTGTGAGACGAGGGAGCGTTTGACGGGGTACCTCTTTATGAACATGGACAACAACTGGCTTTACAACGCGTCCTACGAAAGCGGCAGTCTCGGCGGGATAGAGAACATCCGGCGGGCCAGGGTGCTGGCCGTAAGGGAACTGAAAGAATCTCATGAACCGGGGGCGCCGGACACGCGGCGGTACGCGGTGGAAGTGGACCAGCGGTTCAGAAAGGTCATCACTATGGACGGCGGCCGTCACGTGCTCTTTTTCACCCTGAAGAAAGAAACAGAGCGCACCGGCTGGAGGATCGCCGGCATCGGCACGGGGCCGTAGGCCCGGGAGCGATTGCGCCGGGCATGCAAGGGACTCCCAGGGAGAGGTACCAATGCTCGAAAACGCTATCCACCGTCATTTTCCGCGGCGCGTGCTGAAACTGGTCATTCCCGACCTGTTGCTGCTCCTCCTTTTCCTCCTTTTCGACCTGGCGGCGGCATCCGGCGGCGTGGTCGTGGAAAGAGTTGAGTTATCGTTGCCGGGGCTCCCGGCGGAACTTGACGGGCTGACCATAGTTCATATCAGCGACCTGCATTATGGGTTTGGCCGGTTCTGCAACGAGGATTCCGTGGCGCAGATAACGAGGCTCATCTCCTCCCTTGACCCCCACCTCATCGTTTTTACCGGCGACCTTTTGGACCGTTCGGCGGATCCGGCCCTGGCGGGCACCCTGCCGCTGCAAGGACTCAAAGCGCCTTTGGGCGTGTATGCCGTCATGGGCAACCACGACCACCACTTTGGCAAAGAAAAGATAGCCCGCTCCCTTACTGACTCTGGGGTGGGAGTGCTGGTCAACCGGAGCGTCTGCATCCGGAAGGGCGGCCGGCATTTCTGGCTCATCGGCCTGGACGATCCCCTGACCGGCGACCCCGACCTGGCGAGGGCGATGGCTCCCATACCGCCTGGGGACTGCAAAATCCTCCTGGTTCACACCCCGGACTTCGCGCCCCGGGCGGCGCGCGCGGGGATTCAACTGCAGCTTTCCGGCCACAGCCACGGCGGGCAGATCCGGTTGCCGGGGGTTGGTGCTTTGTACTGCCCGCCCCTCGGGCGCGAATACCCCCTCGGCCTGCTCGAGGTGCCGGGAAGCCAAACTCTGGTCTATACCAATCGCGGGCTGGGTACTACTGTACTACCGCTGCGCCTCTTCTGTCCGCCGGAGGTGACCTTGCTGACACTGCGCTCCGGAACCGGGAACTGAGGCGGGTGCGATTTTTCTGGCATCTCTGGCATCGTACCTTGGCGGTGGTACGTGTCTCTCCCAACGTGCCGGGCGGAAGGAGGAGAAGCGGTGCCACTTTCTCTGGAGAAAAAGGCGGCAGCAAGATGCGGGCTTGCCTTTGTGACGCTGGTGCTGGATCCCCTGGCGGGACTGGTTTTCAGACTACTTCTCGCGGTGGCGTTTCTTTTCGGTAAGGGCGGTACAGAATCCGGTTCCGCCGCGAGAGGGAGAGAAGAGCTTCACGACATGATCGAAGCGCTGCCGGACGAAAAGAGACATGTCTTTACCCCAT
>CADDZD010000044.1 GCA_902812385.1 Clostridia bacterium | reverse complement strand
TGCCGAGGTTCTTCCCCTCCAGCCGGAGGTGCAGCGAATGTGGCTATATACTGCCGGAGCTGAAGCTCTCGACGAGGCGCTGGATATGTCCGGAGTGCGGAGCCATTCATGACCGGGACATCAATGCGGCCGTAAATCTCTTGCAGTACCTTAATTCGGCTTAAATAAAAATGTACCGCGAGTTCCGCGGGAATTCACGCCTGGGGACACTGGAGGTTGCAGGCCTCAGCCGGTGCCGGTGGATGAAGCAGGAAGCCTTGTAGATATTTTTCTACAAAAGGTGGAACGGTTAAGCCGCAAGCATATACAGTCCGAAGAGTCCCACCAGGATAAAAAAGAAAGGGCCATAAACCCTCTCCAGAACGGCAGTATCGACCCGGCTAAGGAGTAACGGTCCCAGAAAGGCGCCAGTAACCGTACCTATACCCAGTGCGAGGAGTATTTGCCAATTCACCGCTCCCAAGGCGGAGTGGGCGAGGACGCCGGTGATGCCGATGGCCAGCAAAACCATTAAAGAGGTGCCCACTACTTCCCTGGCCTTTAGTCCCAGAGCATAGAGACCGGCCAGGATTGGTGGAGTACCGCTGATGCCAACCATGCCGGACATGAGGACGCCGCAAAGGCCGTATAAAACCGCCAAGGTATGGCGGAGGACATTCCCTTGGACGGGAAGGTCATTGGTGGCGTCGTCGGCAATTTCGGCAATTAAGGACTTTTCCCCTGCTACGGGACCTTCACCGACAGGCTGCGAAGCCACGGCTTGCCGCGGCCGGCGATGGCGCCTGGTCATAGGGAGCAGCATTCCCAGCATGAGCAGTCCTAAAACCTTCTTCTGGTAGGCCACCGGTATCCAGGCCGTTACCTACGACCCGGCCACGGCCCCCACAATGGCTCCCAGGATGAGCCACCAAGCCACTTCCAGCCGGATATTTCCCTGGCGGTAGTGACTGGAGAAGGCCGTCAAGGTTGTGGGGATAATAGTGGCCAGGGAACTGGAAGCACCAATGGGTACCGGCAGGTGGAATATCCCGGTCAGGATTATGATATAAAATATACCACCCCCGCCCCCCATGAGCGAGATAAGGAGGCCAATGGCCATCCCGGCTACGGGCAAGAGGTACAACATGCAGCTTACCCCTTTTTTCCAACTTATTGGGTGACGACCTTATGATCGTGATGTCTTATTCTTTGACGATCAGCACCGGGCAGTGGGCAAGCCTTGCCGCCTCAGCAGAAACGCTCCCCAGCAGGTAACGCTTGATCCCGCTCAGCCCCCGGGCACCGAGCACCAGCAAATCGCAACCCTCTTTTTCCGCAAGGCGCGTCAGGGCATCCGCCGGGTGCCCCACTAAAACCACCGTGTTCAAGTTCACGCCTTCCTTACCGGCCAACTCCCTCGCATCCTCGAAGCCCTTTTCAAAGAACCTTTTTGCATCTTCAATACTGCCGTCGATTTCATCCCTGGTACCGGCGAAATCGGGCAGGCGGGCCACTGAAGCGGCGGTAAGCTCCGCCCCGTACTTCTTCGTAAGATCCAATGCCACCATTAAAGCCTTCTTGGCATTTTCGGAACCGTCGTAGCCTACCAGGATTTTCTTAAACATTTTTAATTACCTCCCTCTTCAGGTGTGACGCCGGAACTTGCTTCCTGAACAAGTCCTTGCTCCATTTTGGGCATGAAGAATGCCTGGGCAATCAAGGTCGGAACCACCGCGCTCAAGACCACCACGGTTACCAGGATGGTGTACTGGGTCTGGTTGATGTATCCGTGGGTAAGGCCAAATAGAGCAGAGATTGATCCGAAGGTGAGCCCCGTGGACATCAGCAGGGTGGTGTACATACCTTCTCTGGGAACAAAGCGAAAAATCCTCGTGGCCGGCCAGACCCCGATGAATTTGGCCAGCACCTTCACGAAGAGCAGCACTGCAATGAGCCCCGCCCCTGCGACAATAGCCTTAAGCGAGATAAACAGTCCTGCCTTCAAGAAAAAGAATGGTGTTAACAAGGAAAAGGCCATTGTGCGCATCCTGGAGGTAAGGGTCTTTTCTTCGAGGAAAAAACCCGCAACCGCCAGTCCCAGCACGTACGCCGGAAGTACCGCTTCACTGTTGGCCATGGCTGCCAAACTGCCTAATCCGAATAGCAGGAACAAGAAGTATTTGATCTCCAGCTGGCTCACCCGGCCGCCGTATCTCCCGACGAACCAGCGGCTGAAAGGCGGCGCCAGAGCTATCACCACCGCAGCCACTACAACAAAGAGAAGCATCCATTTGTTAAAGCTCGCGAAAATAATTCCCAGGGCCAGGACTGTTCCCAGATCGGTGACGAAACAGGCGGCCAGGATGATCTTCCCCAGTTCCGTCTGGTTCAGGCCGGTCTCCACCATAACCGCATAGACCACCGCCACGGAAGTGGTGGAAAGGGCATTCCGGCGATTTGCGATGCCTGGAGCGTCCAGCCGGATACGTAGTAGGCGTAGGCAAAAGCACCCAGAAACGGGAAAAGAAACGAGACTACGCCGATGGAAATGCTCTCTTTAAACTTGGTTCGCAGGATGACCGGATCAACCTCCGTTCCTGCCAGGAAGGTTAGCAATATGCTTCCCACACCGGCGAGAAAGTTGACCCAGGTATTTGTATGCAGTCCCAAAAAGTTACCTGCTATGACACCAACAGCTATTTCGATCAGGGATACGGATATGCCCGTCCAACCGGCGATCAGCCCGGCGGCAAGGGCCAAACCCACCCATTCCGCGGCTATCAGCCACATGTTCTCCATAAAGACTCTCCTTCCCAATTGAATGGCACCGAAGGGACTTGTTGACAATCAAAAAAGCCCCTACCGATGGTTGCATACATGGTAGGAGCTATTAGCTCAATTGAGCAGTAGACGAGCCCCATCGCCTTTTTACTTGAAAACAAATTTAGAGATATTGATCCGGCCAAACACCTCCTTCGATGTAAGGTAATAATAATTATATAGATTATATATGAAATTTATAACGATTAAAATCCATGCATAAAAAATCTGATTATGGTTTATTTTCTGTTTCATTATATACCTCAAGAATCCTTGAAATTTCATTAAATTTGAAAAAATTTGAAATCAACCTGTTTTGGAAATATTAAGACTTCTCGAAAGCAGAAATTTCAAGTTCCCCCCGGATTTTCGTTTTCTCCCGGTCGATGGTCGGCAGGAGTAATCCTTATTCTCCTGGCGCCGCAGATTCCTCCGGGACAGCTCCTCCCTGCCCGGGAGCAGCGTCAGCAGCTGTTATCTTCATAACGGTTGTGCCCAGCTCCGCCTTTTTCTCCTGTACCTTTTTTTGCAGCCACTCGATCCAGGGCCCGAACCCCTCGTCGAGCCGGGCGGATACCTGGAAAAGCTGCAGTTCCGGGTTGATCAGCTTCAGGTCTTTTTCCAGCTGGGAGATATCGCAGTCGGTGTAGGGGAGCAGGTCCACCTTGTTGATGAGCACCGCCTCCGACTGGCGGAACACCAGCGGGTACTTCATCGGTTTGTCGTTTCCCTCGGTAACGCTCAAAACGGCCGCACGGGCGTCCTCCCCAAGGTCGAACTCCGCCGGGCAGACGAGGTTCCCCACATTTTCAACGATAAGGAGGTCGAGAGCGTCCAGGTCGAAATCTTCCAGGGCGGGCCTGATCATCCTGGCGTCCAGATGGCAGGAGCCTGCCGTATTGATCTGAACCACCGGGACCCCGTGGGTCTCGATCCTTTCGGCATCCTTTGTGGTGTAAATATCTCCTTCGATGACCCCCATCCTGAGGCGCCCGGCCAGGTGCCCGATGGTGCGTTCCAGGGCGCTCGTCTTGCCCGAACCGGGAGAGCTCATGAGGTTCAGCACAAAAATGCCGTGCTTCCTGAAGCACTCCCGGTTCTCCCGGGCGACCTCGTTGTTTTCCTGAAGCACCGGAGTTGCCAGTCTCACCTTGACCATATTTTAATCCCCTTCGTAAAAATCGATGTAAAGCTCCCGTCCCCCGACAATTTTGACATTGGGGCCGGAGCAGGACGGACAGAGGAATTCATAGTTCGGGGCTTCGTAGAGATGCCCGCAGTCTTTGCACTCGCAGCGCACCGGCTCCTCCCTGATCTCCAGGACGGCGCCCTTGAGAAGTTCATCCTCTTTCTGTAGAACCTCAAAGGCAAACTGCAGGGCGTCCGGCACCGCCATGGTCATTTTACCGACTACCAGCAAAACCCTGGTTATCTTTTTTATATCATTTTCCGCAGCGCTGGCGCGGAGTTGCTTAACAACGCTTTCCATAAGAGAAAGCTCATGCATGTTTTCCCCGCCGTTCATCTTTTATCGCCTGCTGTCCCCAGGCCGTATAATACAAGTTCATTTTAAGCCATGATTGTGAAGTTAGCAAGCGCAGGGATAAACACTGCAGGCGGCGGCGCGGGAAAAGGAGGAGCCACGGTTCGGGCTCCTCCTATCCGGCCGGCAGCATTTTCTTGATCTCCTCCAGGATGCGGTCCCTCGCCCGGAGAACTGCGGCCGCCACTGCGGGGGAGAGTTCCTCCACAAACGCCTCTTCGCTCACAATCTCCACCCCGACGATCAACAACCGCTCCGGCAGTTTACCCAGCTTCTTCCCCAACTCCACCGCGTCTATGACATTGATCCCGTGGGAGGATAAGGGCATCACCTCCCGCGGGGGAAGCAGGGAGGCGTCGAAGCAGTGAACCGTACCCGGAGGGGCGCCGCTCATCACCGCATCCACCAGGATCACCCGCTCGACACCCTCCCAGAGATCAAGAAGATTGAGGCCGGGACAACCGGCCTCAATCACCTTCACCCCATCGGGGAGTTTGCACTCCTTGAGAGACCTGACAACATGCAGGCCCACTCCGTCATCCGCCGCCAACAGGTTCCCGCAGCCGATGACGAGAACTTCCGGTTTCATCTACCGCTCCCTGTGAAGCCTGACCTTCAGGGAGTGCGTTGCACAGGACTGGCACGGGTCGTAGTTCCGGATCATGATCTCGCACTTGAGGGTCAGTTCCTCATCCGAGAGGTTGAGGAGCTTCGGAACGAATTCCTGGAAGTCCTTCTCCAGGTTGTAGACGTTCCGTGCAGTCGGAGCAACGATATCCCACTTCTGGACGACACCGTCCTTATCGATCCGCCCGCCGTGGCAGCAGATCCCGCGAGCAGCCTCGGTGACCGCGTAGGACTCGCCGGCCTTGTACTCGAAGCTCGGCTCCTCGAAGACGGGCTCACCGATCCAGTCGATCAGGGCCATGCAGGCATCGAGGGAGTGGACGAGCTCGATGGCGCGTGCCACTATGCTCATGAACGGGTTGAAGCACGGCACCTTGAAGCCGACCTCCTCGGCGGCCTTCTTGGCGTCCGCCGACAGCTGGGCGAAGTTGTTGTTCACCCGGGCCAGCGGGCCTACCAGGAAGGAGTCGCGGCCCTTGATGATGGCATGCTTGCAGTTGCAGGCCGGAACGTGCTTCTCGATGATCCAGACCGGATACTCCCAGTCGGGCACATCGAGGCCCTCGGTGGAGACCAGGCGGCCCTCGTTGATGGCGTACTTCCTGACGTCATGAAGAGCAACATGCTCGCACTTCCGGACAAGATCGGGATACGGCGGTTGAGATGCCAGCTTTGCGGCCAGCTTTACCGTTTCGAAGGCAAAGTCCTTGGCGGCCTTCAGGCGCTCCTTGATCTTCTCGAGATCGGACTTCGCCGGCACCGCGGTAAAGCCGCCGACTACCGATGTCCTGTTCTGGATCTCGTGGCCGGAAAGCAGCACGATCAGGTCGTTCCCCAGACGCTTCAGTTCCAGGGCCTTGCCGACCACCGGAAGCAGCTCGGGATTGCCGGCCATGGCGATGACGCTCTCGTAGCCCAGGAAGTCCGGCGCGGCCAGGCAGTATACGTGCAGAGCATGGCTCATGATCCAGTCGGCATAATGCAGCAGCTCCCGGAGCAGAACCGTCTGCTCGCTGACCTTGACCCCCATCGCCCGCTCCACGGCGCGCACCGCCGCAATGTGGTGGGCATGCGGGCAGATGCCGCAGATGCGCTGGACGATTTCGGGAACTTCCTCGGCCTTCCGGCCGATCAGGAATGCCTCAAAGAACCGCGGTGGCTCCCAGACCTCCCAGCGGGCCTTCTTCAATTCGCCGTTCGGACCGATGACGATGTCAATGGCACCGTCTCCTTCGGTACGGGCTATATAATCAACATAGATTCTCCTGTCTGTCATACGGCCTCAGCTCCTTTACTAAACTCTGGCGTGTTCCCGGCGTACTTGCGGAACTTGCGCACCACGTCAGCCTTGGAAAGACCGAGGTCCTCAACAAAGGAACGAGCCAGGGAGGCGGCGTTGCAGTCGCTGGCAGGCCCACGGCAGCCTTCACAGGGCCTGTTTAAGCTGGGGCAGAGAGCACCGCAGCCCGCAGCGGTAACGGATCCCATGCACGGCTTTCCCTTGGTCAGGAAAAGACATACATTCTCCTTCATCTTGCACTCGTTGCAAACGCTGTGGAACCGGAACCGCGGGTTGATACCTTTCAGGGCGCTCTTGATCAGGGTAACCAGTTCGCCCAGATCAATGGCGCAACCGCGCAGGTAGTAGTCCACCTTGACATAGTAGTCGATACCGTAGGCCGGGAAGGACTTAAGGTCCCAAAGTTCGGTGTAGACCTTTTCTTCCAATTCCTTCTGGGAAAATCCCGAGTAGTTCTTGATGGAGGGGAGCCCACCGAAGCAGGCGCAGGTCCCCATTGCCACGAGAACGCTGCATTCCTCACGTATTTTCTTCAACTCCAGCAGTTCCTTGGGGGAGGTGACGGCACCTTCCACAAAACCGATGTCGTAGGGTCCCTCATGGTTTTCCCGCTTGGCCATCACAAAGTACCGAATATCTATGGCCCCCAGAACATCCAGCAGAACAGGCTCAATATTCAGAACGGAGAGCTGGCAACCTGCGCAGGAACTGAACTTAAAGAATGCGATTTTCGGCTTCGCCAATTAGCACACCTCCTTAAAAGACCCCGCCGGGAAGGTTCATGATATCCGCATACTTGAACACAGGACCATCCTGGCAGACAAAGACCGGACCCATCTGGCAGTTTCCGCACTTCTTGATACCACAGCTCATACGGCGCTCAAGGGAAACGTAGAGCTGCTCCGGACTCCAGCCTCTCTTCAGCAGGTCCAGCACCACGAATTTCATCATGATATCGGGGCCGCAGGTGATCATAATGGTGTTTTCCTTGCGGGAGGTCATCTTGTCAAACAATGTGGTTACAACCCCGATGTTGTGTCCCCATTCCACACCCGGCGGTACGTAGTCCACCGTCAGGTACAGCCTGGTGTTCGGGATCTTGCGCCACTCTTCGTATTCATCGGTGAAGAGCATCCCGTCCGGGGTTCTGGAGCCGTACAGGATTTCAAAGTTGCCAAACTGATCCCGGTTTTTCTGGATAGACTTGATTACACCGCGCAGTGGAGCAAGCCCGATGCCGCCGGCGACCAGAAGCACGTTCTTGCCCTTCATTTCTTCCATCGGCCAGCCGAAACCGTAGGGACCGCGGATACCTACCACATCCCCCACCTGCATCTTGGCAAGGGCATTGGTGACGTTACCGACTGCCCGGACGGTATGGTCAAAGGTACCTGTATTCTCATCGGCGCAGGAACTGATGGAAATGGCCGACTCACCGATACCGAAGATACTGATCAGGTTGAACACACCGTTGTCGTAGGTGTAAGATTCGCGCACCTGGGGATCGACAAATTCGAAGGTGTAGGTGTTGACATCCGCCGTCTGCTTCTTGATCGCCTTGATCACGGCTTTCTGCGGCTCCCACGGATTCTCTTTGGTGTGAACGATCTTAACCGGTGGCCTGTAGAGCGTAACTTCCTTGGCCGGCAGCGGATTCTCCTGGATTCGGTTTATGACATCCACCGGGTCGATATGCTTGACACAGGTGGCCACACAGCGCCCGCATCCCACGCAGCCGGTAGCGTTGAACTGCTGCTGGTAATAGGTCAATTTATGGTACATGCGTTGTTTCAGACGAGCCGTCCGGTCAGGCATGAAGATGTGATCCAGGGCAACCCGGGAGAACTCGTAGAACATGCAGGAATCCCACATCCGGGTCCGTCCGCCCTTTTGCAGTGAAAGGTCCACCATGTCCTTTACCGCAAAGCAGTAGCAGGTCGGGCAAACAGCCGTGCAGCTGCCACAGGCCAGGCATTTTTCCTTCTCTTCCATCCATACCGGGTGATCGAAGTTTTGATGGAGGAATTCTCCGAGATCACCGCCGACATCGATGCGCCTGGTCATATCATGCTGGCAGGCACGCAACGCCCTCTTGCCGGCTACAAGGTCTTCCACGGCAGCAGCAGCAAGACCGGCGGCCATTTCTTTTCCCCTGGCAGAGCCAATGACTACGACAAACTTATCGCCGATATCCGTCAGGGAAAGATCGAACCCCACGTCCGCCTCCGGGCCCGTATTGAACGAGGCGCAGAAACCATACTCGCAGGGCTTCACACAGTTTAAGGCAATAACGACCGTATTGTCACGCAGTTCCTTGTAATAGGGGTCGGGGTAACTCCCCAGAAATACCTTGTCAAGGCTCAGCAAACCGTTCACGTCACAGGGATGAACGCCAAAGATCACTCGCTTGCCGACCGGCTTTTTTCCCTCTGCAATATCGGCTACTCCGCTGAAGTTCATCAGGTCCTGTTCCGGCTGATGGAAATACTTCTTTGGCGGCAGGATCGTGGTATCGTAATCGAGCCGCATATCCTCAGCTTTTTCCACAGGACCGAAAACAAATTTTGGACCCTTCGCAACAGGGCCGAAGACTTCGTAATCAGCCTTCAATTTGGCTACAAAGCTGCCTAACTCCGACTTCGGGAGCACAAATGCTTCCACTGGCAAAAAACACCTCCCATTAAAATTCTCTAACAACCCCCAGTCTTAGATGCAAATGCTTTCCTTCCCTGCGATCCCCCCTTAACCTCAGTGGCATACAGCGCCATCTGCTGTACACGCTAAACCAAATCATGCCTTGACCCACAAAACATATAAAACTGCCGCTACAGTGGCATTGAGAGAAAGCGACTGTTAGATTTTTTTATTCTACATGCTGAAAAAAAATCCTTTTCAAAGGAAAAAATAAATGATTTTTTCAGTGAAAACAGCTACTGGGTTGGCCAGCCTGACTGTTCAAAATAAAATATGTGCCGTTAATATTAGGGAAGATATTTTTCTGCCTCTCAACACGTGCCCAATTACAATGGGGGCTAAAGCCCCCTGCTATGCAGAAAAAATTAAAAGCCTCCAGTTTTCCCTGAAGGCTCATGTCTAATGATCTACTCACAACCTATTGGCAATGCAGGCTAAAGCTCCTCAGTTCAGCATCAGCTTCGCTCCTGTGGCCAGGAAGATCAGGCCGAGCAGCTTCCACCAGGTAAAGGGAATCTCCCGGAGCCCGAACAGCCCGAAGTGATCGATCAGGAGGGCGGTGGACACCTGGCCGAAAACTATTGCGGTGGTGGCGATGGCCACTCCCAGCTTAGAGATGCTGGCCTGCACCAGATAAATGATCGCCGTTAAATCGCCGTTAAGGAGGAGCTTATTGAAGCTCCTGCCGTTGTTAAAGCCGGAACATATTTTAACAGGATAACACAAAGCGCCTGTTTTATCCATAGCGATAATTGACTCCAAAGGTACCGCGGGGGTAATTCCAGGTGATAGCTTTCCCCGTACAAGCAACCCGGCAGGCACCGCACTCCAGGCATCCAGCGTGATCGAAGGAAATATCCTCCCCATTCCAGGTATATAAAGCGGCAGGGCAAACAAAAGTACACGGTTTTAGCACGCATCGGCGGCAGATATCCTTGTTTATTGTAATATGCGGCTCTTCGTGGTCCACTTGGAATTTATCTAGAGCCAGTCGTTCCTGAATACTCAACCGTTTCATATGCTCCTTGCCCCCTTCCAGCCGATTTTCGCCAACTTCCAGAATGACGTTTTTTGACGAATATGGCGCATTACCATTTTCTGAACCCGTTCAGGAGGATTTCCTTTCACCTTAAAGAGATCTGTCAGGATATCAACAACTAGAGCCGGTAAGGTTGTATACATATCGGGTTCTTCCAGTAATTCCGGAACGTTTTTATATGCCTCAAGGTCACTGTAAACGTGTGACTGACGGAGAAAGTCTTCGTATATCTTCAGGGTATCCGCACTGAAATCCCCTTTTTCTTTAGCCGCAATAACCGCCTTTGCCGCAAGGGCGCCCGAGGTTACCGCCAAATCCATCCCCCGCACCATAAAACCTGTATTGATCACAAAGCCTGCCGCGTCTCCGGCAACAAGCATCCCACCTGTGAAAAGACGGGGTTTCATGGCTAGACCGGCTTCTGGAACAAGGTGCGCCGAATACTCTACAACTTCGCCACCCTCGAGGAGGGGCCGAATCGCCGGGTGAAATTTAAAGTCTTCAACCGCTTCTGCAACACTCACCCCCGCTTTAATCAGTGCACCCAGATTAAAAACAAGGCCAAAAGAAACACTCTCTTTATTGGTATACAGGAAACCTCCACCCGGGGCGCCTTTGGTTCCCGCTCCAACAAAAAGTCGGGCCGCTCCCTCGTTTCCCCTCAAGCAAAAACGGTCTTCGATGGTCTTTTCAGGCAAGGCGATCACCGATTTGGCTCCAACAGAGACATGCTCCGGACGAAGTTCTCCCCTCAAGCCGGCCCTTTGGGCTAGCAGGGAATTAACGCCGTCTGCCGCTATCACCACATCGCTTAAAATCTCATCTTCCCCGGCCTTAATCCCGCATACCTTGCCCCCGGCCCATAGTAAATCATCAACCCGGATTCCCGTAGCAATCATGGCACCGGCTTCTTCGGCTTTCCCCGCCAACCAGGCGTCAAAATCGGCCCGCAATACAACATAAGAATGGCTGGGTGCTTCACCTAAAACTTCATTATCTAAAGAGATGGTCATGGCGCCATGCTCGGTCAGGAAGCTTAACTCTTCTTTTTCCACGCGACGCTCAACGGGGGCTTCTTCCCAGAAATTCGGGATAATTCGATGGAGAGAATAACAGTAAAGGCGCCCCCCCATCATATTTTTGCTGCCCGGTTTATCTCCTTTTTCTACAAGGAGAACCTCCAACCCCTGTCTGGCCAGTTCGTAGGCCGCAGTACTTCCGGCCGGCCCAGCTCCGACGATAATGCAGTCGAACTTCTCTTCGCTCAATTTCTCCACTCCAATCCTGGAAGAACTGGTTTAAAAGTCTCCCTATTTTGCCGCCTTGATCTGTTTGATTAACTCCGGCACTACCTGGTACAGATCCCCGACAATCCCGTAATCCGATGATTCAAAAATTGGAGCATCTTCATTCTTGTCGATTCCTACGAGTACCTTGGCATCGCGGCAACCCGCCAGGTGCTGGATCTGCCCGGAACTCCCTATACTGATGTAGAGCTTTGGTTTTACGGCACGACCCGAAATCCCGATATAAGAATCCTCAGGAAACCATCGATAGCCTTCTTCTTCCGCCACAGGACGGGTACAGGCTGTTACTCCGCCGAGTAAACCGGCTAACTCTTCAAACATGGCAAGGTCTTCCCGGTTCTTTACACCACGCCCGATGGTAACCACTACCTCCGCTTCCTCAAGGTTGACGGTGCTACTTTCACGGGATTTCTGACCGACAACCCGAACGCGGCCGGGATCGCAGGCAATTTCCGTTATTGCCGGGGATTCTGTTTCCACCAGCGCAGGGCGCTCCCACGTGCGTGGTGGAATGCTGACAATGGGTATCCCCGAAACAAAGGTATCTGTGCTGATTGCAAGTCCGCCATAAACAAAACGGCTTGTTTTCACCGAACCGTCCCCAAATTCTTCGATTTTTGCTTCGGAAGCAAGACCGGCGTCCAGTTCTGCCGCCAGCAAAGCAGCAAGTGTTTTACCGCGTCTGGTTGCAGCCACAAGAACCAAATCCGCGCCCTCGTCTTTGATTAATTGTGCCAGGCGGGTGTAGGCGGCTTCAACAGGGGCTCCTTCATTTAATTTGAAGTAATATATTTTCCCGGCACCCGCCCCGGCTGCGATTTTGGCAGCTCGTTCACAACCTAACGCCGCGGCAATGACGGCAGCATCAGAGCCGAGCAGTTTCACTCCGTTGATCATTTCTGCTAACAGTTCGCCCTGTTCTGAAATAACCCAAAACTTTTTTTGCATCTAACATATACCTCCCCGACTATTTAAATAGTTCCTTCTTTAATCAGGGCCGCCACTACCTGTGAAACGGTTTCAACCGGATCTCCCTTGAAGATCTGGCGCTTCCGCTCGACCACGGCACCTTTCACAGATTCGTTGCGAAGGTTGGATACAATCTGATCCGGTGTTATCCCCAGATCGGCAAGTGTCCATGTCTGCATCGGTTTCTTTCCTGCGCTCATGATCTGTTTCAGACTGGGAATCCTCGGCACGTTGATGTCACCTGTTACCGTTACAACCGTCGGCAACTCAATCTCAACGAGCTCCATTCCATTATCCAGCTTTCTCTCCGCTTTTAATAGACTGCCTTCCAGCTGGGTCCTGTTAACGTAGGTGACAACTGGCCAGCCTAAAAGAACGGCAAGGCGTGGTCCCACTTGCTGGGCGTAATCATCACTGGCTCCCTCTCCACAAAAAACCAGGTCACAATCACCGATCTTCTCAATGGCGCGAGCCAGGATCCGGGCGGTTACAGCAGGATCGGCGCCTCTCAGGGCATCCTCCTGGATGAAAATACCTTCATCAGAGCCGCGAGCTAGGGCATCTTTCAGTGAAGCCTTTGCCTGGGCGGGTCCAGCAGTTAAAGCAACAACTGTGGCTCCCAGCTGTTCTTTTATCCGGACAGCTTCCTCTATCGCATTGCGGTCATAATCACTTATTTTCCAGGCCGCCCGGTCGGTTGCAAGGGTTTTATTTTCCGGGTTGATCTTCAGGTCCTGTTCATCTAACACATATTTGTAGCAGGCTATAATGCGCAAAACAACCGCTCCTTCCTTAACCGATAATTTAAACTAATAGGGCCGGAAAGGCCTTCCGGGAAGTAGGCGATTTTCCGGCCCTTCTACATTTGAAATACGCCTTATCCGACTACAAACCTGCTGATAACCAGTTTCTGGATTTCGGAGGTTCCTTCACCAATTTCGCAGAGCTTGGCTTCTCTCAGGTACCGCTCGGCTGGGAAATTCTTGGTATAGCCGTATCCGCCGTGAATCTGAATGCACTTGTCGGCGCACCAGACAGCAACCTCTGCACAATAGTACTTGGCCATGGCAGCCTCTTTACCAAACGGCAAACCGGCATCGTTCAAGGAAGCTGCACGGTAGGTCAGGCAGCGTGCTGCTTCAAGCTTGGTGGCCATCTCTGCCAAATAGAACGAGATTGCCTGGTGTGCTGCGATAGGCTTGCCGAAGGTCTTGCGCTGTTTCGCAAATTCTACGGCAGCTTCCAGGCTGGCCTGGGCGATACCGTTGGCCATAGAAGCAACGCAAATACGTCCCCGATCAAGAGCTTGAAGTGCGAGTGCCAAGCCTCTTCCCAGTTTGCCTAACAGGTTAGCTGCAGGAACCCGGCAATCGTTGAAGATCAGTTCGCCGGTGGCAGAGCCGTGGAGCCCCATTTTTTCTTCCAGCTTCCCGATACTGAAGCCAGGGGTGCCCTTCTCAACGATAAAGGCACTGGGGCCTTTTACGTCCGGTTCCTCAGGGGTCTTTGCGATTACTACATAGATCTCCGCAGGGCCACAGTTGGTGATAAAGCACTTGGTTCCGTTAATCACCCAGTAGTCGCCATCCCGCACCGCGGTAGTCTGTTGATTGCCCGCATCGGATCCGGCATTCGGCTCTGTCAGGCCGAAGGCACCCAGTTTTTCGCCCTTTGCCAGAGGAACCAGGTATTTCTGCTTTTGCTCCTCTGTGCCTGCGTATTCGAAGCAATCACAGACCAAGCCATGCGCTCCTATGATGATTCCCACCGTAGCACTTGCCCTGGAGATCTCCTCCATGGCGATTGCCCGGCTCAACATATCGCTACCGGCTCCGCCGTATTCCTCCGGGGTGGTGATTCCCATCAGGTTCATTTCTGCGCATCTTTTTATGTTGTCCCATGGAAACTCATGTGTTTCATCAACTTCTTTGGCACGGGGTGCTATTTCTTTTTCTGCGAACTCCCTCACCGTTTTTCTCATCAATTCATGCTCTTCTTTGAGAAGAAATCCCATGGTTAGCCCTCCAATCCGTTATTCGGTTATTTGATCCAGGTGTCACTTGATCTTAATGCATCAAAACAGTTCCCACTTAAATGATGCGCTTTTCCCGGAGAACAGCAATGTCTTCCTCGCCGTAGCCGCAGATCTTTGTAAGAATTGCCTCCGTATCCTGGCCGAGTGCCGGGGCGCCGCGCCATACCTGGCCCGGAGTCTTCTCCATCTTTGGAACGACACCAACAGCCTTAACCTTCCTCTTGACAGTCTGGTCTTCATACTCAATGATATCCTGTCTTGCAATCCAGTGCGCATTATTGACAATATCTGCCGCATCAACAACTACCGAGCATGGAACTCTAAATTTTGCCATGTGATCTTCCACTTCCTGAGCGGTGCGTTCCGCAATCCACTCGCGGGTAATGCGGTCCAATTCGCGTCCCAATTCGGATGCCACTGCTTCCGGGCTAGATGAGGTAGCTTCGAATGTATAAACATTCGGATCTACACCTATAGCTTTGATGAAACGTCCAAACACTGCTGGGCCAAACGCTCCGAGAGCAACGTATTTATCCTTTGCTTTATATACGTCGTATGGTTGGAAAGCGGTTGTCTTGTTTCCTGTCCTTGTCCTCATGATTCCTTCGGCTGCATACGCAGTGATGTAATCTGAAAGGAACTTAGCCTGGGCTTCAAACTGGGCTACGTCGACCACTTGTCCCTGGCCGGTCTTTTGGGCGTGCACGTAAGCAGCGAGTGCGCCATAGAGACAGAACATTGCAGAAACATAGTCGTTCGTCCACGGATTAGACCTCGTTGGCGGACGGTCAGGATCGCCGTTGATATTCAGGTATCCGCTAGCGGCCTGTCCAATCATGTCGTATGATGCCCTGTCGCAGACATCGGGGTCTCCGCCGAATTTGGCTTTACCGTAACCGCTGACATGCACGATAACCAGAGATGGGTTGACCTTCAACAATTCTTCGTCATAAATACCCAGCTTCTCCGTCCAGACTATGTTTTCCATCCAGATATCCGAATTTTTAATCAGGGCGTAGAAAACTTCCCTTGCCTCTTCCACTTTCAAATTGGTTTCCAGTGTCAAGCTCAACCTGTTCCGGGCGTCCTGCACCCAGCCTGCACCTATCTTTTTGCCGTTTTCGCCGTTAATGAACGGGCCTAACAGTCGATATGTATCACCAACCCCTGGCCGCTCAATATGGATAACCTCGGCTCCCAAGTCGGCGAGCAGACTGGCCGCCCCCGGCATTGCGATCAAGCTACCCGTCGTCAGCACCCTCATTCCCGCCAATGGACCATAAGAAGGAACTATTGCTGGCGCCGGTACCTTCTGAACATCTTGCCATTTCTTCATGACTGGCTCTTCCTCCTCTATTAATATTACTGTTTAAAAATTTGACTCCTCTCTTTATCATGGAGCCGTCCGGTTATTATGAAATCTCTAAATCATCACTCAAACCGCCACCAATCATCCACCTTTAGGACACATCAACTTCCCTATCACTATATCACCTCTTTCCCAATCCGAATTCTACTCCTCCATTATTCGACTACTTAAGACTAAGCAAGAAATGTGCCAGCAGAAAAATGACGGAAAAAGCCACCTTACGTAACCCCCGCTGCAGCCCCCATTTCGATTACCCTCTCAAAAAATATTCATACCTGGAGAATCGGGCTAGGCTATCAAAAAAGACATTCCAACAACTCGTGTGCAAAATATCACATTTTCCAAAACTGAGTTATGCACTATTGCGCAACTATTGGGCAAAAAGAAACTTGATTTGGGCCTGAGTGAGGGAGGATTAGGTGTAGCGTCGAGTGTTCACGGTAAAACCCGGTAATAAGAAGGCCAAAAATAGCTTAACAATTGTTTGGCATATTGTTTGCAATGCACAATATTTGATTGTTCACAAAACCAAGGAAATAAGAAACGGGGGAGGGATCGAGCAAAAACGATCAAAGTGATTAGCGGGTTCTGTCAATAAGAGTCTGGGCTGTTTATGAGTTTGGGTTTTGGCAGTTTTGACAGTATAAAAGGGAGGGATAAATAACCCGACAGGCGGCTGATTTCTTTCCAAAAAAGGAACCAGTCAAACCAGCAATCAAAATTTATGCAAATTTATACAATCAATATAAACAATTTCGATAGTCTGAGCTAATCTCTGAAATTTTGTTCATATTTCACCTAATGTTTGACATTTAAAGTTTAAGGAGGGGATCGATTTATGTCTCAACCACAGCATAGTTTTGCCAACCCGGCACCGGCTGGTCTTATCGCTTTAGCACTTGTGTGCTTCACCCTGTTTGCTATTTTGACGGGTAGGGTTCCGCACGAGGCGCTTCCTCTGCTCGCTTGCTGGCAGTTTGGAGGTTTTATAGTGCAAATCATCACAGGTGTGATTGAACTTAAGGACCACAACATCATAGGGGGTAATGTTTTCACGTACTTTGCAGCATTTTTCATGGCCACAGGCGCCTGCGAGTCAATTCTCAAGTATCTCCTCACCGTAAATAAACTGCCGTTTGCCAGTCAAATTGACGGTTGGGCATGGCTGGTCCTGGCAATCGCAACAACCGTTATGACGATTGGGTACCTGACTTCGACACCGTTCTTACTCGCCGCTCTTGTCACTGCAGACGTAGCCATCTGGGCTGTTGCCCTGACAGATCTTGGTTTTATTGCCGGCGCCCCGATTGCGGCTTGGTTCTTGCTTGTGACAGGCATATTGGGCTTATATGTCGCTTTCGGTGTAGCTCTTAATACTCATTACAAGAAAGTAATCATACCTTTAGGTAAACCCTTGGTAAAAATTGGAGAATAAAACTTCCACACAACCTCCATGTGAAAAGCCCTTGGGCTCTTTTAAGTCCCAAGGGCTTCTTTTGTGTTAGAAACTGGCTAGACTATCATTTTATCACGCTTTTTTTTGATCAGGCCGTATTTCTGCTTCTTTCTGGTCAGAGTGGAAATATCGATACCCAGGCTGTCGGCCGCCTCTTTCAAGGTCCCTTGTTCGATCAAAACCCGGGTGATCAGGCTGCGTTCGTATTCCTCAAGGGCATCTTTAAGCGTCATTTTTCCGGAAGTACTTTTTGCGGTTCCCTTTCCCTCCACCGATTCCACAATATTCTGAGGTAGATTATGGATTTCGATCACATCATCCTCCGTCATCACCACCAGGAATTCGATCACATTTTGGAGTTCCCGTACATTTCCAGGCCAATCATACTTTACAAGACAATCAAGTGCCTCCGGGCTTATGGTACGCTTGAAACCATAGCGCTCGTTGAAAACCCTCAGAAAATGAGAAACCAGAGGCAAAATATCGCCCCTCCGGGCACGCAAGGGTGGTATAACGATAGGAATCACATTAAGCCGGTAGTAAAGATCCGCCCTAAAAGCGCCTTTTCTCACCTGCTCCTCCAGGTCCTTGTTCGTTGCCGCAATAATCCTCGCATTTGTAGAAATTTCCTTTATACCTCCCACCCTCATAAAGGTTTTATCTTGGAGAACATTGAGCAGTTTCACCTGCAAACTGAGCGGGAGTTCCGCAACTTCGTCCAGAAACACCGTTCCGTTGGCTGCGACCTCGAAAAGCCCCGGCTTCCCTTTTTTGCACGCTCCTGTAAAAGCACCAGCCTCGTATCCAAATAGCTCCGACTCTAAAAGATGTTCAGGTATCGCCCCACAGGATATTTTGACAAATGG
>CADDZD010000043.1 GCA_902812385.1 Clostridia bacterium | reverse complement strand
CAGGATGTAAGATCTTGACATTTAACATACAAGTGATTCGTTAAGTTCCGGTGAGCAAGCACAAGGATAAGCCGGATCATATAGGCGCCATGTTATATAAAAAAAGAGCCGGCCCCACCGCCGGCAAAACGCTGTTGACAATGAAATATCTGCTTAACTCACATCAATGTGAGGAAGACTTCATTTCCATCTTTAAAAGCCCTTACCAGTTCGCAGTGCCGCAGAATGGCAAAATCCCTCTCCAAATCCTCCCAGGGAAGGCCCATATAATCCGCCACCTCCTGGCGGGTTGCCTTGCCCTTTTCTTTGAGGTAATCATATATCTTTTTCTGCACCGGGGTGAGGCCTTGAGTCCCCTTATGTCCCTGCAGTTCCCGGCTTGCCCGGGCGGCCGAAACCGCACCCGGATCACAGGGCTGGGGACGGTGCAAAGCCGCTATATAACAATCCTCACAAAGCTTCCGGCCACCATGTTCGTAAATGTCATCTTCCGAAACTTCTGCCTGGCACTTTTCACAAATCATTTTCAACAACCTCCTTTTTGTTCTTCGCCGTCCAAAGCTCCAAAATCTTTCAAGGCTTTTACCACGTAAGAAGTATAAGCGATCGAGGGCCCTCCGCCCATCATGAAAGCCACACTACAGGCTTCTAGAATCTCATCCGCTGTGGCTCCTTTATCAAGCGCCCGCTTGACGTGATGCACGATTCAAGGCTGGCACCTGATGCTCACGGAAACAGCTATTGCGATCAGTTCCTTCATTTTGGGCGTCAAGAGTCCTTCCTTGATTACCGACTGGGAAAAATTCTGAAAGTTTTCCATTACATCGGGAATGCGCTCTTTAATCTCATCCTGACCTTCATGCAGTAAATTAAGAATGCTTTCCGCTTCGTTCTGCACAAACTCACCCCCTTGCGCTGAAATCTTTAAACATTCACCTTTGATATACACTTCACCAATATGTGTTGACAACATATATTTTAAATGCATTTTTTTGCTAGTGTCAAGCAGTTATTCTAGTTTTGTGCTGTATAGGCAACCGTTTTTTGAGAACCACAGTTACCGCGGCAGCCACATTGCTCCGCGGGACACCTGGGTTTATTTTGGATGATTTAGGTAAATTATTGTGTTAAGATATTTTAAGAAACCTTTTGACTTGGAGTGGTCAGCATGTCCTGTGGCGACAACATCCAGGCTGGCACGGCGACTAATGATAATGAAAACTGCCGGTGTCCCGGCAGTATGAAAAAATTTATTGAGCCCTGCTTGCTCCTTTTTCTGAGGGAAAAAAAGGCATACGGTTATGAGTTGCTCGACAGCCTGATCAGTTTCGGCTTCGAACCGGTGCCTGATCCGGGTGCTGTCTATCGCAACCTGAGGCGGATGGAAGAAGAAGGTCTTGTCCAGTCACACTGGGAGACCGCCGGTTCAGGTTTGCCCCGGCGGTTTTATGAACTCACACCAGAAGGAGAAGCCCTGCTGCATGTCTGGGTGAACAAAATCAAAAAAAATAAAGCTCTGCTTGAAGACTTCATCAGGCGCTACCATGAAATAACAGGGTAGATATAAAGTACTCATGCTGCATTTCACGAGCTTACCAAGTCAATAAACCCCGTTTCGTCCAGTATGGTAATTCCCAGTTCCCGCGCTCTCTCATATTTCTGACCGGGATTCTCCCCCACCACCACATAGTCCGTCTTCTTGCTGACACTCGACGAGACCTTGCCTCCAAGCCGCCTGATCAATTCTTCGGCCTCCGAACGAGTGAAAGAGGAAAGGGTCCCCGTCAGCACGAACTGCTTTCCGGCCAGGGGGAGATTCCCGGGGCCTGCCGCGGGTTCTTCCTGCTTCATTTTCACCCCTGCCTGCCTCAGCTTTTCGATCACCCGCCCGGTCTGATCCTCCTGGAAGAAGGCCACGATGCTGGCTGCGATCTTTGGGCCGATCTCAGGGATTGCCGTCAATTCTTCGGCACTGGCCCGGGACAGTGCTTCCATAGATCCAAATCGCTCGGCAAGGATCTCCGCCGCCCGGGTTCCCACAAACCGGATGCCCAGTGCGAAAAGAAGTGGAGCAAGTCCTCTTCCCTTGCTTTTTTCTATCGCCCTCAGCAGATTCTCTGCCGACTTTTCCCCCATCCTTTCAAGGCCAATTATTTCAGCTTTATTGAGGAAGTAAAGGTCTGCAGGGTCCTCCACCAGGCCGCGGTCGACCAGTTGGGTTACAAGGGCAGGGCCGATCCCCTCGATGTCCATCCCGTCCCGCGAGACAAAGTGCAGGATCAGTTCTTTCAACTGTGCAGGACAGGCAATTCCCGTGCAGCGCACGGCCACCTCACCCTCCGGGCGTACCACCCTGCTGCCGCATTCCGGGCAGCGGTCCGGCATCCGGAATTCTCTCTCCTTCCCGGTGCGCCGCTCGGTAAGCACCCTGACCACCTCCGGGATAACATCTCCAGCCCGCTGGACCACCACAAAGTCGCCGATTCTAATGTCCTTCTCCCGGATCATGTCCTCGTTGTGCAAAGTCGCCCGGCTGACGGTTACCCCGCCCACCTGCACCGGTTCCAGAATGGCGGTGGGAGTAAGCACCCCTGTCCTTCCCACACGAACCATAATGTCCAATATACGGGTCACCACCTGCTCGGCAGGAAACTTGTAGGCTATCGCCCAACGGGGGCTCTTGGCAGTGCTTCCCAGGGCGTCCTGAAGACGCAAAGAATTAACCTTGACGACCATTCCGTCGATTTCATAGGGCAGGCTGTGCCTCTTTTCAATCCAATCCGTGCAGTAATCGATGACCTCATCGATATTGCAGCAGTGCCGGCAGTGTTTCTGAACCGGCAGGCCTACCTGCTCCAGGTATTTTAGGACCTCGGCCTGACTTCCCAGGGAAACCCCTTCGCTCACCAGCACCTGGTAGGTGAAAACCCCCAGCGGCCTGCTTGCGGTAATCCTGGGATCAAGCTGGCGGATAGACCCCGCTGCAGCGTTGCGGGGATTGGCGAAGGGGAGCTCGCCCCGGCTGTCGCGCTCCTCGTTGAGCCGCAGGAAGGCCTTTTTAGGCATGAAAGCCTCGCCGCGCACCACAAGGCGCGGTGGCGCATCCGGCAGGGAAAGGGGGAGCATACGGATTGTGCGCAGGTTTTCCGTAACGTCTTCACCCACCGTTCCGTCGCCGCGGGTGGCACCCTGCACCAGCACGCCGTTTTCGTAGGTCAGCACCACCGTCAAGCCATCGATCTTGGGCTCTACCACGTAATCCACCTGGGTGCCTGCCAACTGACGCACCCGGCGGTCGAAATCCTTCAGTTCGGCAGGCTCAAAGGCATTGGCCAGGCTAAGTAACGGCATCGGGTGCTGGACAGTCTTAAACTCCGAAAGGGGCTCTCCTCCCACCCGCTGCGTGGGTGAATCCGGGGTAATCAATTCAGGATATTGCGTCTCCAGATTCTCCAGTTCTCGAACCAGGGCATCATATTCCCTGTCGGAGATCCGCGGATTATCAAGGACGTAATAGTAGTAATCATGTTCCCGGATCTCCCTGCGGAGTTCCTCCACCCTTTTCCTGGCCTCTTGAAGGGAAAGCATAAACACCGCCCCTCCTGTACCTTGTTTGAATGTTCTCACCTTGACCCCCGTGTTACTTTCTGTGCTTACAACAGACGAAAATGCCGCCACCGCCTTTTATTTTATCCAGATCTAATGCAGCGCCGCTATACGGGCCAGGAGAGGTACCATCTGTTTCTTGCGGGACATCATACCCGGCAGGAAAACCCGGTTGTTCCGCACCTCCCGGCCAAAGGCTTCCTCTACGAGATTCCCGGCAGGGCCTGTTACCAGCAACTCGGTCCCCTCCTGGATAATATCGGTCAACATCATCAGCACCAGATCATACCCTTCCTGCTCCACCATGCTCTCCATCTCCCTGGTTAAAGCCTGCTTCACGCCCTCCAGGCCGCCTGTTCCGAGGGCCTCCACCTGCCCGATACCGACCTTGAGATTGCCCAACTGAAAAACCTTGAAGTCCTCTTTCAGGATCTCGCCGGCGGGTCGTTCCGCCAGGGCGGATCCCGCCTGGAACATGTCGCGCCCAAAGGACTCTATGTCAAGACCTGCAATTTCAGCCAGTTCCTGGGCTGCGGCCCTATCCCTGGCGCTGCAGGTCGGGGATTTGAAGATAACCGTATCCGAAAGAATCCCGGCACACAGCAATGCGGCTGTTAAGGGGGCCGGGGTAATCCCCTGCTCCTGGTAAATGTTCCGGATGATCGTACAGGTGCTCCCGACGGGTTCGCTGCGGAAATAAAGGGGCTCGCCCGTCTGAACGTCTCCCAGCCGGTGATGATCGATTATTTCCAATACCTCTGCTTCCTCAATCCCCGGAACGGCGTGAGCGCGTTCGTTGTGGTCCACCAGGATGACCTGTTTGCGCCGCAGGGCGAGCAGGTCGTAGCGCGCCACCATCCCCATCAGCCGGTCGTGTTCATTGACGACCGGATAGTTGCGGTACCTGGTTTCCAACATAACCCGCCTGGCGTAGGTCGCCAGGTCATCATCCTGAAAAGTTACGATCCCGCTGGTTTTCATAATGGTGGAGATCGGAGCAGATAAAATCTCCTGCACCCGATTGGAGTTGATTGCCGGTTCCTCCAGGTCAAGCTCCTCCAGCAGGTGCCGGGCAAGATCACCGATGGTCACGATACCCAGCAATTGCCCACCGGCATCCACTACAGGCAGGGTTTTGACCTGCTTCTCCCGCATTAACCTTCCGGCGGTCTGCAGTGTTGTCTCCGGGCGGCAACTGGCGACTTCCTTCCGGATCATATCCATTACTCGCGAGCGCACATCGGTTACAACCGGTGGAGGTTCAACGCCCAGTTTATTTAAAACATAAGATGTTTCCCTGTTCAGTGGGCCAACCCGTCCCGCCCGCGCCTGGGTGATACCCAGTATCCTTTTCAGTTCGGCATAGGTCAGTGCCGCGCAAATGGCGTCGGTGTCCGGGTTGACGTGCCCGAGGACCCAAATCGTTCCTGCCATTACTATACTCCCCATTTCTACCCTGTAAATTCGTTCTGGTTATCCTTGCAGGCGCAGCGACCTACGGAGGTTGTTACTCGTCCTTAACGAGGAGCAGCTAACGGCAGCCGAACTGACCCCGCACTCAAAGGAAATTCTCCCCTTTAATGTTCTTTCGGAACTGGCTGTTATTAAATTATCTCATTACAGAGAAAGTGCCATTGAGTGCGGGGGAAGTAGCCGACTCCGCTGCATGGATGCAGCGTAGGAGGCGGTCGGCTGCCGTCTGCGACGAGTTTTAGGGCGAGTTAAACCGGAGTCCGGGAGCAAGCGCAAGGATAAACAGATTTTCATCCTCTGATGGCGTCGCCGGAGGTGACATGATGGTCTTATACATTAAATAACTTCCATACCTTAGACCTTCTGTAGAGGAGCGTATTTCACCAGGAGGTGCTTCAGACCAACCGTATCAAAAGATACGAAGATCTCCAGGTCGCCACCAGGGCCTATCCTGGTTTCCGTCACTCTCCCTTTTCCGAACTTCTTATGCTCCACCCTGTCGCCGATCTGAAAAACGCCGTCCTGTTTACATCCCTGTTCGGAAGCGGCTTCCTGCTCCCCGGCCGCTCCCTTGACCACTGCCACCTCTTCCTTCCCCGCAACCGCCTCCAGGAGATCGCGCCCTGTAAAAACAGGGGGCAGTTTTCTTTCCTGTTGCTGTTTATTTTCCGGCACTCCGGTTTCCGGAATTTCGCGCCCACCTCCTGGGATGACAGGATAGAGGAATTCTTGCGGGATCTCGGCAAGAAAACGGGAGGGCTCTCGGAAAACCCCGCTGCCGTGCAGAAAACGCCGGCAGGCCCAGGAGAGGTAGAGGCGCTGCTGCGCCCTGGTGATCCCCACGTAGCAGAGCCGTCGCTCCTCTTCCAGCTCTTCCTCTTTTCCCAGGGCATGGATGTGGGGAAAAATGCCCTCCTCGAGACCTGTCTGGAATACCACGGGAAACTCCAAACCCTTGGCGCTGTGAATGGTCATGAGAGTTACAGCATCTTCATCGGCCCTGTAATTGTCGACGTCGGTCACCAGGGCCAGTTGTTCCAGGAAGCCGGCCAGGGATTTGTCGCTGCTCTCCTCGTCGTACTGCCTCGCCATACCTGTAAACTCCTTCAGGTTTTCCAGCCTGGTCTCCGACTCAACAGTCTTCTCGACCTCCAGCAGGGAACGGTAGCCTGTCTCTTCCAAGATCTTCTCGACAAGCCCCGCAACTCCCAGATCATCCTGTTGCTGGCGCCAGCGTTCGACCATATCGAAGAATGCCTGGAGTGCTCTGACCGTGCGTGCGCCAAGACCGGGAATCTGTGCGGCATGAGCCAGAACCTCGGCCAGGTTGCGATCTTCCTGCAGGGCAATTTCTTCGGCGCGGGTCAGGGCCGCATCGCCGATTCCTCTACGCGGCACGTTCAGGATTCTTCGCAGGGAGACCTCGTCTGCCGGGTTGGCAACCACTCTCAGGTAGGCGATGATATCCTTGATCTCTTTTCTTTCGTAAAACCTGACCCCCCCGAAGATCCGGTAGGGGATGTTCTTTCTTACACACTCCTCTTCAAAGGCCCGGGATTGTGCATGGGTCCTGTAGAAAACTGCAAAGTCCCGGTATTGATATCCTTCTTCCCGGCGAAGTTTCTCCACGACGGCCATTACAAACCTGGCCTCGTCGCTTTCGTCCACCGCCTGGTAGCAGCAAACCGGCTCACCGGTTCCGTTGGAGGTCCACAGTTGCTTGGGTTTTCTTCCCCGGTTGTGGGCGATGATGGAATTCGCCACGGTCAAAATGCGCTGCGTGGAACGGTAATTCTGCTCCAGCTTGATCACCCGCGCCTCCGGGTAATCGTTCTCAAAGCTCAAAATATTCCTGATGTCAGCCCCGCGCCACCCGTAAATGCACTGATCGTCATCCCCGACGACACAGAGGTTCCGATGGCCGCCGGCAAGCAGACGCACCAGTTCGTACTGGGCGCGGTTCGTGTCCTGGTATTCATCCACCATGATGTACTGGAAACGGTGCTGATAATTCTGGAGCACCAGGGGTTCCGCCCGGAATAATGCCACCGTTTGGAAGAGAAGGTCGTCAAAGTCCATGGCGTTCTGCTGGAGCAGCTTCGCCTGGTAATAGGCGTAAACGCGGGAAACCGTTTGCTCCCGGGGGTTACGGGTTCTGGAAGCATAGTCAGCAGGTCCTATCAGTTCGTTTTTCAAACCCCCGATGGTCGCCAGAAGGCTGCGCGGGCGGTATTTCTTGTCGTCAATGTTGAGCTCCCGGAGACAGTGTTTCATCACCGTCAACTGGTCATCGTCGTCGTAAATAACAAAATTGCGGTCGTACGGCAGGAAGCGGGCCTCCTGGCGGAGTATGCGGACGGCCAGAGAGTGAAAGGTGCTGATCCAGACATCCCGCGCCCCGGCTCCGGCCAGTTTCCAGACCCGCTGGCGCATTTCGTCCGCCGCCCGGTTGGTAAAGGTTACCGCCAGTATCCTGAAGGGGGAAACTCCGGACTGCAAAAGATAGGCGATGCGGTAGGTGAGGACACGGGTTTTCCCGCTTCCCGCCCCCGCGAAGATAATCAGCGGCCCTTCTGTCTGCCGCACAGATTCCTGCTGTACCGGATTCAAATCCTCCCAAAAATTCATTACTATCACCTATTGTCGCCGTTCGGCAAGTTTTGCCCACACCTCGTCAGGGCTGACGCCGCATTCCGCCAGTAAAACAAGCAGGTGATAAATCAGGTCCGACGTCTCCTCGACCAGTTCCGATTTATCCCGGTTTTTCCCGGCGATCACCACTTCCACCGCTTCCTCCCCTACTTTCTGGGCGATTCTGTCAATACCTTTCCGGAACAGTTTTGCGGTATACGAACCTTCGGGAAGGGTCCGCTGCCGTTCCTTGATCACCGCAAAGAGCTCTGAAACGATATCCCCGTGCTTTTCCCCTTCCTCCAGGGGCTGCCCAATGCATCTGAAAAAACAGGAGCGGTAACCCTCATGGCAGGCGGGCCCTACCTGTTCGACCTTGATGAGCAGTGTATCCGCGTCGCAATCAAACCGCACCTCCCGGATGTACTGGTGGTGCCCGCTTGTCTCCCCCTTCAGCCAGAGGCACTTCCTGCTCCTGCTGTAGAACCAGGTCCTGCCCGTCTGGAGGGAGCGTGCCAGGGATTCCCGGTTCATGTAAGCTACCATCAACACCTCGCCGTTCTTAACGTCCTGGATCACCGCCGGAACCAGGCCTTCCCCGTTAAATTTAATCTTTTCCAAAACAGCCCCGATTTCGGCCTCGTCCGAGAGAACAGGTATTGCGCTCACAGCCTTACTGCCACCCCTCTTTCCATCAGGTAAGCCTTGGCCTCCCTGATGGTGTATTCCTGATAATGAAAGATGGATGCGGCCAGGACTGCGTCGGCCGCCCCTAGTGTCAGGCCTTCGTAAAGGTGTTCCAGCGTCCCGGCTCCACCGGAAGCGATCACCGGGATGCGGACAGCCTCGCTCACCGCCCGGGTCAGCTCCAGGTCGTAGCCGTCCTTCGTGCCGTCCCGGTCGAGGCTGGTTAACAGGATCTCCCCGGCGCCGCGCCGCTCGACCTCCCTTGCCCAGTCAACGGCGTCAATGCCGGTTCCCCGTCTCCCACCATGGGTCAGCACCTCCCAGCGGGCGGGGCCGATCCGCCGGGCGTCAATGGCCACCACAATACACTGGCTGCCGAACTTCCGGGCGCCTTCTTCGATCAGAGAAGGATTCAGTACGGCTGCAGTATTGATGGCGGTTTTATCTGCTCCGGCCTGGAGCATTTTCCGGATGTCTTCGATGGTGCGGATCCCACCCCCAACCGTAAAAGGGATAAACACGCTGTCGGCCGTGCGCCGCACCACATCAACCATCGTCTCCCGTCCTTCATGGGAAGCCGTTATATCCAAAAAAACCAGCTCGTCTGCACCGGCAGCATCATAATAAGCGGCCAGTTCCACCGGGTCCCCGGCATCCCGGAGATCCACGAACTTTACTCCCTTGACAACCCGTCCGCAATCCACGTCAAGGCAGGGAATGATCCTTTTTGCCAGCATAATCTCTCCTCCCGCAAATGCTGCGGAACTGACTTTATCCTTTGCCGGAAGCAACAGAAATAGCCTCTTCCAGCCGGATCTTTCCTTCGTAAAGCGCCTTTCCCAGGATGGCTCCCTCAACCCCGGCGGGCTCCAGCTTCTTTAATTCCATCAGGTCCTCCAGAGAACTGATTCCGCCGGAGGCGATGATGCGCAGGCCGGTCCTTCGGGCCAGTTCCCCGGTGGCCTGGAAATTAGGCCCCAAGAGCATGCCGTCCCTTGAGGTGTCCGTAAAGACCAGGCGCTCGACTCCCAGTTCCCGGATCTCCCGGGCTACATCCAAAAAGTGCCTGGAAGTGACATCCTTCCATCCCCTGACCGCCACCCAACCGTCTGAAGCGTCGATTCCCACCACAATGCGGCTCTTCCCGAATTCGGCGCAGGCCTTTCTCACCAGCTCCGGGTTGCTGACGGCAACGGTACCGAGAATAACCCGGGCCACTCCCGCCCCAAAGGCCGCCCGGATCTGTTCCAGGGTGCGCAGGCCACCTCCCAGCTGAACGGGTATGGAAACACTCTTCACAACTCTTTCTACCAGGGGGAGCTGGCGGGGTTCCCCTGCAAACGCCCCGTCGAGATCAACCAGGTGCAGCCAGCGTGCCCCCCTTTCCACCCAGAGGCGGGCAACCGCCGCGGGGTCTGCGGCGTAGACGGTCTCGGCATCCTCACGTCCCTGCCGCAGGCGGACGCATTTCCCACCGCGCAGGTCAATGGCAGGAAAAATCAGCATGAGGCCACCAGCTTTCCGAAGTTTGCCAGAACCTGCAGCCCCAGGGTGCTGCTCTTTTCAGGGTGAAACTGCACCCCGAAGACGTTGTTCCTGACCATCATGCAGGGAAATTCGACTCCGTATATGGTCGTACCGCCGACGGCGTCCTGAGCCGGGGTTTCGGCATAATAGGAATGAACGAAATAAAAGTAAGAACGGTCGGGGATACCGTCAAAAAGCGGATTTTCCCGTTTTAACATCACCCGGTTCCACCCCATATGCGGGATCTTCAGGTCACCTGTGAAACGCCGCACCCTCCCGGGGAAAATGCCCAGGCCTTCGTGGCGGCCCATTTCTTCACCGTAATCGAAGAGAACCTGGAGCCCCACACAGATACCCAGAAAGGGCTTCCCCTGTTCTATTACACGTCTTATGGCAAGGTCGAAGCCCTTCCCCCGCAGGTTGGTCATGGTATCTCCGAAAGAGCCCACACCGGGAAGGATGACTCCCCGCGCCGCTTCGAGTTCTTCCGGGGCTGTGGCGATGACGGCAGGATACCCGGCCCTTTCCAAACCCTTCTGAACGCTTCTCAGGTTTCCCATTCCATAGTCAATGATCGCAATCATTTTTTCTCTCCCGTTCTCAAAGTATACCCTTGGTCGACGGCACTCCGCTTTCCCGGTCGTTCCCGGCCACCGCCTGGCGCAGGGCGCGGGCGCATCCCTTGAAAAGGGCTTCGACGATATGATGGGTATTCCGCCCGGAGATCAGGCGAAGGTGCAGCGTCAGCCCTGCGTTGTTCACAAAAGCGCGGAAAAATTCCGGTACGAGTTCAACGGGCAGATCACCCACCCTCCATCCTTCCGCCTGAACCTCATAGACCAGGTATGGCCTTCCGCTTATGTCCACGGCGATCATTACGAGGGCCTCATCCATGGGGAGCAGGACGGAGCCGTACCGGTTGATCCTCTCTTTATCTCCGAGGGCCCTGCGCAGGGCTTCTCCCAGAGAGATCCCGATGTCCTCTACAGTGTGGTGGGGATCTACCTGCAGGTCCCCCTCGGCTTCTACGGTGAGGTCAAAAAGCCCGTGGCGCGCCCAGAGGTGCAGCATATGGTCGAGAAAGCCGATCCCCGTAGCTCCCTGAAAATTCCCTTTCCCATCAAGATCAAGCCTGACCTTCACCCTGGTCTCGCCCGTTATCCTCTCCACCTCGGATACGCGCCCCATACTCTCCCCCTCGTTTCTTATCGATTATATAATCCGGTTTATCCCTGCGCTTGCTCCGCGGCACTCAATAGATTTACTTCAGCCGCTCCAGCCGCAGGGTGATGGCACGGGCGTGGGCCTGAAGCCCCTCATCTTCGGCCAGCCTGACGATGTGCGGCCCCCACTTCCTCATGGTATCGGCGGTACCGTAAATAACACTGGTGCGCTTCATAAAGTCCTCCACGCTGAGGGGTGAAAAGAACCTGGCCGTCCCGCCGGTGGGCAGAACATGGTTCGGCCCGGCAAAATAGTCTCCGACCGGCTCGGAGGCGTAAGGGCCGAGGAAAACGGCCCCGGCGTTTCTGATACGGCCCAGCCAGGAGAAAGGCTCCCGGACGTAAAGCTCCAGGTGTTCTGGGGCAAGCTCGTTGGCCAGCTCGACGGCCTCCAAAAGGTCTTCTGTGACCACCGCGGCGCTGTAACTCTCCAGGGCCTCCCCGGCAATCTCCCGCCTCGGCAAATCGGCCAGCTGCTTCTCGATTTCCCCCTGTACATTCCGGGCAAGCTGCTCATCCGGTGTAAGCAAGACGGCTGCCGCCCTCGGGTCGTGCTCCGCCTGGGACAGCAGGTCCGCAGCCACCAGTTCGGGATCGGCGCTGTCATCCGCCACCACCACGATCTCGCTGGGGCCTGCCAGCATGTCGATGTCAACCAGCCCAAAGACCAGGCGCTTGGCAATGGTCACATAGATGTTGCCGGGCCCCACGATCTTGTCCACCTTAGGAATGGTCTCCGTCCCGTAGGCAAGAGCGGCTATCCCCTGCACTCCGCCCGCTTTGTAAATAGCGGTTACGCCCGCCTCGGCAGCTGCCACCAGGACCAGCGGCAGGATGGTACCGTCCGGCCTGGGGGGAGTAACCATGATGACCTCCCGGACCCCCGCCACCTTTGCCGGAAGGGCATTCATCAAAACGGAGGAGGGGTAAGCAGCCGTGCCACCCGGCACGTAGATGCCCACCCTTTCCAAAGGCCTGTAAATCTGGCCGACGATCTCCCGGTCACGGCCGGGTTCAAACCAGGTCTGGAAATGCTGCCGGGCGTGAAAGGCATGGATCCGGTCCCGGGCAATCCTGAGAGACTCCAGCAGCTGCGGCGAAACTTTAGTGTAAGCGGCCTCTATTTCATCAGGTGTCACCCGCAGCTGCGCCGCAGTCAGTTCGGCATGGTCAAACTTCCTGGTCGCCGCCAAAACACCGGCATCTCCCTGATCCCGCACGGACTCGATAATAGAGCGCACTGCAACTTCAAGCTCCTCGCCCCGATGCTCGCGCTTCCGCAACTTGTCAACCAGCTGGTTCTTACTCGATACCACTCTGAACATCCTTCGTGCTCCTCTCCATTGCAGCCTTAATTGCATCGAGAATAGCTGCAATCCTGGTATATTTCAGGCGGTAGGCTACCCGGTTGGCCACAAACCTGGCGGTTGCCCCCGCAATCTCTGTCACGGCAACAAGGTTATTTTCTTTCAGGGTGCGTCCTGTGGACACCAGGTCGATGATAACTTCTGCCAAATCCACAAGAGGGGCCAGCTCGATATTACCGGAAAGCTTGATGATCTCTCCCGGCAAACCCCTGCTGCGCAGGAATTCTTCGGCCACCCGGGGGAATTTTGTGGCCACGCGCAGCTGCCCGTGACGGGCAAGGTAGCCCCACAGCCCATCCTGAAACTCACCGAGTTTGGCCGCGGGAACGGCCACCACGAACTTGCAGGCTCCAAAACCCAGATCCAGCAGTTCGCAGATGTCTTTATCCTGTTCCAGGATAACGTCCTTTCCGGCAATCCCCAGATCCGCCGCCCCGTACTCCACAAAAGTAGGGACATCAGCGGCACGGCAGATCAGGTAACGCACATTCGACTCCCGATCTGTATAGATCAGGCGGCGCCCCTTTTCTTCAAAGGGGGTCGTCAAAATACCCGCCTCCCTTAACAGGTGAACCGCCGGTGGGAAAAGGCGCCCTTTTGAAAGCGCAAAAGTGATCTGCTCCAGGCTCATGTTTCTCTCCACTTTTCTTTCTATTCTACCACAAGGATGTGCGGAATTCCCCTCCGGGAGGCGCAGGCGATGGCTTTCTCCCGGGGAAGGCCAGAAACGTCGATTTCCACACTGCAGCCGGTTTCCCGTAGGGCCCTCGCCCGCCGGATCACCTCCTTATGATCCGATCCGGTGATGTAGTAATCGGGCACCTGCTCCGCGGGAAGTTCATCCTTTTCCAGTGCGGCCATAATCCGCTCAATACCCAGGGCAAATCCGGTTGCCGGGCAATCAAATCCGAACTTGGCAAGCAGTCCGTCATACCTGCCCCCGCCGCAAAGGGGATAGCCGACACCCGGGGTGTAGCCTTCAAAGACTATTCCGGTGTAGTAACCCAGTCCCCTGAGCAGGGTCAGGTCTATACACACCTGATCCTGGAATCCGTAACCGGCCAAAATTTCCCAGACCTTACGCAGCCGGACAACACCTTCCCGCGCCCCGGGATGAGAGATCAAACCTTCGATCCGGGACAGCATCTCGATTCCTCCGTGGAGGTAAGGAAGGTCTACCAGGGCTTCTTTGTGTTCCCGGGAAATGCGGGAGGTGGCGATCAGTTTTTGCCAGGTAACAAAGTCCTTATTGCTGAGGGCAAGCCTGGCCTTATCCCGTTCGGTCTCTGTTAAGCCTGCTCCTGTGAGCGCACCTCCCAGAACCTCAACGTGACCAACGGTGATTTGAAAGTTTTCGACACCGGCCAGCCTGAGGGCCTCGCAGGCCAGGCTGATCACTTCGGCATCGGCCTCGGCGCCCGCCGCGCCCAGCAATTCAACACCCGCCTGGTAAAATTCCCTCTGCCTCCCGGCATGGTTCTCGCGTCTAAAAACGTTGGCCACATAACAGAAGCGCATGGGGAGATCCCTGTCCCGCAGGCGCGTGCTTACAAATCTGGCAATGGGGGTGGTCATATCCGGCCTGAGGACCATAATCCTGCCCCTGTCGTCAATAAACCGGTAGAGCTGTTCATGCATCCCCCTGTCCAGGGCGGGCTCCAGCACCTCATAAAACTCAAAGGTCGGAGTAACAACCTCCTGGTAGCCGTAGGACTCAAACAGCGTCAACAGGCGGCCCTCCAGCTCCCGCTTCCGCCTGGCCTCGGCGGGCAGCATATCCCTTACGCCGCCGGGCATCAAAACCATCCCCGAATTTTCCATGATACTCAACCTGCCTTTATGTCTTTTCCAGTTCCATACCATGTATGATACCATAAATGCGGCGTGTAGACGACATCCTTCTTTAATCACTGAATTGTCGACTGACCGGCAATAGTCCTGCAGTTACAGCAGGTGAGAACAGCCTGTAAACTACGGAATAAGCCGGATAACTGCGAAGACAAGCCATCGTAAGGGTTCACGCCCGTTCCTGGGCGTGTGGAGCTGAAAATGAAAGTTTTAGAATCAGAAGTTGAAGAATATAATAACAAATAAACAGTTATTTGGTCTTTTGGGTAGGGGTGAAAACAGTGGCTTTGACCAAGCGGCAGCAAGAGTTCCTGACATGTATCTTTGAACAGTACTTAAAACACAGGAACCCGGTTCACTACACAACCGTTGCAAAAAGGCTGGGGGTGAGTAAATGGACGGCTTATGACATGCTCAAACGCCTGGGAGAAGCGGGTTATCTTTCCTCGCATTACGGGGTGAAGGAAAAGGGCAACCCAGGCAGATCGCAGTTGTTCTACACACCGACTTCCAAGCTGAAACAACTCATGGAGGAGGATGCGGGTAAACAGGAGGATTGGCTGGCATGGAGGCAGTTGCTGGTTAACAGCGTTAAAAAACTGCAGTCCGCAACCGGCTGCAGCGGGCACGATCAGATCGAGGAACTGTTGACCTTACTGCCGGAGGCAAAGGGTTCAATAATGTACTGCGCATGTTTAATTGCCCTTTTTGTCGCTTACATAAAAGTCTTCAATGAACAAGGAATGAGGCTTGTCCGCCAGGTTATCGACCTGATCAAAAAGCCCGAGCAGCGCCTCGCTCTTTTTTCGGGCACAATCGTAGGCATTTTATCTAGAGATCCGGTAACAGGAACGACAACAGGCGGGAAGGACGGCATGATGGCCAGCTTTATTAATAATTTTCACCAGCACCTGGCAGGGATCGATCTGAAACAGCACCGCCTGCTTGCCGGTTTCCTCAGTGATTTACTGCAGGCAGTTTCCTGATTTCTGTTCAGTTGTTGGGTCTTTTGGGGAAGCCTAAAACCCTTGTTTGATAATAAAGACGTTTTTTAGGGTATAACTATTAATAATGAATATATGGAGGCGAAAGAAAATGACTGGGGACAAAAGAACATTGCCCAAACTAAATTGGGATTATGCAAAACGCTACGCCGCAGAAAAACTCCTCGAGCAAGTATTAAAGTACCTGGAAGGGGATCCGGACACGAATATCCCCCGCCTGTTAAAAGTCATGGAAACCCTTGCTTACCTGCCGGTGCACAAAGATACGGTCAGGAACATCAGATATAATTATGAAAACAACACCGCCCTGAGAACCTATTTCAATAGAATGTTTACCGAGACCGATAGGGGAATGCGCCACCGGCTGATGTGCAATTTCGTGGTCAACAGCCTTCTGTTATCGTTTCAACACCGCAAGCAGGTTGAAGAAAAGGAAGGGATTCATGTTCCCTACACAATCCTGATCGATCCCACCAGCGCCTGCAACCTCAAATGCACCGGCTGCTGGGCCGGTGAGTATTCCAAGCACGATGAACTGGAACCGGAACTGCTCGACAGGATTCTGCAGGAGGCCAAGGAACTGGGAATTTATGCTATCGTCATGTCAGGGGGAGAGCCCTTCGTCTACCCGTACCTTACCGATATAGCAGCAAAACACAACGACATGTCATTCATGATTTATACCAACGGCACCAAGATTGACGACAACATGGCCGACAGGCTCCAGGCCCTCGGCAATATCGCCCCGGCCTTCAGTATCGAGGGATGGGAAGACGCCACCGATGCCCGCCGAGGAAAAGGGGTCTTCAAAAAGATCATTTCGGCAATGGATCGTTTGCGTGAAAGAGGAGTGGTCTTCGGGGCCTCGGTGACCATCACCCGCCACAATGTTGAAACCGTCACCAGCGACGAATTTATAGATTTTTTAATTGACAAAGGGGTCAGGTTCATGTGGACGTTCCACTACATCCCCATCGGCCGCCAGCCCGATGTGGACCTGATGATCCTGCCCGAGCAGCGGGCTTACCTGGCAGAGCGCATCCCCTATCTGCGCACCCATAAACCGCTGCCCATCGCGGACTTCTGGAACGACGGTGAATTGACCGGTGGCTGCATCGCGGGCGGAAGCGCCTACTTCCACATCACGGCCCGCGGAGATGTGGAACCGTGCGCCTTTGTTCACTTTGCCGTGGACAACATCAGGGACAAGAGCCTGAAAGAGGTTTTGAGAAACCCGCTCTTTACCGAATACCAGAAACGCCAGCCTTTTTCCGAAAACATGTTGCGGCCGTGCCCGATCATCGACAACCCTGAAGCCTTGCGTGAGATCGTCAGGAATACCGGTGCCCATCCCACCCATGCAGGAGCAGATACCATCCTGGAAGGAGAGATCGGGAGTTTCCTGGACCGGCGGGCCGCCGACTGGAAGAAGGTAGCAGATCAAATCTGGGCCCAGAACCATGAAAACAAAGAACTGGTTGCCAACTGAGCACCGGTTATAATTGACGGGCTTTAAACAGGTAAATGATAAGGAGATTGAGGTTATCGCCTCATCTCCTTTTTTATGCCGCTGCCCTGGAAATACGTTTCGGTTTATCCTTGCGCTTGCTCCCGGACTCCGGTTTAACTCGCCCTAAAACTCGTCGCAGACGGCAGCCGACCGGCTCCTATAACGCCATCCATGGCGCAGAGTCGCCTAGCTCCCCCGCACTCAATGGCACTTTCTCTCTGTAACGAGATAATTAATGACAGCAGTTCCGAATGAAGGGTAGAATTCCCTTTGAGTGCGGGGTCGCTTCGGCTGCCGTTAGCTGCTCCTTCGTCAAGGGCGAGTAACAACCCAGCACTCACTGCTGCTTCGTGAGCTGAAAAAACAAAAAACGGAATTATAAAACAAAGGCTAATTATGTAACAGAGTTTCGGTGAGTGCTGGGTCGCTGCGCCAGCAAGGATAAACCGCTTTTTCGCTCCTCTGTTGGTGCAGCCGGAGGCGGCGTGGTGGTCTGCCCTGTAAATACATCGAGTTCACGGGATTTTCATGCCCTGCCGGTGTCACCGGGTGAGATGAAGGTTCTATGCATAATTAACCAGATACCCTCAAATACTTAACTTGTGGGGGTAAAATATAAAAATCAAGGAGGGTGACAAACTTCTATGTACATTCAATCATTGAATCCTGCCATGGGAATGTTTCCCCAGGCCGGCCCCGCTGCGATTAACTACACCTTTTCGCCTGTTGCAGCCACCGGAGCATGGCAGGGTACTGCAGCCCCCGCTTTGCTGGGAGGCATCAACCCAGCCGTTAACTGGCAGGTCGGAATCAACCCGATGGTAAGCAACTGGGCGGTCAGTCCGCAGAGCGTGGCCTTCATGCCATCTCCGGGACTTACCCAACCGCGGGTCGATCTCTTCGAAACCAGCAGTGACGTGGTTGTAGCGGCAGAACTTCCCAACATCAACCCGAATAACCTGAACCTGACCGTCACCGATGACTCGATCACCATCAGTGCAAGCGCAATCGGCTTGGCAGGAATGGGCGCAACAAGCATATACCGGACCATCTCTTTACCGACGACGGTTCGGGCCGAGCACTGCACCGCCACATATAACAACGGAATCCTGGAAGTAAGGCTGCCCAAGGCGGATCTGGCCGCCCGGCGGCGCATTCAAGTCACCAGCTAGTTACTACCAAAACTAAATATTTTACCCCCACACCTGTTTCCAAAAG
>CADDZD010000042.1 GCA_902812385.1 Clostridia bacterium | reverse complement strand
AGCCGCAGGGGTACGCCTTGTGGTGGACAACCTGCAAAGCGGGCCGGATGCCGGTAAGGAGCTGGCAGCCGAGCTGGGGGCTGCCCAGGTCACAATCTCTAACTTTCCGGGGGGATTTCCCGGTACCGGGACCTGGAAGACTGCCGTGGAGAAAAATGTCAGCCTGCTGCTGGATGCGCTTAAGAGAAAATAATAGGTTGTTGTATGGGGTCATGGTATGCGGTGGCCGGTGCTGTGGTAAGGAGGAGAAACGTGACTGATAAAAAAGACCTGGCAGCGGACGGTGTTGTGATCGAGATCGAAAAGGCCGTTGTCTCCTACCGTGAAGATGTTGCTTTACGGGGGGTGTCTCTATCTGTGGCGAGGGGCTCCTTTGTCGGAATTGTCGGCCCCAATGGAGCCGGGAAAACGACACTGTTAACCATTGTCAACGGCCTGGGGAAGATCATCCAGGGGCGTGTGAATGTGCTTGGGCACTCGCTGGCCAGAGGGTGTCCGGCAAGCTTGCGGGCACGAATCGGATATGTGCCGCAGATGCAGAACATCGACCCGCGGATGCCGGTATGCGCCAGGGAGGTGGTCATGATGGGGCGCTACGGTCACCTGGGCTTTTTCCGGCGGCCCAGCCGGGACGATTGGGAACTGGTGGATGCCCTGCTAGAGAAGGTGGGATTGGCGCACCTGGCCCGGCGCCCTATCGGGCACCTCTCGGGAGGTGAGCAGCAGCGGGTGGCCATCGCCCGGGCCCTTGCCCAGGAGCCGGAAATTCTGCTCCTGGACGAGCCCACTGCATCCCTTGATCGCCGGGTAAAAGAAGAGATCCTGGCGCAGGTGAGTGGTTTTCACAAGGCCGGAAATCATACCACCCTGATGGTCACCCACGAAATGGATATTGCCGCTCGGCTTTGCGACTGGCTTGTCCTGATGAAGGCCGGTAGGATCTTGGCGCAAGGAAAACCGGAGGATGTCTTGCAGCAGGAAATCCTGAAGGTCCTTTACGAAAATGGTGATGGGCAATACTATCTGCCGCGTCAAAGGAGGATAGCGAACTGGATCTAGCCATATTCGGATACAGATTTATGCATAACGCTTTTTTAGCCGGGCTGCTGGGCGGGGTGGCCTGCTCGCTGATCGGTGTCTTAGTGGTCACCATGCATATATCTTTCATCGGGGTGGCCATTTCTCATGCTGCTTTTGCCGGTGCCCTGCTGGGAACCCTGTTGGGTTTCAGCCCGGTAGCCGGCGCTTCTGCTTTCAGCCTTGCCGCTGCTTCCATTATCGGCCCCGTGGCAGATCGCGGAGAGTTCAACCCGGACACTCCTATCGGTATCATCTTTTCCGTGATGATAGGGCTGGCCTTCTTGTTCATGGGTCTTCTGCCGGGGCCAAAAACAGAGGCGCTGGAAATTCTCTGGGGGAGCATTCTGACGGTAGGCGAAAACGATCTGGTCTTACTCGGAGTCGTTTGTGCCTTAGTCGTGGGTGCCGTGACGCTCTTTTTCAAGGAAATTCAGGCCGTCATCTTCCAGCGGGAGGTGGCGCTGGCAGTGGGTATCCCGGCGCACCTGGTTTTCTACGGCATGCTTTTTCTAACCGGCCTGGTCATCACCGCCTCCCTGCGCAGCATCGGCGGGATTCTCATCTTCAACCTGATCGTGAACCCGGCAGCAGCAGCCTACCAGCTCACGTATAGCTTAAAAAAGTTGTTTGCACTGGCCGGGTTGTTCGGTGTTTGCTCATGCTGGGCGGGTTTGGTTCTCTCGTACCTGTTTAATCTCCCCAGCGGAGCAACCATTGCTCTGGTTGCCGCGGTTGTTTTTGTGGTGTGCAGCATTATTTCTCCGAAGCGGAAAGTGAAAAAGTGGAGGTGTGAAAGATTTGTCGGAGAGTCATCGGATCTACTTCAATGAAAAGGCTGCTACCTGGGATAGCCTGATTGATGCAGGGACGGTTGAACGCCTCGCCCGCATTGTGGAAAGGCTCGGCATCAGGCCGGGTAGTGTTGTTCTGGACGCCGGTACCGGCACCGGTATTCTTCTGCCTTTCCTGCGGCAGGCTGTAGGTAAGGCCGGGAGCGTGGTGGCACTGGATTTTGCTGAAGAAATGCTGTCACGGGCCATGGAAAAGTATGGCAACGAGAACATCACCTACGTACTGGGTGATTTGACCCGCACTCCTTTTCCGGACTGTGCCTTTGACGAGATCGTTTGCAATTCCTGTTTCCCGCACCTTCAGGACAAGGCAGCGGCCGCCCGGGAGATGATGCGTATCCTGAAACCCGGCGGAAGGGTCACCGTTTGCCATCCCATGAGCCGGGATGCGGTAAACGCCCTGCATCGCTCCCTTGGCGGGGTGGTGGGCAACGACCTGCTCCCGGATGAGGGGGAGGCTCGCTACATCTTCGAGCAGGCGGGTTTCGCCAGAGTGGAGATTACCGATGCCGTGGACGGATACATCCTTACCGGGTATAAGCCCACAGCCTCGTAGGTTCGGGGGTTGACATGGAAGAAGATATTAAATACATCCCCGACCGATGCGAGTAAGGATGTAATCATTGCCGCAAAGAATAAGCGTATCAAGGAACTAGAAGCCGAAAACCAACGGCTAAAGGAGGAACTAAAAAAGCTGCGAGAGAAAATATATGATACGTTGGGTTAACGTTAGTGGTTGCCAGGATTATGATGAAAGACCAGGGAGAGGTAAAATGAAAAATAACTCTATGGATCGGCCAGTACCGGGTACCGGGGAAATTCTGACACGCAGTTTAGGCGTTGGTATCATCTACGCTATTGCGAACATGTTGATGGCGGCGTTGCTCGGCTCAATAAGTCGGCAGGCTGCCAGTTGGGAAAATGCCCTTGTCTGGATCCTCGGTGGTACCATGATTAGTCTATCCTTTAGCCCTATCCTCCTCAGACTTCCATGGTCGCGAGGGAGAAAAGTTCTTATTCTGTGGATAGTTCTTGCCTTAATCGGCCCGATTGGATTAGGTATTGAAGGGTTCCTTTTTAAACCAGTACCTCCAATACACGCAGTGATCAATGGCATAGTTGGGATTATAATTCGTTTATTGGTTGCCTACTTGATAGTCTGGCTATTAGCACCACTACAGCCAGCGCCATTACAGCTAAAAGCAGCAAATAACGAAGCAACCCCGAAGGGCGGATGGCTAAATTTGGCATGGTGTTTCATAGTGGCAAGTTTATCTTATTTTGTCTTTTATTTTTTCTTTGGAGGAATTAATTACCTTCTCTATACAAAAGCTTTTTACGAAAATAACCCAGCATTTGGACTCTCCCGTCCTTCAGCGGAAATCGTCTTTCTTGCAGAACTGATTCGCGGCCCCCTAATGGTGTTAGGTGTTATTCCCATTGTTAGGGCATTACGCATAACGCAACGCCAAATTGCTGGATTGATAGGTATATTATTGTTTGTTGTGGGAGGCCTGGAACCGTATATTGAGGTGACCTTTAGAAAGATGCCTTTGGGTTTTAACCTGGCAACACTGACTGAGATCCTGTTTCAAAATTTCTTAACAGGTGTGGTAGTTGCCCATTTGTTTGGGCCAAAACGTGCCAATGCCGGTCTATAATACTACAGGGACGCTTAAAAGCAGAAGCAGCCAATGGAGGCGAACAGAACCAAAATTCTTTATCCAAAAGTATGCCGTGAATATATAAAGAGAGAACCTTGCAAAGGCTAGGTTCTTTCTTTACGAGTTTAGAGACTAAAAAGGCACCTCTTTACTGGGAGCATTTACCATCCAAGATTATGAATTCTTGTATTGTGGTAAGGTAAATGGTGGCAAGGTTATCTTGAAAAGGGCCAGCTCTTGTATTTGATGGCGGTTTATGTTATACTCTGAATAGTAACGGGCATATGCCCTATATTCAATGAACTGCCGCCGGTTGGATTGTTATTGTGCAGGAATGGCCTTGAACATTTATTCATACAGAGCATATGCCGAATATAACAGCCAGGCATGCGGGCAGGGGGTGATTGTTATACCAAGGAGAAGGAAACGGTGCTGGGTGGAGTCCCTCCCGGCGGCAAACTATTACAAGCCGGCGGGGATACCGTTGCGGGAGTTGAGGGAAGTCATTTTAACGGTTGAGGAACTGGAAGCTGTGCGCTTAAAGGACCTGGAGGGATTGGACCAGGAGCAGTGCGCCGAACGAATGGGGGTGGCGCGCACCACTTTCCAGCGCGTGCTGTACGCCGCCAGGTCGAAGATTGCGGATGCTTTGGTCAACGGGAAAGCGCTACGGGTCGAGGGGGGTGAATACGAGATGCCAGCGGTTAGAAGGTTCAGGTGCTCCAATTGCGATCATGAATTTGAAGTGCCCTTCTGCAACGGCCAGAGGGGCCGGGACATGGTCTGCCCAAATTGCAGCAAGGGGCCGGTCCAGAGGATTGGCAGCGGCGGCATGGGCCGCGGTTGCCGGAGGGGCCGGGGAGTCGGCTGGGCCGGGGGAGGAGAGTCCGGTGAAAGCACCACCCCGTAGCAGTTCTGAACAAGGGATGCACCTCAAGAGATGGTTTATCGTCCGGTGTCCTGGATGTCGTGAAGCAGGAGGGGCTGCGGGGAACTTATTGAACACGAAGGCCGGAGAAGCGATTGAGGAAATGTGGGATGCATCGAAGTCGTGTTTATTTCTGTAGGCGTAAGACGAGAACCATCACCCGTCGTGACGGGTGATCCGGTCGGCAAAACCGGTAAGGCTGCAAATTTATGAATATTTAAGAAAAAAGCTGAACAGGAGGAAAACCATGAAAATTGCTATGCCGTATCTTAACGGTCAGGTAAATCCCCACTTCGGGCAGAGCAGGGAGTTCGTTATCTTTGATACTGACGGGAACCAAGTAACCGGGCGTAAGATCATCAACAGCCAGGATTTCTGCCACAACCACGAGGGCATGGCAGGTCTCTTGAAAGAGGAAGGGGTAGAGGTGGTCATAGCCGGGGGAATCGGCTATTCAATGATGGCCGCACTCCAGGAACTGGGCTTTAAGATCATTACCGGTGCTTCGGGTGATGCGGCCAGGGTGGCCGAGGATTACTTAAACGGCAGGCTGGTGACCGACAACGCACTGATCTGCGGCTGTGGTGGGCACGAACACGGTCTATAGCAACAGTCAGACCGGCGGGGGAGTCGGGGATGGTTCTCTGATTCCCTTTAAACTCTGTCACAGCGTGGCTTACCTGACAGGGAGCACTGCCCTAAGTGGAATCGGCCCTTGACAAGGTATGAGCGGGTGTTATATATTAAGTTCCGTTGTGTGGTTTTTGCCCAGGTCCGGTTTCCCGCTGGCAGACTGGAACAGAAGCCTTGTAGAACAGGGCTTTTTCTATTTATCAGGGGGAAAATAGCAGCGATAGGCAGACCGGGCTTTACCGGGAATGAAAAAGCGGCAACCGGGTATCCTAGAAGAATGGTTTGTTAATACTGAGAGGCAAAGGAGGATGAAAATGCTTGGCAACTTTTCACTGGATAAAGTCCGCAATATCGGTATTGTGGCCCATATAGATGCCGGTAAAACCACCACAACCGAACGCATTCTGTATTACACCGGGCTCGTCCACAGAATCGGCGAGGTCGATGACGGGGCCGCAACGATGGATTGGCGTATACAGGAACAGGAGCGCGGCATCACCATCACCTCTGCCGCCACCACCTGCAACTGGCGGGATTGCCAGATCAATCTGATCGATACACCCGGGCATGTGGATTTTACCGTCGAAGTGGAGCGCTGTTTGAGAGTGCTGGACGGAGCGGTTGCCGTATTCGATGCGGTTGCCGGTGTGGAACCGCAATCGGAAACGGTATGGAGACATGCCGATAATCATCGCATCCCGCGCATAGCTTACATCAACAAAATGGACCGCACGGGTGCGGATTTTTTCCGTTCGGTTGAAATGATCCGCGAACGCCTGAAAGCAAACGCCGTTCCGATACAGATTCCCATAGGCAGGGAAGATACCTTTCAGGGGATGATCGATTTAATAAAGGATGAGGCGATTTTTTACAGGGACGATTTGGGAGAAGTCTTGGAGGAAACAAAAGTTCCCCGGGAACTGGTGGAAAAGAAGCGGTTTTACCGGGAGGGTTTACTGGAAGCGCTGGCGGAGTTCGATGACCTGTTAATGGAAAAGTACTTGAACGGCGATGTGATCACCGAAGCGGAGATAAAGAGGGCGATCAGAAAAGGCACCATCGAGCAAAGAATTGTACCGGTCTTATGCGGTTCGTCAAAGCGAAACAAGGGTGTGCAGCTGCTGCTCGATGCCATTGTGGATTTTCTGCCATCGCCGCTGGATCTCCCCCCGGTGACCGCCATCAAACCGGAAAGCGGGGAGGTGGTGGAATGCAGGGTCGGAGATGGAGAACCGCTGGCTGCCCTTGTCTTCAAGGTGCAGGCCGATCCCTACGGAAAGCTGGTTTTTGTAAGGATTTATTCCGGCAGGCTGGAGTCGGGAAAAACGGTCTATAATGCCACCAAAAAGAGAAAAGAACGCATCGGGCGTCTGGTAAAAATGCATGCCAACTACAGGCAGGATATTAAGGAAGCACGTGCCGGAGATATCGCGGCGGTAATCGGGTTAAAGGAGACCGTGACGGGGGATACCCTGTGTACGGAAGAACGGCAGCTGCAGCTGGAAAAAATGGAATTTTCGGAGCCTGTGATTGCCTGCGCGATCGAACCGAAAACAAGAGAGGACCAGGATAAGCTGGGAATCGCCCTGCATCGTCTGGCCGAAGAGGATCCCACTTTTCGAACCTATGTCGATGCCGAGACGGGCCAGACCCTGATCGCGGGGATGGGTGAGCTGCACCTGGAGATTATTGTTGACCGCCTGCATAGGGAATTCAACGTAAGGGCTGATGTGGGCCAGCCTCAGGTGGCCTATAAGGAGACCATTACCCTTCAGGCGAAGGGAGAAGGGAAGTATATCAAGCAGAGCGGAGGACACGGCCAGTACGGGCATGTGGTGCTGGAGCTGGAGCCGCTCGCTCCGGGAGAAGGCTACAGGTTTGTCGACAAAACAGTGGGCGGGGTGATCCCTAAGGCATACATGCCGGCCATTGATGCAGGGATTAGAGAGGCGATGCTGAAGGGGTCCTTGTGCGGCTTCCCGATGGTGGATATCCAGGCCACCGTTACCGGGGGTTCCTTCCACGAGGTCGACTCCTCGGAGATCGCCTTTAAGCTGGCCGCCATTGCCGCTTTTCAAAATGCGGTGCAGAAGGCGAAACCGGTGATCCTGGAACCCATTATGAGGGTTGAGGTTGTCGCCCCCCGGGAGTACATGGGGGACATCATCGGGGACCTGAGCGCCAGGCGCGGGCGCATCGAGCTTACCGAACTCAAAGGGGATGTCTGTGAGATTCGCGCCAGCGTACCGCTTGAAGCCATGTTCGGTTATGCCACGGACCTGCGCTCGATTACCCAGGGGCGCGGCACCTATACCATGCAGGTTTTCAACTATGAGCAGGCTCCCGCTGAGGTAGTGGCGGAACTGACCAGGCAGAGGAGTAAAATCGCCTAAGATCGGCGCAGTTTTTACCGGGCCGGGTAATCATGTAACTGGAAAACCCGGGCGGCCGGTGGGCCGGACTCCCGGGTTTGTGCTTGCTGAAGGTATTCCTGCACGGCTATGGTTTCGTCCGCGGCCTTCATGCTTCCGGGATTCTCCCCGGCTTGTTTTTCTCGTAGAGCTGCATCAGTTCCTTGCCGATGTCCGGGTTAAGCCGGTTGACCTGCATCAGGTAGAGGAGGGCGCTCCCCTCGTAATTAAGGCTTTCTCCCAGCAGGGCCAGTTCCAGTGCACTGCGGGTGACGTTGATCACGCATTCCTCTTCATGGTTGTCGCGGCACCCCTGGCACTGCAGCAGCACCTCTGCCAGGGCAAGGAGCAGGTCCGACTGGTAGTAGGCCTTAAAGTCGCGCCTGGGAATGTGCCGGCTCCCCCCGGGAATTCTGAAGGAGCGCTTTTGGATGGAATAGTCGAGGGTCAGCTGGCAGTACCCGATCAGGCAGCCCACCTTTTCGCACTTCTTGCATTCCGCTTCGGTTTTGCAGCAGCGGTCCACCGCGCTTCTGATCCTTTCCAGGTTAACTTCTCTGGACGCCATGGTTTACCCCTCCAGTCCCACGAAGCTGAGGAAGTCCTCTTCTTCCCGGCTCCGGTATTTCTCCAGGAAATCTTCGGAGGGGAGGAACCTTTCAAGCCCGACCCTCTCGATGGTGTTGCAGAGCCGCTCTTTCGGCTCGGCGCATTCCGTATAGGTTTTGAGGATCACTTCCAGCAGGGCCACCACGCCCTCCCCGTTGATCTCTTCGGCGATCAGTGTTCCGTGCACCGGTTTCCGACTTCCCCCCCGTCCGCCGAGATAGACCTTATATGTATCTTCACCTGTGGCTACGATGCCGTAGTCGGCGCAGTAGGGGTCCGTGCAACCCCGGTGGCAGCCGGCGACGGAGATTTTGAAGTCCCGGGGTGTGGGGCGGTTCATAAACCGCTCCTGCAGTTCACCCCCCAAATTGAAAACGTCGCTGAGGGCGCGCTGGCACAGGTCTTTGTTGCCGGCACAGGCCTTGACGTTGCGGACGATTTCCCCAAAGACCCCGATGCGCAAACCCAGCGCCGCGACTCCTTTTCTCAGTTCTTCCAGCCTGTCCGATGGTATTAAAAAGATCAATGTCTGGCGGGTGGTCATCTTGCAGTACAGGCAACCGGTTGTTTCCGCCAGCCTCCCTAACCCGGCGAGCTGCGCCGGGGTCAGCAGCCCGCACTTGGACACAATTCCAACCCCCAGCACTCCCGACCTCTGTTTGAAAATGGCGTCTCCCACTCTCCTCACTCCCGTTTTAAATATTATTCCGGCCACCTGCCCCAAGAGGCAGCGGCGGCACTTGCCGGATATTTGAAAATATTCTAATGTTGTAAACATTATAATATACCCGGGCGGTTGAGCGCAACTTGTGCCGGCGACACCGGGAATTTCTATGGCCGGCATGAAGGTGTGCGCCCCCCAGGCTTCAGGTCAGTTCGTCTTTGCTCGACAGGAGGGTGGAAGCGATTTTCTCGTCTAATCCGCCGTTTTTCGCCTGTGATTTCAAAATGCTTTCTATTTCTTCCCATCTAAGTTGCTTGCGATAAGGCCGCTCCTCGCTGAGGGCGGTAAAGATGTCCGCGGCTCTGATTAGTTGGGACGGCAGATCCAGCTCGTCGCCGGCTTTTCTAAAGGGGTATCCGGTGCCATCCGGCCGCTCGTGGTGGAACGCCGCCCATTCCGCCAGGAGCGATTGCGGGGCTGCCGTTTTCAGCCACCAGTAGGTGTAATAGGGGTGCTGTTTAACGATGTTGAACTCGGTTTCGGTGAGGGCCCCCGGCTTCTCCAGCAGCACCTCCGGTACGGTTACTTTGCCGAGGTCGTGCAGGAGACCTGCGATCTCCAGATGGTCGCAGTCTTCCCGGGACAATCCGGTTTTTTCGCCGAGGAGCCTGGCTACCCGGGCGACTTTGAGGGAGTGCCTGTAGGTAAAAGGGCTTTTGGCATCGATGATCCTGGCGAACAGTTCTGCTATTTTAAGCAGATCGCCCGTTTCTACGGTAATGGAGCGGTAGGGAATGAGGGGGATCAGGTGCTCCTCTATCCAGGGTGCCTGCAGTTCCAGCCAGAAGCTCTCCTTAATCGAAAGCTTTTCGAACAGGGAGACAAGATCCGGGTCGAACACCTCCCCGGCCAGTTCCCTGATGCGGGAGAGAACTTCCCGGCTCCGGTCGAGTATGTTTCTGTCGCCGCCGGTCAAGACATCCACCCGATCGACCAGGTGAATAATGCGGCTGGCGAGGGGTATATCTGTTTTGCTCTTTCCCGTCTGGTTTTCTCCCTTCCAGCGATCATGGTGGGAGAGGATGGTATCAGCGATGGAATCAAGGAATCCGTTGGAAAATAACTTGTAACCGCGCAGGCAGTGATCGTATGTGTCCATAATGTCAAATCTCGCCAGGTCGAGCTTTTCCCGCCAGGTTACCGCCCCCGCGTCGTGCAGGATGGATGCCTTGAAAAGCTCGAACAGCGCATTTTCGTCCAGCCCGGCGGCCTTTCCCAGCTGCAGGGACATCAGCGCCACCCGCTTATGGTGGTGGGTTATTTCCTGGCCTGAGAAATCGAGGCTGTGGGACAGGTTCAGAAGCAACCTTACCAGATTAATTCTCATGGCCCATCACCTTATTTTATCCAGAGTCGGCGGCGGTTGGGGGTGTCTGTCTCGGGCATTTTCCCTGCCCTTTTTCCGGCAGCCGGGACAGAGGCCGTAGAGGTTTACAGAGTAGCTTTCCGCCAGAAATTCTCCCAGTTCACCGGGAACATCCAGCCTGGGAAGGTCTAGCTCGATATCATACACCCTCTGGCAGTTCTGGCAGAAGAAGTGGCCGTGGGGGATGGGGTTGGGGTCGAAACGCTTGCGCCCCGGGTCGATATTTAATTCCTGCAATTCCCCCGCTTTTGCCAGGGTCTCCACCGTGCCGTAGACTGTTGCCAGGGAAAGGGACGGATAGGTAGCCTTGAGCTCTTTGTAGATTTCCTCCGCAGAAGGGTGCGACCTGTTGCCATCGAGGAATTCCAGGATTGCCAGGCGCTGCGGGGTTGCCTTCAGCCCCAGCCGGTTCAGCTTTTCTGACATGATTGTTCTCTTTTTCTTTCCGGAATTCTTTGTGTCGGCTGCCATAGATAGTCACTCCGATAATAAAAAGAATATTCTTGTAATTATTATCAGTTAAAAAAAAGTATAATGCAATAATTGCGGCCTTTTTTGGCCTTTTTTTATTGAGTAAGTGAATCCCGGGATAGTAAATGCGGAATTATGAAAGGCTGTTTGGTGGAAGGAATAATGCCTCCGGCGTGTTATGGTATAATGAGGTGAAGAAAGCGGCGGAGGTGTCTCATGAATCGACGCGGGCGGGTAGTTTTAATCCTGGTCATAGCTGGAGTCCTGGCTTTTCTTTACGGAGTGTCGGGGATCTGGTCCGACTACATGTGGTATGCCTCCCTCGGCTACCGAAAGGTCTTCTGGACCCTGTTTCTCACCCGCTTCGCCGTTGGAATGGCGGCCTTTCTCCTTTTCCTTCCCTTCTTCTGGCTCAACGGCTGGTTCGCCCGGCGCTGCCTGCCGCGGGTGCGCCTGGCCGGAGAACAGAGCAGGATCATCGAACTGACCCAGGGGCCATTACTGCGCCTGTTTAACTCCAGGGCGGGAACCGCCGTGCTGCTGCTGATCAGTGCATTCATGTCCCTGCTGCTGGCCGTCCCGGTGGGCTCCCGCTGGGAGATCGTTCAGAAGTTTGTTTATGCCACCCCTTTTGGCAAGAGGGATCCCATCTTCGGCCTCGATGCCGGCTTTTATATCTTCAAACTTCCCTTTTACGAACTGCTGCAGTCCACCTTGACCGCCGCCTTCATGATCTCCCTCGTTCTCGCAGCCTTGATCTATTTACTTCTTGCTGCGGGGGAATTTTTCGGCGGGGGGTGGCGCCGCTTCTCGCCGGTGAAGCTGCACCTGGCCGTGCTGGTAGCCGGACTCCTGATCATCAAGGCGTGGGACTACCGGCTGCGGGCCTACCAACTGCTCCTTTCCCATCACGGGGCCTTCTGGGGCGCCGGGTACACCGATGTTCATGCCAGGATTCCCGCCCTGAACATCCTGGCGGTGCTCGCCCTCCTGGCGGCGGTGCTGGTCTTTTACGGGGTGATCCGGGGACGGCTGCGGCCAATCTTCTGGGGTATTGGAGCTCTCGTTGCCGCATCCCTCCTCCTGGGGATCGTCTACCCCGCCCTGGTGCAGCAGTTCCAGGTGGTGCCGAACGAATTCAGCCGGGAGCAGCAGTACCTGCAGTACGCCATCACGGCCACGCGCTATGCCTATGGTTTGGACAGGGTCCGGGTGTTAAACTCCGGCCTGGAATCTACCACTGACGGGCAGGCCGGGGTAGGCGAGGCCGTCCTGGAGAAGTACCGGAGTACCCTGACAAATCTGCGTCTCTGGGATTTCCGCCCCATCGGCCAGGTCTACAACCAACTCCAGCAACTGCGCCCCTATTACCGCTTCTCCGATGTGGACATCGACCGGTACCGCATTGGCGGGGACTCCCGCCAGGTGATGCTCTCTGTAAGGGAACTGAGCCAGGAAAACCTTGCGGAGCGGGCCAAGACCTGGGTTAACCGGCGGCTCCAGTATACCCATGGCTTCGGAGTGGCGGTGAGCCCGGTCAATGAGACGACACCGGAGGGGCTTCCCCGCTTCCTGGTTCAGAATATCCCTCCGAAGGCACAGGCCCCGGAGCTTGCCGTCAAGCAGCCCCGTATCTATTTCGGGGAACTGACCACAAACTGGGTGGTCGTCAATACAAAGGCAAAGGAGTTCGACTACCCTTCCGGGGATAAAAACGTCTACACCAGCTACTCCGGCCGCGGCGGCGTGCGGTTGAGCAATCCCCTGCGGAGGCTGCTGTACGCCTTCCGTTTCCGGGACCTGCGCCTGCTGCTGAGCGACGACATTACACCGGAGAGCCGCATCCTTTATAACCGTACGGTGGGGGACGCCCGCCGCCTAGCCCCCTACCTGGAATACGACGGCGATCCCTATCCGGTTATCACCAACGGGCGCATCTACTGGATCTGGGACGCCTATACCGTCACCGATCACTATCCCTATTCCGAGATGCACAGCGGGCGCAACTACATCCGCAATTCCGTCAAGGTGGTGGTGGATGCCTATCAGGGGGACATCGCTTTCTATGTAAGCGACCCATCGGATCCGCTGATCCGGACCTACGGCAAAATTTTCCCCGGGCTTTACCGTTCTTTGAGCCAGATGCCGGAAGGGCTGCGCTTCCACCTCCGCTATCCGGTGGATCTCTTCCGCACCCAGGCTACAGTCTACGCCCTGTATCACATCGGCGATCCCCGGGTTTTTTACAACAGGGAGGACGAATGGGCGATTCCATTCGAGAAGTATTCTTCGTCAAGCCAGCAGATGGAACCGTACTACGCCGTCATGCAGCTGCCGGGAGAAGCGCAGGAGGAGTTTGTGCTGGTGCTCCCCCTGACCCCTGTCAAGCGCCAGAACCTGGTAGCCTGGATGGCCGCCCGCTGCGACGGGGAGAATTACGGGGAGCTGGCGGTGGACGTGTTCCCTAAAGACGTGCACGCCTACGGGCCAATGCAGGTGGAGGCCAGCATCGACCAGAACGCCGAGATCTCCCAGGCCCTGACCCTCTGGGATCAGCGCGGCTCCGAGGTGATCCGGGGCAACCTGATCACGGTGCCCCTGGCGGGCAAACTGCTCTACGTCAAGCCCCTTTTCCTCCAGGCCAGGGAAAGCAGCCTGCCGGAACTCACCAGGGTAATCCTCTTTTACGACGGGAGAATAGTGATGGAAAGCAGCCTGGACCGGGCGCTGGACAGGCTTTTCGGGGCGGGAGAAATTCCCCCTGCTGCCGAAGTCCAGCAGCCCCAGGAGACGGAAGGGCAGGCCGGTTTGGCGGATCTCGCCCACAGGGCGAACCAGCTGTATAACGAGGCCATGGAAAGGCAGCGCTCTGGGGACTGGGCGGGTTACGGCCGGGCAGTTGAGGAACTGGGCAGGGTCTTGAAGCAGATGGTCGGCCGGTAAAAGCAGGGCACACTTCTAGAGGCTGCTGATACCCCTATGCTGCATTATTTACCGGCGTTGATCCTAACGGTACCGGGCGATCCTGGATCTGTTATATGTGGTATTATATAGTATAGAAATGGAGTATTAGGTGCTGGTGAGGCCGTATGGAGAAAGGCGGCGGGGTGCGAGGTATCCCTGCCTATTTCGGCATTTTAAAGGCATACCCCTTTTTGGCCGGAATCGGGCTGGTCGCTTTTTTGAGCACCGCCGGTCTGGCCATCATCATACCCACTCTACCGCTGTACCTGAAAAACAACCTTGGTTTTAACGCAGGGGTGATCGGCCTGCTGCTCTCCGTTTACGCCGTAACCGAGACCCTGGCGAAGACACCCTTCGGCATCTGGAGCGACCGTTTCGGGCGGCGCCCTGTGATCATGCTGGGCCTCCTGCTTGCGGCCCTGGTTCCCGTGGGTTTCATTACCGCCCGTGCCCCCCTTGCTTTCATTTTGCTGCAGGTGGTAAACGGGCTGGGGGTGGCGGCTTTCTGGCCGGTCCTGTCGGCCCTGATCGCCGACAGTGTCAGGGTGGAGGAGCGCGCCCCGGCCCTGGCGGTGGTCAATATGGCGTATCTCGCCGCCCTGGGGGTCGGGCCCGCTCTGGGCACCTACCTCAACCATTTTTTGAAGACCGCCACCGGCGCCTTTTATGCCGCTGCTGCCCTCCTGCTTGCATCCTTTTTGCTTGGTTTAATTGTGCTTCCCCGGCGCCGCTTCGGGGCCTCCGGTGAGCAAGGGGCAGGCCGGTCTGGAGACGGGCGGGGCCCCGGGCATGGCGCACGCCATAACCGCTGCAACCCCTTTTCCGCCATGCTCTTCATCTCCCTTCTCCAGCAGTTCGGTATCGGACTGCTGGCCAGTACCTTTATCCTTTTTGTCAACCGTCAATTGGGATTCAGCCAGGGGCAGATCGGGACAGCCCTGCTGGTTCCTGCAGCCGCAGTTGCGATCCTCGCACTCCCCCTGGGCCAGTACGCGGAGCGGGTTGGAAAGCACCGCGCCGTTCAGTTTGCCTACCTGGTAAGCGCAGGCACGCTTGCCCTGGTGCCGTTCCTGCACGACATCTGGCAGCTGGTGATTGCCGTCGCCGTCGTGGCCCTGGCCTACGTGGCGGGAACCCCGGCCTGGCTCGCCCTGGCCAGTATGGTGGCCCCTTCCGGCAGGAAGGGAACCGCCCTCGCCGGAATCAGCACCATGCAGAGCCTCGGTTTTATTATCGGCTCTCCGGCAGGGGGTTTTCTCTACGACCAGCTGCATCCTCGCTCTCCTCTTTTTGCCTGCAGCGCCATGCTTTTTATCTGCCTGTTCCTTGCCCTGGTTTACCTGCCCGGCGACTCCCCGGAAGAGCCCGCCCGGCCGGGTATGGATTGAAGGTTGGCCCTTTGGGTTTTTCTCTCTGAAAATGAATGATTGTTGAGGTTTTTTAGATTGGAAAATGTTATAATAAAAAGATGAAATTATAAGGAAAGGGATCAGGGTTTTGGCGCGGGCTAAAACGGTATTCTTCTGCGGGGACTGCGGGTATGAAGCGGGCAAGTGGCTGGGGCGCTGCCCCGGCTGCGGGGGGTGGAACACCTTCCGGGAGGCCCCGGTGAAATCCCCGTCAAAGCATTTAAAGGCATCCTTCCTGTCCGTTTCAGAGCCTCCGGAACCCCTCGTTCGCGCCGCCGCCGCTCCCCCGGACCGGTTTGGCTCCCGTTTCGGGGAACTGAACAGGGTGCTGGGGGGCGGGATCGTGCCGGGCTCGGTGATCCTGCTGGGGGGAGATCCGGGGATCGGCAAATCCACACTGCTGCTGCAGATCGCCGCGGATGTTGCGGATAATGTAGGGGTGGTTCTCTATGTTTCAGGAGAGGAATCCAGGCAGCAGGTTCAGATGCGGGCGCAGCGGCTGGGCATTACTTCGGAACTCCTCTATTTTTCCGCGGAGACCGACCTTTCCTGTATCTGCCGTTCAATAGAAGAAATCCAGCCGGTGCTGGTGATTATCGATTCCATTCAAACCATGTCTCACCCGGATCTCCCCTTGCTGCCGGGTAGCATCGGGCAACTGCGGGAGTGCACCGCGGAGCTGGTGCGCCTGGCCAAGCTCCGGAATTTTGCCTGTTTCCTGGTGGGGCATGTGACGAAAGAAGGAACCCTGGCAGGCCCCCGGGTTCTCGAACACATGGTGGATACCGTCCTTTCCTTTGAGGGGGAGCGCCACCAGAACCTGCGCCTTCTGCGGGCGGTGAAAAACCGCTTCGGGGCGACCAACGAGATCGCCGTTTTCAGTATGGAGGAAGGAGGGCTGGTGGAGGTTGCCAATCCCTCCCTGCTATTCCTGTCCGAACGCTCCTGCGGGGCGCCGGGTTCCGTGGTGGTGGCAGCCATGGAGGGGACACGGCCGGTCCTGGTGGAGATCCAGGCTCTGGTCAGCCCGACGGTATTTGGTTCACCCCGCAGGGCCACTACCGGGGTGGACTACAACAGGGTCGTTTTAATTGCGGCGGTGCTGGAGAAACGGGCGGGGCTTCCCCTTGCCAACCAGGACATTTATGTAAACGTGGTGGGGGGGTTGAAGATTGTGGAACCGGCGGCGGATCTGGGAATAGCCCTTGCCCTGGCGGCCAGCTACCGCAACATCGCAGTGGACCGGGAAACGGCGGTGCTCGGGGAGATCGGCCTGACAGGGGAGGTCAGGGCGGTGGGGCAGGTGGAACAGCGCCTCCGGGAGGCCGCCCGCCTGGGTTTTCGCCGTTTGATCGTGCCGCAGAGCAGCGTTGACCTGCAGGAGCGTTTACCTGACATAGAGCTGATCGGGGTCAGGACGGTGCGAGAAGCCATCGACCTGGGGATTTAAAGTTTGGGAGGATGCTCTGTGAAAGAAGAAAAAGTACTCGAAGTACAAGCAGTGGAAGATAGCGCCAGGGAAGAGAAGGCGAAGGAGGAGAAGCCTTTAAAGGGGAAGGTTATCCGGGAAGTTCCAAAAGAGAAGGAGGCTGGACGGGAAAAAGAAGGGGCAAAAGAGGCCGGGAAAGAGACAAAGGAGCCCCGGGAGCCAAAGGAGGAACGCCCGGAAAAGAAGGAATCCAGGGATGCCCGGGAGGAGAGGGATGATCCTCTTCTGAAGGCCCTTAAAATGGTTGCGCCGGGGACACTCCTGCGGGAAGGGCTGGAGAGCATCCTGCGGGCGAAAATGGGTGCCCTGATTGTGATCGGAGATACTCCGGAGATCATGAGCCTGTCGGATGGGGGATTTTACCTTGATGCCGAGTTTACTCCTGCCGCCCTCTACGAGCTGGCCAAGATGGACGGAGCCATCATTCTCAGCCAGGATGCCAAGCGGATCCTGTACGCCAACACGCAGCTGGTTCCCGATGCCAGGATACCCTCGGTGGAAACGGGTATCAGACACCGGACTGCGGAGAGGGTGGCCCGCCAGACCGGGGCGCTGGTGATCGCCATCTCCCAGCGCCGCGGGGTGATCACCCTCTACAAGGGTTTCCTGCGCTACATCCTGCAGGACATCAACGTGCTTGTTTCCAAAGCCAACCAGGCCATTCAGACACTGGAGAAGTACAAGGGTGTGCTTGATAAGGCACTGGTAAACCTGACCGCCCTGGAATTCGAGGACCTGGTGACCGTTTACGATGTGGCGAAGGTGATCCAGCGCGGCGAAATGGTCCTGCGCATAGTCCGGGAACTCGAGAGCTACATCAGTGAACTGGGGGTTGAAGGCCGCCTGGTGACCATGCAGGCCGAGGAACTGGTGGCCAATGTGGAGGAAGAACTGCTCAATGTCATCCAGGATTATTACGTCGGGGGGGACAAGACGGCACAGGAGATCGAGCAGTCCTTAAGGCAATGGTCCTCCGAGGAACTGCTGGACCTCACCAATATCAGCCGGGCGGTGGGTTACGGCTCTGCCGCCGGGGTGCTGGATCTCAATATTTACCCGAGGGGCTACCGGGTCCTGCAGAAAATTCCCCGGCTTCCCGCCCAGATCATCGAGAATCTCATCAACACCTTTAAGAATCTGCAGAACATCGTGAAAGCATCCATTGAGGAGCTTGACGATGTGGAAGGGATCGGAGAAGTCAGGGCGCGTGCCATTCGCAACGGACTGCGCCGGCTTCAGGAACAGGTCATGCTGGACCGTTACATATAAAGGTTTTCCCGATAAAGCTTTTCTCGTTTGATCAATTGAACCGTTATCAGGTAAAATTGAAGACCCGGAGTGTAGTGATTTTCTTGTGTTCCTTGAGGAAGATGTCGTAAAGGTTTAAGTCGAGCAGGTTGCAGAGGGCGGTGAGATAGAAGAGGGTTTTGCCGATCTCCGTTTCTATAATTTCCCGACAGTTGTCGCAGAGTTCCCCGCGCAGGTGGCTTTCAAAGTAGTCTTTGAGATCCGTGATGGAAAGATCGGGGGGAATCTGCTTTTTTTTGGCTTCGATGCTGAGACAGCCGCATCCGGTTACCGCTTTCACGGTAGCCCTGTTTGTGCGGGCACATGTTTCCTGGAGTTTCGAAAGAACGTCCAGAATACTGTGATGGCGAATCAGCAGTTCCGAGACGGTATTCTGGAATTCATCACAGATGAGATCCCTCATGCACAGGCCTCCCTCAATATTCGCGTACCAGTTATCAATAATTATAGACGCCCGGATCCGGCATTGTCAATTCCGGGAGGCTTCCTGTCCGTGTCAAGATCTAGTAGGTATCTACAAAGCTTTTCCCGTTGAGAGACCTCAACGCTCAAAACGCTAGCTTCAAGGCAACGGCCTTGACATTTTACAGATTGTTTGTCGAGATAAACTCAACGG
>CADDZD010000041.1 GCA_902812385.1 Clostridia bacterium | reverse complement strand
GGGGGGAGGCAGAGCCGGGGCGCGTCCTGCGGGTAAGGCTTCCCCGGTCCGGCCTGGAATCCCTGGCAGGTCTTCCGACGGTGGTTTACGTGGAACCGCTGCAGCCGGACCGGTTTTTAAACGACCGCCTCTCGGATCTGGTCGGCGCCACACCCCTGCGGGTGTCCGGTTTTCTTGACGAAGCCGCGAAGACCGGGTTGAGCGGTGCGGGGCAGATCGTCGGGCTTGCCGACAGCGGGCTGGACAAGGGCTCCGCCGAGGACATTCACCTGGATTTAGGCAGCGTCCCCGGGAAAATGCCCAAAGTGGTGATGTTGAAGTCCTGGGCAGGTGCCCCCACCGCCTCAGACCCGAACGGGCACGGAACTCATATGGCGGCCACCATTGCGGGAACCGGTGCGGCATCCCGGGGAGAATATCGGGGCATTGCCCCGGAGGCCAGCATCTACTTTCAGGGGCTTCTGAACGCTCAAGGGGAGCTGGATCCTCCTCCGGACCTCACCGCCCTGTTTGAGCCCGCCTATGCGGCAGGGGTGCGGGTCCATGTGAACGGCTGGGGGGGTGGCACGGGCGGTTACCTGACCGCCGCCTCTCAGACCGACCGGTTTATCAGAAATCACTCCGATTTTCTGGCGGTTTTCGCCGCGGGGAACGGCGGCCCTGGGGAGGCCAGCCTGACCCCGGAGGCATATACGAAAAACGGCCTTGTGGTGGGCGCCAGCCAGAGCCCCCATCCCGTCTTTGATCCCCGGCAGTCGGACCCGACCGAAATAGCCGGGTTTTCCAGCCGGGGCCCCACCGGGGACGGGCGCCTGAAGCCCGATCTCCTGGCGCCGGGGGCCGCCGTCTCGGCCCGCTCGAGCAAAGCTGCCGGGGGTTCCGGTGGCCTCTACACCTACATGGAGGGGACGAGCGTGGCGGCGGCCGCGGCGGGAGGAAGCGCCGCCCTGCTCCGCGAGTATTTCCAAAGGTTTGAGAACCTGGCCCGCCCCACCGCCGCCCTGCTCAAGGCCGCCCTGATCTGCGGGGCGCGCACCCCGGCAGGCGGGCCCGACCGCACGGCCTTTGGCATCCTCGACCTGGGGAACACGGTGCTCTCCCTGTACCGGAAAACCCTCCGGTATGTAGAGGCAGGGGACGGGGTAGAAGAAGGCAAGGCGGAAAGCTACACCTACCGGGTTGCGGGAGGAGGCTCGCCCCTCAAGGTGACCCTGGTCTGGACGGATCCGGAGGCTGCACCCGGTTCGGCGCATCCCCTGGTCAACAACCTGGATCTGGTGGTCCGGGGACCCTCCGGAAAGGAGTGGCGCGGCAACTCCTTCCTCTTCCCGGACCGGGCCGACGATGTCAACAATGTGGAAGAGGTTTATCTCCCGGCTCCTGAGGAGGGGGTTTACACCATCATCGTCAAGGGGACGAGAATAAACCGCTCCGTGGTATCCGGCGCCCCCGGTAAGGCGCAGGATTACGCCTTGGTTTTCGGCCAGCCCCTTCGGGAGGATGTGGTGCAGTCTTACGGCGGCAGAACGGTCCTGGCCTCCGGAGAGGTGCTTGAGATCGATCCGGAAAGGGTGCGGTTTGAGCAGGACGAAAGGCTTGTAAGCTGGCCGGAATCTCCCGCCTCGGGGCTGCCGGCTGCCGGGGGCGGGGACCCGGCAGGGGCGGACATTTACCTTCCGCCTGACGAAGGGAACGCCCCCGCCTATGCCTACGTGGCTGGTCGCACCTGGCGCGCCCAGGGGGTGCAGGTGGTCCGGACGGGGGCAGGACTGTTCTGCACCGAGATCAACCCCGCCTACCCCGCCGCGGGGTTTTTCCTTGCTCCGGCAGAGCACAGAACCCTGCGGGTAAACGGGAAGCCCCTTGCTTACCCGGAGGACCTCTCCTCGGGGAGCGAGGTGATGGGATGGATCAACCCGGGCACCCAGCAGCTTTGGAAGGCAGAGTTTTCCTACGCGGAAAAAGAGGGCTTCTTAAGCAGGGTGGATCTCGATCAGCGCCGGCTTTACCTGCTGGGAGAGGCCGCTCCTTACCGGCTCTCCTCCCGTGCCGCCCTGGCGTACCTTGACCGGAACACCGATGTCGATCCGGCCGATTACCCCTTCAAAGGAGGGGCTTCCCCCGGCTGGGAGGATCTGCGTCCAGGGCTCAAGGTGAAATTGATGTGCAGCACCGATGGGGGGGAGGTCATGTACGTGGGAGCGCAGCGGGATCTGGTCAGCGGCACCGTAGTCGGCCTGGACCCTGCTGAAAACAGGATCTATCTGAGCACCGGTCATTCCTACGCGGTTCCTTCGGGGATTTCCCTTCGGCTGGACGGCAGGGAAGCCGGCTTCTCCGATCTCCGTCCTGGGTACCACCTGGCAGGGGTTCTGCTTCCCGGCTCGGAGGAGATCATCGCCCTCGACGCCGACAGCCGGGTGGTTTACGGACGCCTGGTTTATTTCAACCCCGACCGGCAGGTGCTCTACCTGATAGACGAGAGAAACAGCTTCCGGATCTTAAACTTTTCCGGGGAAACCGCCTTTTACCGCTGGGGGATTCCCGTCGAGGCAGGGACGGTGGAGGCAGGCTGCTGGGCGCGCCTCTACCTGGGCGATGACGGTTATATCCTGCGGGGGGATTTGGCCGAAGTCATGCCCGAAAAAACGGAGGTGTTTAGAGGGTATGATCCCGGACAGGGGATTCTCAAAACGGACGGCGGCGCCTACCGCCTGAGCGGGAGAACCCTTGTGACCAAAAACGGCCTTCCGGTGGCCCCGGAGGACCTGGTCGAGGGGGAAGAGGTGACCCTGACCCGGTTCCTGTCTGATACCCCCGGTGGGCCGCTGCTGGCTGCCGTTGCCGGGAAAACCAGGCCGGGCACCCCCGCCCCCCGGCTGGAAATCGCCGCTCCCTGGCGCAGCGGCTCGGTGATCATCTCCGGGGCCACCTCGGCCGGCAGGCTCTACCTTTACGGTCCCGGGGGGGAGCGGGAGGTGATTCCCGTGGGGAAAGGGGGCCGTTTTGTCTATGCCATGCCGCCCGAACAGATCTCTGGCGGCGCCGGCCAGGGGAATCTGACCGTTCAGGTGGTGGCGGTGGATACCGGCACCGGTGGGGTCGCCGGGCAGTTCCTGTCTGTTCCGCCGGAGAACAGCGTCACCTTCCCGGATCTGGCCGGACACTGGGCGGCCGCGGACGTTGAGGCACTGTTCGCCCGGCGCATTGTCAGCGGCTACCCTGACGGGACCTTCCGGCCGGACATCCCGATCAGCCGTGCCGAGTTTACGGTTCTTCTCACGGGAGCCGTCGGCTGGTCGGGGTTGAACGCCGCGCCCGGCTTTGCGGATGATCAGGATATCCCCACCTGGGCCCGGCCGCTGGTGGCCAGGGCCCGGCAGCGCGGCCTGATCCACGGCTACCCGGACGGACGGTTCCTTCCCACCCGTTCTCTCTCCAGGGCCGAGGCCGCGGTGCTGCTTGATGCCGCCCTCCTGGTGTTTAACCCGGAACCGGAGGCGGAGGGCGGTTCTTCAGGGGAGGCGCTGCCCTGGCAGGATCGGGAGCGGATTCCCGCCTGGGCGCGCCGCGCCGTGGAGCGGGTTTATGCCGCGGGAATCATGCGCGGGCGCAGCGGGAACACCTTCGACCCTGATGCTGCCATGACCCGTGCCGAAATGGCCTCGGCAACCTGCCGGCTCCTGGAGGCAATCCGCTCCCGGTAGCTCCCTCCTTCCTGCCGTGCACGCAGGACGTTCACGCTCCCAGATCAATGGGAATATACTACATTAAGTGGAAGCATACCCGTTGGAGGAAGGAGGAGCGTCGGTGGGAAGCCTTGACCAGTTCATCAAGCTGATGAATGTGGCCCTGTCCTGGGAGTATGCCGCTATGATCCAGTACATCCAGCATGCCAGCATGCTGACGGGGCCGGAGTATGTGGCGGTTATCGATGAAGAACTGCAGCACGCCCAGGAGGAGTTTAACCACGCCGTCAGGTTGAGCGATAAGATCCAGCACCTGGGCGGAATCCCGACGGTGGTGGTGGCAGAGGTCAAGACCTCTTTGGATAATGCGGAGATGCTCAGACAGGACCTGCAGGCAGAGATAGATGCTCTCAACAGGTACAGAAAACTGGTGGAGATGGCGGAGGCCATGCATTTATACGATGTGGGGCAGATGCTCAGGGAAATCGCTTTGGTTGAAGAGGATCATGTCATCAACCTGGAAAAGGCCCTCGGAATTCTGAGGGCCCGTTGAGCGGAAGGGCTGAGAGTGTCATTTTGAGCTAACCCAAAGAAAGGGCCGGAAATACGTAAGGGGCTGCCCTACAGAAAGGGGTAGCCCCTTCTATCCTGGCCACGGAATCGCATTGCTATGGAGAGTTCTACTCGTAGTTAAGGGCCTCCGCCGGTTTCAACCTGGCTGCCTGTCGGGCCGGGTAATAGCCGAAGAAGATGCCCACCATCAGGGCAAAGGCCACGGCGATGAATACGGAAAAGAACGAGATGACGGTAGACCAGCCGGAGAAGGAGGAAAATATCTTGGAACCGGCGATCCCGACGACAATGCCGATAAAGGACCCGCTCAGGCTCAGGAGCACCGCCTCTAAGAGAAACTGGTTGAGGATGTCCTGCCGGGAGGCCCCGAGGGCCATGCGCACGCCGATTTCCCTGGTGCGTTCGGTGACCGAAACCAGCATGATGTTCATCACACCGATACCTCCTACGATCAGGGAGATGGCGGCCACTCCCGCCAGGAACAGGGTCAGGATGCCGGTGATATTCTGGGCCTCGCTCTGGAGCTGGGCCATATTCCTGATGGTGAAATCGTCCTCCTGGTTGTCGTTCAACCGGTGCCTCTTGCGCAGCAGGTAGGTGATGGCCTGTTGAACGCTTTCCATCTGATCCTGGCCGGCTACCTGTACCTGCATCATGTTGATCGATTTGTCGGTGATCCCCAGCAGCCTGAGCTGGGCGGTGGTCACCGGGATGTAGACGACATCGTCCTGGTCGCTGCCGCCGGACGAGGCCCCGACGGTCTGCAGCAGTCCGATGACCCTGTAGGCCTCTCCCCCGATGCGGATCTCGGTGCCCACCGGATTGGTGCCGGGGGTGTAGAGGTTGGTGTAAACCGTCTGGCCGATGACGGCGACCGTGGCTGCGCCGCTGACCTCAGCCTGGCCGAAGAACCTGCCCCGCTCCAGGGTCAGGGAGGAAATGTCGGCGATTTCCGGGGTGGTACCGGTGATGGAGGTGGTCCAGGTCTTGTTGCCACAGGTGACCAGCTGACCGGAGCGCACCGTGGGAGCGGCAGCCTGGACGCCGGGCAGCTGGCGTACCGCTTCCACATCGTCAAGGGTCAGGGTGTTCACGCTGCCGCTGCGCACGAACTGGCCGGCAGTTCCGGGGAAGATGGTCAGCGTGTTGGTGCCCAGGCGGTTGATCCGGGACATCACCTGCTGCTGCGCCCCCTGGCCGATGGACATCATCAGGATGACGGCTGCCACTCCGATGATGATCCCCAGCATTGTTAGGATGGAGCGCAGTTTATTGGCCTTCAATGCTCTGAAGGCAAAGTCGCTCAGGACGCCGATTTTGACCGACATGGCACGACCACCTTTCAAGCCACAGGATTGGAATATTCGAACGTTTTGTCACCGACAATCCGCCCATCCCGCAGGATCACCCTGCGCCGGCAGAACTCGGCGATATGCGGTTCATGGGTGATGATGATCACCGTTACCCCCCGCTCCTCATGCATCTTCTGAAAGATCCCCATCACCTCGGCGCTGCTTACGGTGTCCAGGGCTCCCGTGGGTTCGTCCGCCAGAATCAGCAGGGGATCATTGACCATAGCCCTGGCTATGGCCACCCGCTGCTGCTGCCCCCCGGACATCTGGTTCGGCAGGTGGTCTGCCAGGTGCAGGATTCCCACCTGCTCCAGGGCGGCGCGGGCTTTCTCTTCTGCAGCGGAGCCCGTGATCCCGGCATAGAAGAGCGGCAGCTCCACATTATACAGGGCGGTGGCGCGGGGCAGCAGGTTGTAGCGCTGGAAGACGAAGCCCAGCTTCTTGTTGCGAATGGCCGCCAGCTCTTTTTCCGGGACATTGCTGACATCCACCCCGTCCAGGAGGTAGCTTCCGCTGGTCTGGGTATCCATACAGCCGATGATGTGCATCAGGGTGGATTTTCCCGAACCGGAGGGCCCCATGATGGCCACCATCTCGCCCCTTTCAACCCGGAGATCCACGCCTCTCAGGGCATGCACCTCCACCCCGGAGAGGGGGTAAACCTTGGTCAACCCCTGGCAATAGACCAGAGGTGGGCGGTTGGCTGCAGCCTCCATATTACCTTCCTCCTGGGCCCATCATCGGCATACCGCCAAACCTGAAGGTCCTCTGTTCATTGCCAGACCGGGAGCTGGAGGAATTGCCGGTATTGGTGGACGTAATCTGCCGGACGATGATGATATCCCCCTGCTGCAGGCCGCTTTTGATCTCCACATTCAGGTCATCGGAGATGCCGGTTTGCACCCGCTGCAGCCTGGGCTGGCCGTTCTGGAGCACCACCACGAAGCCGTTGCCGGAAGTAGAATCGTTCGTTGCGAATGCCGAGGTGCTCCCGCTGCCGGTCCAGTTGCCGGACCGCCGGCTGCCGCCGATACCCGCAGCAGTACCGGAACGCCAGTTGCCTCCGCTGCCGGTCTGGGTGCCGGAACGCCGGCTGCCGCCGCTGGCGGGGCGGTTAACCCCCGTATGCCCAGGGGGTTTTAAAGGCCTCCACCAGGATGGCATGCTGGCAATCGGTATCGAGCAGACTTTTTTGGGCCTGTACTACTGCATACCGGGCCGCCGCCAGTTCGAGCTTGTTGGCTGTGCCGTTTTTAAATTTGGCCTCGGTCATCAAGAGGTCGTTCCGAGCCTTTTCTAACTTCTGCACCAGACCGGTGCGCGTCTGCTCCAGCTGCTGGATGCTGTTATACAGGGAACGCACTGTCTGGGCGGCCTTCTCCTCGGCCGACTGGGCGTTCTGCTCGGCAATAGACACGCTTGTTTCCATGGAATCATAAGTATGCGCTTCACTGTTGCTGAAGCTGTAGATATCAAGGGCAATTTTGGCCTGGGTCACACTCTGCCGGGCCTGCCAGACCGTGGGGCTCTCGTCCAGCACCCGGGAGACTTCGGTTTCCAGGTTTGCTACGGAAAACGGGGAGAAAGCCGGCTGTTCCACCAGCTGCGGCCTTTCGTCAGGGGAAAGCCCGAGCAACTGGTTAAACTTCATGTAGCTGTCCTCCAAAGTCTTCTGGGCTGCTGCAAGATCCGACCTGGCCAAAGCCAGATCGTTCTGCTTCTGCTGAACATTCCATTTGCTGCCGGAGCCCACCTGGTAGCTCAACTGGGCTGCGCGATACTGCAGTTCTGCATAATACACGGCTTCCTGAGCTGATTCCACCGCAGCCTGGTTCTGGAGAATGCTGCAATATGCCTGGTATACAGAGAGGCGAATGGAGTCCTGCTGGGCCTGATAATTCTTCTTGGCAGCTTGCCAGTTAATATCGGCCTGCACCAGGTTATTGAAGGCGATTTCCGCCTCTGGCGAGGCCTGGCCGGTGGGGGTGTACTCCACCTTGTCGGCAGCCGCATCCCGGTCATATTTGCTCTTTTCAATGTTGTAACCCGCCGCCCGCAAAGCGCTGCTGTGGTTCCAGGCCATCTCCACCGCCTGTTGCATGGTTAGTTCCCGCCGATCACCGGCAAAGGCATAGCCGCTGTTTAAAAAAAGAAGTCCACCCACTAAAGTTAAAATTAACAGCTTCCGCACTTTCACGCCTCCTTTATTTTGTTAATTATTGGCTAGATTATTTAAAGACCGGGAACTTGTGTGATTGCCGGAATTGCCTCCTCTCCCTAAAATATGGAATGTCTTTGCACTATCATTAATTCGCACAGGCTACCACTCGGACTGTTGGCTTCAGTCGGGACGAGCTTTGGAGATAATTATATTTTTTCAAAGTTAAAAAATTCAAAGGGAAAGATAACCATTTTATAAATTTTTATAAACACACTTCACACAATAAAATAAAGGGCTTTCCCCAACTATGCTTTTGGGAAAGCCCTTTATTTTCAATTGGGAGGCGCTTCAAACCCCTTTACTGTTCTTCCAGGATGAGGATAACCACCTGTTTGTTGCTTTCTTCGTCCCAGCTCTGAAGCTGCTTTTCCAGGAAGGCGATCTGGCCGTCAAGGCGCTTTTTTTCGTCGTCCGGTGCGGCCGCCTGCTCCGCCTTCAGGGACTGGTACTCCTTCAACGTGCTGGCGAAGCTCGCCGTGATGTCCTTTCTTGAAACCTCTTGCGCCGCTACCGTCCCCAGTTCCGCCAGCCTTTTGACAAAGGGCTGCGACTGTTCGTTGGGAACCGTCAGGCGGAGGATAATGTTCTGGCGGCCCTGATTCTGGGTGGTGTACTCCGACTGCAGGCGTGCATCCTCGCTCCTGGCTAGGTTCAGGGCGGCGCTGCGGGCCTGCTCCAGGTTGCCGACCTGCACCTTGAGCATTGAGGTGGTGATGAACCTGGTTTTGTTCAGAAACACCTTTTGGTCGTTTCCGTTATTCCCGCCTGGATTACCCGTTGCCACCCGGCCTGTGGTGCCGGGGGTACCGGCCACCGGTTCTTTGCCTGCGTCCCCGGTGGTCGGTGTTGGGGCCGGTTTGACCGGAGCAGTGCTGACCTCCTGCTGCCCGCCCTCCTGAACCGGGGGTTTAGGAGCGGTGGCTGTGTTCCCCGGATTCTTCTGGCCTTGGATGGTCCTGTGGTCAACGGGGGTGTTGCGGGCTATCTGCAGGCCCGGCAGCCTGGTTGCCAGGCTCACCGAACCCGTCAGGAGCGCCAGGATCACGGCGGCGGCGGCAATCCCCTTTGCCCAGACGCTGTTCTTGAAGTAGCCGAGCAAGCGTGAGCCTACGGCAGCTTTTGTTGCAGCCCTGGCTTCCGGCGGAGCCTCTGCGATCCGGGCCATGACACCTGCCGTGAAGCCGGGCGGTGGAGCAACCTTAAGCCCGGGGTTCCGCAGGGCGGAACGGAGAGGGCCCCACTCTTCAAACCGGCGCCGGCACTCCTCGCAGGATGCTTCGTGAGCACGGAGGGCATCGGCATCGGCCTTGTTCAGTGTTTTTTCCGACACATCGAAGAAAAGCTCCCGTGCCGTATCACAATCAATCCTGTCTTTTTCGGTTTTGCTGCCCATCCTGCTCACCTCCTCCTGGCGGGCTTTTAAGATTTCGCCTTACATCGACCTGATCTTCTCTTTCAATGCCTGGCGTGCACGGTTCAGCCGGGATTTCACGGTACCCAGCGAACACTGCAGCACTTCCGCTATATCATCATAGGAATAGTCTTCTATTTCCCGTAAAACCAGCACCGTGCGGAACTCCTCCGGCAGGCTCAGCAGGGCTTTCTGCACTTTTTCCTGGAGTTCCTTGCCCTCCAAAGCCTCCACCGGATCCCCCGCCGGGTCCACCGCCGCCACCGTCCTGGTAATTTCCCCTTCCCCGGTCTGAACCGGGTCATCCAGGGAGAAGACCTGGGAATTCTTCTGGCGGCGGCGGATATTCAGCCAGAGGTTGACCGTGATCCGGTGCAGCCATGTCCCCAGGTCCGCGTCCTGGCGGAAGCTTCCTAGGCTGGTATAGGCTTTCACGAACACCTCCTGGGCGAGGTCCTGGGCATCGGCATAATTTCCAGCCAGGTAGTAACTGAGGTTGTATACCTTGTCTTGATAAAGAACAACCAACTCTTCGAAGGCCTTGACGTCTCCGGCCTGTGCCTGGCGCACCAGCAGCCTCACATCGACCGTGCCGGAGGCCGGCCTGTTATTGCCTGGCCTTTTTTTCAAGGAGGTTCACATCCCGGTTCCGGGTTTCCCCCTTTACCTAATTAGACAACAAAAGAGCCGTAAATGTTCCCGTTCCGCCGGATATTTTTAAGAATAATTTAAGATTTTTCCCGGGTATGCAGGAGAGGCTCTTTGTCGAGGGGGATGCCGGATTAGGTTTTTTAGATACTTTACCTAATTTTGGGCTTTTCTGCAATGGTGAATATAAGGGCTTCCGCCCATTAGATGATGTGTTCCGTATCGATCCTGATCAGTTCTTCCAGTTCCGCCAGAAGATGGGCGATCCTCTCCCGGTACTCCCTGAAGACAAGCAGGCCGTGGCCGAGGGCGATCAGATCCGGGCAGGACAGCTTTTTTAAATGGCCGGCATCCACGGGGTTGGGCTCTATTCCGGGATTTGCTCCCAGGATTGCCCGCAGCGTCACCGTGATGTCCTGGATCACCATTCTTTTCGGCTTGAAGGCGTAATGAGGTTCCACCTTGAGCAGCCCGTTGATGCTGATAAAAAGGTCGCTGGCGAAAAGAACCTTGATGTTTCCGGTGTTTAAGAGGCCGTACAGGGTCCCTTCGGTCTGGCCGTAGGGGAGTTCGAAGAACTCCAGGGCGAACAGTTCGTTGCGGTAGGGCTGTTCGCCGGTCACCTCGCGGATTTTCTCCTTGAACGGGAGGAGCCGCTCGGCGTCGTTGGCGGCCCTCAGTGGAAGTGGGCGGCGGTGGTAGTCGTTCAAACGCCCTTCCACAAAAACGCTTTTCCCCGTCCTCTCCACTCCCACCATCTGGGTGAGCACCGTTTTGCACAGGGGGGAGGCGTAAAAGAGATGTCCTCTGTAGGACTCGTAACCGATCCAGTGATCCAGGTGAAAGTGGCTGATGATCACGTCACAGGTGGTGATCCCCAGGGCCTCTTTTATCCAGTCTCCTTCCCGCAGGCCGGGATCGATCACCACGGCGTGGATCTCTTCTCCCCGTTCCGCGATCAAAAAGTAGCCCACGTTCTGGTAGTCTCCCAAATTTCGCCTCGGGTCGCAGTCCTTAATCCCGAGCAGGGAAATAATCCGATCCCGGTATGGAAGAGGATAATCGACAATCTCCAGCCGGTGTTCCGGCCTGCGCAGGGATTCCAGCGCCTTCAGGATACGCCCCCCATGGCCCGGCTTTCCGGCGCGGCCCAAAAGGCCGTCCCTATCCTCGGATATGCGGTGAACCTCCAAAGGTTTCTCCCCCTCCCACTTTTCTGCCATTTACTCTATTATAACACAGGGGTTTTGATCTGCCCCGACCTACGGAGGTTGTTACTCGCCCTTGACGAAGGAGCAGCTAACGGCAGCCGAACTGACCCCGCACTCAAAGGAAATTCTCCACTTTAACGTTTCTTCGGAACTGACCGTTATTAAATTCTCTCATTACAGAGAAAGTGCCATTGAGTGCGGGGGAAGTAGCCGACTCCGCTGCAAGGATGCAGTGTAGGAGGCGGTCGGCTGCCGTCTGCGACGCGCTATAAGCGAGTTAAACCCGGCACTCAAAATCACTGCCTCATTGCCATAAATAAACAACTCGGTCTCATAATTCGTTCTGGAATGGTTCAGTCGGTGAATCTATGTTGAGTGCCGGGGAGCAAGCGCAAGGATAACCAGATTTCATCCTCTGTTGGTGCCGCCGGAGGCGGCGTGATCATCTGCTCCGGAAAAGCATGGGTGAAAGGCGGAGAAGCGCGGATTGTTGCGAAATTTGCTTAGTATGAAAAGAACCGCTCCCCCATAGACTTAAACCGGGGTGATCGATACGGCAGTGGAACGGGCAGGATTGCTTTTCGAGATCGAGCGGCTGAGAAGGGAACTGGAGCAGAAGGGTGAACCCGGTGATTTGAAAGCCGGGGAGCTTCTCCTGATCTCCCGGAGGCTGGACGAGGCGATCAACCGCTACCTCATGGCCAGCGGCAGGAACAAACCCAGCGAAATTCGGAACCGGTTTTGCGACGGGTAAGCGCCGGACTCCCAATCCCCGCCTTCCGAGAACCTGCTTCTTACCTCTGTTTTTGAAAAGGTTTGCGCATTTTTTTTGGCCGGGTTAAAATAGTGAATTGAGGTGGAAGGGAGGGAAAGTTGTGGCAGATCTCATCGTTTACACCCTGGCGGGTTGCCCTTACTGCAGAAACCTGCTGGAACGCTACCGCAACGAAGGACTCTCCTTCCGGGAAATCTCACTGAGCGGCAACCCCGATCTCAGGAAGAAAATCAAGGAGGAATACGCGGCGGAACGGGTTCCGGTGGTCGTGAGGGATGGCAAGCTCGTTCAGTCCGGCGACGACCAGGGCCGCGGGTGACGCCTGTAACAGAAACTGCAGTTGCAGTATCTCAAAAGATATTCAGGGGGTTTGAAAAATGGAGACCAGGAAGCATGTCCAAACTGTTGTGGCGGGAAGCCTCCGCAAACCGCTGCAGGAGAGCGGCTGTGGAGAATGCCAGACCTCCTGCCAGTCGGCATGTAAAACGTCCTGCACGGTGGGGAACCAGGCTTGCGCAGTACGGCAGAAGTAAAGTGCGGCTTTTCTCCCGACCTGCACCTTTTCCAGGTCGACGGCGGCTACCTGGCTTTTGACGTCAACAGCGGCTCCCTGCACCGGCTGGACGAAGTGGCGTGGCACTTATTGCAGCGGCTGGTCTGCGGCGGGGACTGGGCCCTGGCCCGGCAGGAGGCCGCCCGGCATTTTCCTCCGGACGTGGTGGACGAGGCTTACAGAGAGCTTCAGGAACTGCAGGAGGGGGGACAGCTTTTGACAAAGGATCAGGGGTGGGAGGCCTTTGCGCCGGGCGGGGAGCTCGGCCTCAAGGCCCTCTGCCTGAACATCGCCCACACCTGCAACCTTTCCTGTAAATACTGTTTCGTCCCGGAGCAACTGCGCTCCGGTCGGGACCTCATGCCCCCGGAGGTGATCCGGGCCGCCCTGGATTTCTTGATCCGGGAAACCCCTTACGAATTTTTAACCGTGGACTTTTTCGGCGGGGAGCCTCTCCTCAACCTGGAGGGAGTAAAGCTTGCCGTTGATTATGCTCTGGAGCGGGGGAAGGAGAAAAAGTGGAAGTTTACCCTGACCACCAACACCTCCCTGCTTGACGACGAGGCGTTGGCCTTTTTCAGGCGACACAACATCAGCCTTGTCCTGAGCTGTGACGGGAGGCCGGAGGTGCATAACCGGTACCGTGTCACCGGGAGCGGAGCGGGCACCTCCTCCCTGGTGGAAAGGCGCCTGAAAAGGTTTTTTGAAACCGGGGGTTGCCGGGAATATTACGTGCGCGGCACCTACACCCGCTCCAACCTTGATTTTGCAGAAGACGTAAAGTACCTTGCCCGCCTGGGAGCTGGGAGCATCTCCCTTGAGCCGGTGGTTGCGCCTGCCGACCGCCCTTACGCCCTCCGCTACGAAGATCTGGACAGGTTGCGGGAGGAGTATTTCAGGCTGGCGCGTCTCCTCCGGGAGTGGGAGGCCTCCGGCTGCCGGGTTTCCTTTTATCACTTTGATTTCGATCTTAAGGGAGGGCCCTGTGTCGCCAAGCGCCTGACCGGGTGTGGTGCGGGGTACCAGTACCTTGCCGTGACACCGGCCGGGGAGATTTACCCCTGCCACCAGTTTGTCGGACATCCTGACTACCGCCTCGGGGATGTTCGGGAGGGGATCACCAACCCGGAGCTGCGGGAGAGATTTCGCCGGGCACACCTTTACAACAAAAAGCCCTGCCGTTCCTGCTGGGCGCGCTTTCTCTGCGGGGGAGGGTGTCATGCCCAGGCGGCACTCCTGCAGGGGGATCTGTACCAGCCCTATCCGTTGTCCTGCGAGTTGATGCGGGCACGCCTGGAGGCGGCTTTGTACTACATGGCCCAGGGCCAACCGGGAAAGGGGGCAGAAGAGGCTGCCGCCGCGAGCTGATGAAGGGTTAAGAAAGCCGGAGGAGAGAGGCCTCTGGCTTCAGCTTTTCACGACCTTTTTTAAAATCGGCGCCTTCTCCCTCGGGGGCGGGTTTGCCATGATCTCCCTGACCTACCATGAGGTGGTGGAGCGCCGCGGCTGGTTGGACGAGGAAACCTTCCTGGCAGGAACCACCCTGGCCCAGGGGGCGCCGGGTGCGAACGCCACCAACACCGCGGTTTTCGTGGGTTACCGGCTGGCGGGTCTCTGGGGTGCGGTGGTTGCATTGACGGCCTGTCTCCTCCCACCCCTGGTTATGGTCCTGGGCCTCGGCCTGGTGGTCTTAAAGACCTCGAGGCTGCCGGTAGTGGAACGCATCTTTGAGGGGCTGCGGGCGGGGATCCTGGGGCTGCTTGCCTACCTGTTGCTCTCCTGGCTGCGGCCGCTGCTCCGGGACCTCAAGGGGGTCGCCCTGTTCGGACTCATGCTCTTTGCCCTCCTGGTCTTGAAGTGGCACCCTATCCTGGCCATTGCCTGCGGCGGGCTGCTGGGGTTTTTATCCGGCGCAGGAAGGGGTGAGGGTAATGAACCCGGCTGAACTGCACCTCTTGTTCTGGACCTTCCTGAAAGTCGGGCTGTTCAGCTTCGGCGGGGGGTATCCGGTACTGCCCCTGATCGCCACCGAGGTGGTGCAGCGCCACCACTGGCTTACTGCACCCCGGTTTGCCAATCTGCTGGCCATTGCCCAGCTTGTGCCGGGGCCCGTTCTCGTCAACACCGCATCCCTTGTGGGTTACCAGGTCGGCGGGTTTTCCGGAGCCCTGGTGGGGGCGCTGGGGGTGGTTCTCCCCACCTTTATCATCATGTTTGTAATTACCTATTATTATCAATTGCTGTACAGGCACCCCCTTTTCCGGCGATTGATCCGGGGTTTTTACCCCACCCTGGTGGCGCTGCTTGCCGGCGCTGCGGTCTTTTTCGCCCAAAGCTCCCCTCTTTCCTGGAAGGTGGTCGTGATCGCCGGCCTCACCTGCGGGGCCCTGGCTACACGCCGTCTGAACCCCTTCTGGATCCTGATCGGAGCGGCGGTGCTGGGGGTTTTGCTCTGAAATATGGCGCGATATAGCTTGATTGCTGTCGGTTATTCTCGAAAAATCCCATGTAGCGCCCGGAAGCTTGTCTTTACACTTTGCGGTACGTATAGTAAAATGAATTTGGTTTTGTTGCCGCTTCTTGGCGAGAAACACAGAAGTTCGAGCAACATAAAATATAACAGGTTTAAATGGGAAACAACCGAATGGGAGAGGGGAAAGTGAATTTATTAGAGGAGAGCAGACGGGCCTTTTATTTATTTTGCCGCAGGTGCCAACTTTGGATCTTAGAAGAGTGTGGTATTAAGTGTGGTATTAAAGGGTGGCTTGTGCAGGGGAAGAAATCCCTCACAACCCGGCTCTCTGATTTGCGCAACAGTGCCCCCGACTGGTGGGCGGAGCGCTGGCAATGGATGAAGGATTCGGTAACCGGCGGTGCAGAAAGCATCGGTTCATATATTCAGGACTGGAGAACCGGAAAGCATCGTGAACGGCTCGGCTTCCTGAAGAAACCGGGTTTTTACGCGACGGTGCTTGCCGGTTTTTTACTGCTCTACGGTAACTTCTACCTGGTGCAGAACAGGGTGGCTTACGCCGCCTATTACCAGGGGAAGGAAATCGGCCTGGTGGCCTCGCGCCGGCAGGGCCAGGAGATCATGGCCAGTGTTCAAAAGGAACTGGAAAACCGGCTCGGCCAGCGGGTCTATCTCCCGTCCCCCTTGACATTCAGAGCCTGTACCGCCTCACGGGTAAGCCTTGATTCCCCCGGGCAGCTGCATTCCGCCTTTTCCGGCCTTCCCTGGCTGACGGAGGGGGTGGAGGTGGTCATCGCGGGCCGCCCCGCCTTTCTCCTGCCGAACCGGGAGGCGGCCCAGCGGGTTCTCAACAGGCTAAAGGATGAATACAGGAAAAAGCTGGCCGGAGAAAAGATCGAGGCCATCGCATTCAGTGAGAAGATCTCCTTCAGGTACCGGCCGGTTGCAGTCGGCGAAATTTCCCGGGAGGAGGATGCTCTTTCCCTCCTGAAGCAGGGCAGGGTGCAGACCCGGAAGTACCGGGTTAAAGAAGGTGACTCCCTCTGGAGCATCGCCCGGGCCCACGGGCTGCTTGTGAAGGAACTGCTGGACGCCAACCCCAATCTCACGGAGCGCCTGGACATCGACCAGGAGATCAATCTGGCCGCAGTACAGCCCTTGCTCCACGTCAGGATCACGAGCAGGGCGGTTAAAAGGGAAGCGATCCCCTTTGACGTCCAGGTCCGCCTTGATTCCAAACTGCGCAGGGGCAGCGCCAAAGTCGTCAGGGACGGTGAGGAAGGCCAGAAAGAGGTGGTCTACCGCTTTGTCAGAGAAAATGACAGGATCGTGTCGCAGCAGGTTCTTGCCAGCCGCGTCTTGAAGGAACCGGTGGCCAAAATAGTGGCGCAGGGGACCGCTGGCGGGCGGCTCTACGCCTCCGCCTACAGGGTTTCCCGCGGTTCGGGCAGCGGGGTATTGAGCTGGCCGGTCGGCGGCGGCATCACCTCCGGCTACGGCTACCGCGGCGGCGAGTTTCACGGTGGTATTGACATCGCGGCAGGTGCGGGGGTGGCGGTGCATGCGGCGGCAGGTGGAAGGGTCGTGGAAGCCGGCTGGGGGGGTGGCTACGGCAGGACGGTGGTGATCGATCACGGCAACGGCCTGGCCACGCGTTACGCCCACCTCTCCCGCATCGATGTCAGCGCAGGTGAAACGGTGAGCAAGGGGGAAGTAATCGGCGCCGTCGGTTCCTCGGGAAGGGCGACGGGCCCCCACCTGCACTTCGAGGTAATGAGCAACGGGGGAAGTGTGAATCCGCTTAATTATCTTCGTTAGACGCTCCTGCCGCCCGGATGGCGCCATCAGAAAGATGTAAATACAGGCGAAATCAGGTTTGGGAGATGATTCGGAGCTGGCGTTAGCCAGTTCCTGCAAACCTCCGGCATCTTCCGACATCTGAGATCATGCCTCAGACTCTGGCATCTGACATCATGCCTCAGAATCTGATCTCTGACATCATGCCTCAGACATCTGTGTGGCAGGGCAGCCGGCGTAGAAAAGCTGGCCGCCCTTTTTTATCAAAGCCTGCCTCAGACAGCCTCCCTCCTGGTGGGGTAGGATGAAGGGGGTAATTTTCGCCGGTAAAATGAAAATATCGAACAAACTTCCGTTCTCGTGGTAGAATAAAGTACGGTAGCAAGCGCAAGGATCGGCCGTTGAGTTAGTAAGGGGAGATGAAGATGGAGACAGATAAAAAGGCCGTTGTGGCCGTTCTGCATACCACTCCGGAAACGGTGCTCGACGACTACGGGAGGCTCCTGGACCTGGCCGGCCTGAGCCGGGCCCTGGACCCCGGCCTGCCCACCGTCATCAAGCTCAACCTCTCCTGGACGAAGTACTTCCCCGCCTGCTCCACCGAGCCCTGGCAGCTGGAAGGGGTTCTGAGCGCCCTGTTCCGGGCGGGCTTCACCCGGGAAAACCTCTTCCCGGTGGAAAACAAGACCGTCGTCACCGACCCGCTCAAGGGGGCGGCCAACAACGCCTGGCTCCCGGTGCTGAGGCGCTACGGCCTGGACTTCACCCCGCTCCCGGGAGTGAAGTGGGTTCCCTTCCGGCCAAAGCGGAGGCTTTTGATGCTCGATCAGATCTTTCCTGAGGGGATTTACATCCCGGAGATGTTTATCGGGAAGCAGGTGCTGCACCTCCCGACATTGAAGACTCACGGGCACAGCACCACCACCGGGGCGGTCAAGAACTCCTTCGGAGGGCTGCTGCAGGAGGTCCGCCACTACTGCCACAAGCACATCCACGAGGTGCTGGCCGACCTGATGGTGATCCAGCAGGAGATCCACCCGGGCATCTTTGCGGTGATGGACGGCACCGTGGCTGGCAACGGGGCGGGCCCCCGCACCATGGTCCCGGTGGTGAAAAACGTGATTCTGGCCGGGGCGGATTCCGTCGCCCTCGACGCCGTAGCGGCAAAGCTCATGGGGTTCGACCCGCTGGCGATTCCCTACCTGCGCCTCTGCCACGAGCGCGGCCTGGGGGTGGCCGATGCCCGGGAGATCGAAGTGGTGGGGGACGACATCCGGGGGGTGAACTTCGGCTTCCGGGTGAAGCGGAGCTTCGTCATCTGGGGGGACCAGATGATCCGGAAGGGCCCCCTGCGGCCCCTGGAGCACCTGCTCCTGCACACGAAGCTGGTGGCCTGGGCGCCCCTGGCCTCAAACATCTATCACGACTGGCTCTGGTACCCGACCGTGGGGCGGAAGCGCATCCGGGAGTTCATGAGGACCGGCTGGGGGAAGCTGTTCCGGAGGTACACCGGCGGGGATCAGAGGTGAGTGTAAAGCGAGTACCTGCAGAAGAGGATCGGGGGTGCCAGGTTGTGTTTTCCAGTAGCAGGTGTTAGAATAAAGGCGGGTGAAAGAAGGTGAGCGCCTTGCCTGATGATGTAATTAAAGAAACTGCCGTTACGGATGAGCGCATACCGGGTGGGCCACATGCACTGGCGTCACAGGAGTTTTTCTTTTTACTCCAGCGGATTGACCGGCTGGATGAAAAGTTGAGTGGCGAGATCAAAAGGCTGGATGAAAAGCTGAGTGGTGAGATTAAAAGGCTGGATGAAAAGCTGGGTGGGGAGATTAAAAAACTGGATGCACGGATTGACCGGCTGGATGAAAAGCTGGGTGGGGAGATTAAAAAACTGGATGCACGGATTGACCGGCTGGATGAAAAGCTG
>CADDZD010000040.1 GCA_902812385.1 Clostridia bacterium | reverse complement strand
CTATCAAGGTATTTTATAAAATAAGTTGTACCAGGTTTTTTGAAATTATTTTCAGCGACCCTTGATTCATGCGGGTTTCAGGGTTTTCTTCCCCCATTTTTGGCTCCCAAGTGTCAAACTCGGGAGACCGTGGGGCGTGTGGGGAACACGGGCTGGAGCACCGGGGCCCACCTCCATTTCGAGGTCCGGGTAAACGGCAACCCGCAGAACCCGTTAAGCTACCTGTAAACCTGACTGAGGTCATGTTAAGCCGGAGGCTAAAAACTCCGGCTTTTCTATGTATTTCACCGGGGTTGCATTTAAACACTGCGGATTGTTTTTTGGTGACGCAAATATCAAAAAAGGGTTTTACCTCTTTCTACAGAATTATCCAAGCAGGGAGATCCTTTTCAAAAAATCGACAATAGCTGACGACCTGGAACTGGAGTGAAAATTATGAAAATGACCCTAGTATCTTTAATTTTTCAGGGGATTCCCGAATCAATTGGCTTGCTGGCTTTAGTTTTTTCATTGCTGAATCTGCGGTTGGAATGGAAAAAGATTGTTCCCCTCGGGGTCTTGCAGGGTGGGATCGCGTACCTGATAAGAATGCTCCCCATATCGCCTGGAGTGCATACCCTGATTCTAATGTGTGTTTTTATCGCTCTTTTTAAGACAGTCACGGACTTTCCGTTCAGCAGGCTGTTTATTGCTGCACTTATAAGTTTTCTGCTTCTTGCCCTGGCGGAGTTGTGCTTCACCGGAATGGCGTTTTCTATCCTGCATAAGGGTTACGAGGAGCTGGTAAAGCAGCCTCTCATCTGGGCCATGGTGGGCCTTCCCCAGGTAATCTTTCTGTTTGCAGTTGCCTGGTTGATCAACAAGCGCAACCAGGGTGACTCCCGGGGGATGGGGTGATTCATCATAAGCTGCACGGGAAAAATAACGAGGTGGATTGCCGGACGGATTAACCTGGATGAGGACAAACAGCAGGAGTTTCACTACGGCCTGCAGGTATTTTCTCTAACTGTCGCCGGAGTAGCCGTAGTTTTGGTGATAAGCTGGCTTTTACACTGCCTGCCCGAATCGCTGACCGCCATGCTTACCGTAGCGTTGCTGCGTTCCTTTGCCGGGGGTGCGCACTGCACCTCCCCGGCGCGATGCACGATTGTTACAGCTTTCACCTTCTCCCTTTTAGGTTTGGCGGCTGATCGGTTGGAAGCCTGGCAACCGCTCAATTTAAGGCTTTATATACTGTCAACTACTCTTGTAACATTATCCGCCGTTCTCTTAAAGGCGCCGGTGGACAGCCCGGCCAAACCCATTCTCACGCAACAACACCGCCGGTTCTTGCGGAGGCTATCTCTCCTGACAGTGGCAGCGCTCGCAGTTCTCCAGTTAATCTTTCTGACGAATGCCGCTTCAGGCGAAATCATTATTGCCACTGGGCTGGGAATGTTGTGGGAAGCGCTGATACTCACAGGTCCCGGCCATGGACTGATGTCTCTGCTTGATCATCTTTTGAAGAAAGGAGGTGTGGCCTGATGTTCAAAAGAGTTTATTTCTGGTCGCTCACTCTCATTGCTGCCGCTTTTGTGGCACTCGCCAACGCCAGCGCTGCTTCAGCCTGTAATTGGCTTCACTACCAGCCAGAGTTGCCGGATAGCCTGAGAAAATACTAAAAGAAGTCAGATAGGGGCATACTTTCTGCCTCTATCTGACTTCTTTGGGGGTAGAGCTGTTTGAATGAAAGATAGCTGGCAGACGAAATTGAAAAAAGCTATAACCGAGCACATTACCGCTTCGCACATAATCTGTTTGTTGATCTGTTTAGTAGCTTATTTCAGTTTTGGCCAAACTCCCCACTTGCCAGTACTCTATAGCATTAACGGTATTGGAGCGATTCTTCTGGTACTGGTATACTGGACAGTAACACGTTACATCAGCGTAAACCTTTTCACTGGCTGCTCCTTCAATATGGTAGAGCTATTATACATACTTTTGACCTTTATTCTCATCCTGGCCGTTGTGCTCGTTAGCGGCAACATTAACAGCCCTGTAAAAGTTCTTATGTTAATACCTGTTATCATATTGTCTATTACTCGTGGCAAACTAGCAGGTATGACCGCTGCCTCCGCAGTCGGGCTTTACCTGCTGATTGCCAGTTTATTTAGCGGGTATTATGGCATCCCCAACAAGGTCTTTGAGGCAAATTTAATCTTTACCGGGGTCGCCTTGCTGGTAGGCTGGCTGGTCGGTGGATTTACGGATATCGAAATGGAGGCCAGGAAACACCTTTCCGATCTCAATGAGGAACTGGAGCAAAAGGTGGCTGATCGTACCAATGAACTCGCCGCAATTAACAGGGAATTAGAAAACGAGATTGCCGAACGCAGGCAGGTCGAATATGAATTGAAGGCCCAGAACCGGATCTACGATACCATGCACGGCGTGCTGGAAGAGGCTTCGGCCGTCTCAGTTCCACGTTACGAGGGGATTTCCTCACTGGCCGACATGGCCTTTTCTTTGCAGTCGGTCGGCTACGAGCATACCGTGGCGGCGCGCCTTGTGGAGGTGGCTTGCGAGATCGCCGGGGCGAAACAGGGATGCTATTACGGTTATGACGAGAACACCGGCCGCTTGAACCTGGTCTACACCGTAGGTTTACCTGGGGATATGGCCTCCCGCTCCGGTGAAGTATGCATGTTTGTGAAGGGGGAAGAGCGGGGTTTCGTGGGCTTGGTGGCACAAACTAAAAAACCCGTTTATGTGCCCGATGTGCAGGCGGATCCCAGGTGGATAGAGGTTGATTTTGCCCAGCATATCCGCTCCTGTTACCTGCTGCCTTTTTATCATGGAGAAAAGCTCTTTGGCGTTTTTGTTTTGTTTTCGGAACATGTTGACGGTTTTTCAAGGGAGAAGCGAGTCCTTGCGGACACCCTTGCATCTTATATTTCGACTGCCATGGAGAACGCCCGGCTGTTTACGGAGGTGCACCGGGCCTATGAGAGGCTCAATTTAACCCAACAGCAGCTTTTTCAATCCCAGAAAATGGAGGCAGTCGGTCAGCTTGCAGGGGGAATGGCCCATGATTTGAACAACCAGCTGACTGTTATCCAGGCATGTGTGGACCTCTACCTGAAGAGCGTTCCTGAAAATGACCTCATTCACAAGGCATTCATCCGGATACGCCGGGCTGCCGAAAGGTCGGCCAACCTTACCCGGCAGTTGATGCTCTTTGCCAGGAAACACCCGCAGTTTCGGGAGCCCATTGACCTTAACTCCAATATCAGGGAGCTTCAAGAGATGTTCAAACAGATGATCGGAGAGGACATCACCATTGAACAGGATCTTTACGACGGCCTCTGGATTGTCAACGCCGATGCAGGAAATATCGATCAGGTGATCACCAACCTCGTGCTGAACGCCCGGGATGCCATGCCTCAGGGAGGAAGGATTACTATCAAAACCGAAAATGTAAAGATTGAAGAAGGCGGTAGCGGCACGCCCCAGGAGGGTCGTCCCGGATGTTTTGTACGCCTGACCGTCGAGGATACCGGGACGGGTATGGATGAGCAAGTCCTCTCCCATATCTTCGAGCCTTTTTTTACCACTAAAGATCCGGGCAAAGGGACGGGCCTCGGCCTTTCGGTGGCTTACGGCATCGTTAAAGACCACGATGGTTGGATTAACGTGAAAAGCAAGGTTGGGCAGGGAACCGTATTCGAAATTTACCTGCCTGCAGTAGCAACCGGTACGCCCCAGGCCGGTAATACAGGAAGCAGGCTATCACCGGGCGAACTCTACGGAACCGGGGAAAAGATTTTGCTCGTGGAAGACGATTACGAGGTTATGCTCCTTACCAGCCGGATATTGTCCGAAAACGGGTATACGGTCGTGTCATGCAACAAGGCCTGCGAGGCGTTACAAATTTTTGAAAAAGAAAAAGACTTCAGTCTGGTTATAAGCGATGTGATCCTGCCGGATGGAAGTGGCATAGACATCATCCGGCAGTTGCGTGCATCCCATCCTTCCCTCGGGGGATTGTTAATCAGTGGTTACTCCGATGAACGGTCCAATCTCCAGAGGATTCCAAGAGGCGAGTTTCACTTCTTATCAAAGCCGTACCTGGCGCTCGACCTCCTGTGGAATGTTCGGGAAATACTGAATCAAAACCAGTAGACTCCCGAGTGTTCAACTCTTGACCCTCTCATTCACCTTTTATTGCGCTGTGAATAGGATTTATCTGAGCTTTAGCCTTGGTTGTTAATCCGGATAGGATCAATTCCGGGGTTTTTTTATTTCGGGTCGGATTATACCCGTCTGGCAAGCAGACCGGGTTTATCTGCCTTTGAATTTATAATTTACAATGTGATTCACCGGCAATGTCAAAAGAGGAGAGAAATTCATATACTCGGAAATAGAGCAACTAACGCTTCGGGAAATGGAGATGAATGGAACTGAGCGGCTTTTGGAACGGCAAGCATTTCTGGATTTGGGAATTGAACAGGAGCGAAAATGGGAGTCTTGACGTACTGGTGAAAAAATCAATTGAACTCGGCCTGGCCGGTTTGATTGTGAAGGCCTGGGACGGCAGTCACTACTGGTCCCAGTTCGATCAGATCGTTGCACCTGCCAAACGGGCGGGACTTGTCGTTGCAGCATGGGGCTACAGTTACGGAAATGATATTCCCGGCGAGATCCGCGCCATGGAAAGGGCTGTTTCGGCAGGATGCGACTGGCTGATTATCGATGTCGAAAAGGAATATGAAGGTGATTCCGGCAGGGATAAGGCCGCATCCCTGCTAAAAGCTGTTAAGTCCTCTTCATTTAAGGATGTCGTTCTGGGGTATACCAGCTTTGCTTTTCCCAGTTTGCATCCCAAATTTCCCTACGATATCTTTTCTTCTAACTGCAACGTGGTGCTTCCCCAGGTTTACTGGGGCGAATTTCGCATGCGTCCTGACCAGGCGCTTCAACGCAGCGTACGGGAAATGCGTGATTACGGTTTAAGTGTAGCGCCGGTAGGGCAGGCCTTTGGGAATGTTACCGGGGAACAGATCAGGGTTTTCGGTGATGAGGCCGAAACCCTGGGCCTTTCCGGTGTTAGTTTTTGGAGCTGGCAGCACGCTACTGCCGAGATGATGCATGCCGTCAGGGTGCTGTCATTGAAGAAGGGAGAGAGCGATTGGGCAGAGAAAGCGTGGGATAAAGCAGTGGCGAAAAAGGTGCTGGATGGAACCAAGCCGCAGGGAACGGTGACCCGTGAGATGCTTGCGGTTGTCCTGGATAATCTGGGTTTGCTGGAGCCGGTCGTCAATGATCTGGAAGCGCTGGAAAAGCTTGCCCAAAAAGCGCGGTTTAACGCCGTGCACCCGGGCCGGGAGCAGGTGGATTTATTTCTGCTTTCTGTGATTCTCGAAAGGTTGGGAATAATTTAAAGGCTTTTAAACTGTTAATAATCATGTGGTATTATTCATATAGTGGGGATAACAGGGATACTCTGTCCCCTGTAAATTATTGGAGGTGGATGGACTGAAATCGCTTTCTGTGAAACTTACTGCAGTTGGACTGATCCTGGTTTTATTGGTGGCCGGTTTGGGTGGCCTTTTTGTTTGGGCAAACAAAAACCACCTGGACGATCTTGTGAAAACTTATGTATTGATCAAGACCAAATCCCTCAACCGGGTGAGCACTGCGACCCTGATTGAGGGCGCCATCAGGGGGATGGTGGATGCCCTGGGTGATCCCTATTCGGTCTACCTGGACAGGACCGCTTTCCAGGAGCTAAACCTGCAAATTGAAGGTGCCTTTGGAGGGATCGGGGTTGAGATCGACCTCAACAAGGACAAGCAGCTTGTAGTGGTGGCTCCTCTTCCCGGGACGCCTGCCGACCGGGCCGGTATTAAGAGCGGCGACATCATTGCCGAAATTAACGGGAGGGATACCGCCCAGATGTCCCTGATCGAAGCGGCCGGTCTTTTGCGGGGGACTCCCGGCAGCAGCGTTTCCCTGAAGATCTGGAGGCCCCAGGAGAACCGTTACTTCAAGGTCAGCCTGCGGAGGCAGCAGATCCAGGTCCCTTCGGTTACGGGGAGGATGCTGCCCGATCACCCGGGAATCGGTTATCTTCAGGTAATGCAATTTAACCAGATGAGCACCATCTCCCAGCTGAACCGGGAACTTGCCCGAATAGAGAAGGCCGGGTACCGGGGCCTTATTCTGGATCTGAGGGGTAACCCCGGGGGGGATCTACAAACAGCGGTAGAACTTGCCAGTTATTTTATCAAGCGCGGCCCGGTTGTCCGCATTGTACACCGCGGTGGGGTGGAGGATGTCCTGCAACCTGTTTATAGCCGCCGGGTCAAGGTCCCCCTTGTGGTCCTGGTCAATGAAGGCAGCGCCAGTGCATCAGAAATCGTGGCCGGTGCGATCAAGGACACCAAAAGCGGTACCCTGGTAGGAACGCGCACCTTTGGCAAGGGTCTTGTCCAGACCGTTTTTAACCTGGACAGAAACGTGGGAGTTAAGCTGACTACCGATAAGTACCTGACCCCGAACGGTCACGACATCAACAAGAGGGGCATAGAGCCCGATGTGGTTGTAAAGCAGCCGGGTGGGACCGAAAGGGACGTGCAGCTTGAAAAGGGAGTTCAGATCCTGAAGGAACAGCTAGGGGTAGCTGCAGAAAAGGCAGCATAGGAGGACCGGGCGATGGATTTTCCCTGGAGCCAGATCCTGCCGCAGATCGGTCAAGTTTTTCTGCGGGTGCTCACACAACCTTTTTTCTGGATGGTTATCCTGCTGGTCTGGTACCTGTATCACCGGATGCAGAGAACCAAGGAGTCGCTTTATGGACCGGACGGGTCTGTTCTGAGAGTGGTGGCGCTCTCCGTCATTTACGGGTTGATCGGGGGACTGGTAGGGAGCCTTGTGATGATTTTTTTCGGGATTTCCATAAACGACGTGGGAATCGGTTACCTCTGGCTGCTGGCCCTGGTTCTCATGCTGTTCAGCCCTCGCTTCCTGTGCTTTTCCTACGCCGGAGGCCTGCTCGCCGTTGTTTCACTGCTGGTGGGCCACCCCCGGGTAAATATCCCGGCTTTAATGGGCCTGGTTGCCGTGCTGCACCTGGTGGAGAGTGTGTTGATTCTGACCAGCGGGCATATCGATCCCCTGCCGGTCTATGTGCGCAATGAAACAGATCGGGTCGTCGGGGCCTTTAACCTCCAGAAGTTCTGGCCAATTCCCCTGGCAGTTCTCATGGTGATAGAGGTTCCCCACCAGATCACCGGTGAGATCATAAAAACGCCTGACTGGTGGCCGTTGATTCATCCACCAGGTGCCGGGAAAGCCGGGGATCTGGTTTATGGCATCTTTCCTTTTCCTGTTATGGCTGCTCTGGGCTACGGGGAGCTTGCCATCACCCGCCTGCCCCGGGAAAAGGTCAGGCGTTCGGCCTTCCATCTCGCCCTTTTCAGCCTTGTTCTGTTGGGTCTCTCCGTATACGCTTCCCGGCTCCCGCAGGCTGCGATCCTTCCGGCCCTGTTTTCTCCTTTTGGGCACGAACTGGTGATTTACGTCGGTCGCAGAGAGGAGCTTTGGGGAAAGCCGCGGTTTGTACCCCCGCATCGGGGGATGATGGTTCTGGATGTGGTCAAGGGATCTCCCGCGGAAGCAGCCGGGCTTCGTTCCGGGGACATCATCTACAGTGTGGGAGAGTTTCCGGTAAACTCCCGCGACGAATTTATTCAGGCTCTTGATCATGCAGGTACGTCTTTCTCCCTTCTTGTTGCCGGCGGCACGGACCCTCTCAGGAGGATTCATGTGACCCGGCAAACCACCGCTCCTTTCGGGGTGATTCCTGTCCCGGAACCGGGCGATCTCCCCAATGTTAACTATATCATGGGAAGCCCCCTCCGGAATTTAGCGCGCCGTATTTTTAAGAGGTAATTCACATTCTCACCCTCTGTTTAATAATATGTAAAAGCTAATGAGACAGGGGGTGGATGCCCGCCGGTGGAAAGGGACGGGCTTCAGTATGGGGAACGGGAATAAACACCTATTTGCAAGCGCCCTGACGGGAAAAGGATTTCATTCTTTCTGGGGGGAGGTTCTGGCAGATTTACAACACCTTTACCTTTTGCAGGGTTCCTCGCAGGATGAGACGAGTGTATTTCTACGCATGGTTGGCCATGCTCTTACGGAACGCGGTCACCGGGTAAGTTACTGCCACAGGCCGGGGAGCCGGCTGGCTCTCGAAGGGTTGGTGGTCATGCCTTTGAGAGCGGCAATTCTAGACCGGTCCTGTACAGGATTGTACGGAATCTCTGCTCCTCTATACCTCCGGGTGGTTGAGATCGACCTCCCCCGGCAGGCACACCGGCAAAAGCAGGATTCCGGCGAGGAGGAACTGCAGGGCAGAGGTAATTCACATTCTCACCCTCTGTTTAATAATATGTAAAAGCTAATGAGACAGGGGGTGGATGCCCGCCGGTGGAAAGGGACGGGCTTCAGTATGGGGAACGGGAATAAACACCTATTTGCAAGCGCCCTGACGGGAAAAGGATTTCATTCTTTCTGGGGGGAGGTTCTGGCAGATTTACAACACCTTTACCTTTTGCAGGGTTCCTCGCAGGATGAGACGAGTGTATTTCTACGCATGGTTGGCCATGCTCTTACGGAACGCGGTCACCGGGTAAGTTACTGCCACAGGCCGGGGAGCCGGCTGGCTCTCGAAGGGTTGGTGGTCATGCCTTTGAGAGCGGCAATTCTAGACCGGTCCTGTACAGGATTGTACGGAATCTCTGCTCCTCTATACCTCCGGGTGGTTGAGATCGACCTCCCCCGGCAGGCACACCGGCAAAAGCAGGATTCCGGCGAGGAGGAACTGCAGGGCAGGTTGGAGGCCATGAGGCTTTTGGAGGAAGCTGCCAGAATGTGGGAAGATACCTGTGCATTCTTTCGCCTGCATAGTGCGGGGCGTGTCTCCCATTGGATGGGTGCCGGTTGGATGAAGGAGCTTCTCGAAAAACCATCTCGCCTCAAACATTTCTTTGCGGGGACTGTGACTGCGGAGGGGTCTGTTGACCTTATCGATCACCTTACCTCCGGCTGCAGGAAACGGTATTTTATCAGGGGCGTCCCGGGCACGGGCGGACCGGTTATGCAGGACGCACTGTTCCGGGGCCTGAGCCGACACTGGGATGTTGAAGCCTATCACTCTTATATCGATCCTGGATACCTGGTAGCATTGATCTTTCCCGAGATCGGCCTGGCGGTTGTTGATGGGACGTGTGGTTTTGCACTTTCCCCTTTGCCGGGGGATATCGTCTGTGATCTTGCAGAATATCAGGGTGGGGGAAGTGCTTTTGCGCACGCGGCCAGGACAACCGGAAAACAGGCGGAGCTGGACGATCTTTTAAAGGCTGCCGGGCGCGCCTTGAGACGTTCCCAGAAATCTGCGGTGCCCACCGGGGTTTCCGGCCAGGATGTTGCCGCCTTTGTCTCCAGATTCTTAAAAGAAACTGCCAATCCCTGAACATGTTCGTACCAAATCAGGCTGCAAACAGCAGCTTCTTTTATCACGGACGGCATTCAAGCAGTAATACATATAACTATATGTTATTTGACAAATATCATCTGTTTATTTATATAATTTATGTGGGGAGAATGGGGATGGTCCTCCCACGGGCTGCAAACCCGTTGGCCCAACCTGTAGAGCAGGAGGGTGTCGGTTCGATTCCGACTTCTCCCCTCCAAAATGGAACTGCTTAGTATTAACAATTTTCCTGCTGCTACAAGGGCTTGTTTTTTGCAGCCCTTTTTCTGTGGGTTGTAGCAACAATCATCCTGTATAAAAAGCCATAGATACAGGCCTCCAAGTGGCGGGTCCAGGTCTTTTATGGTATAATCCGGGGTGAATAGACCCCGAGAGGTGTTGCAAGAGATAGCTAGAGGGGGTTAACCTCCTGGAGAAATAATGTTCCATCAGCAGTGCAACGGGGGGAAAGCCCCATTTTTAATTGGATAGAGAATAGATGACTTGGCTTTCCTGAGAAGGTGTTTTTTTATGGCCAGATTCCAGCTGAAATCGGCCTTTGCCCCGACCGGTGACCAGCCCCAGGCGATTGCAAAGCTGAGCAAGGGGATCGCGGAAGGGGCGAAATTCCAGACACTGCTGGGGGTTACCGGCTCCGGCAAGACTTTTACCATCGCCGGGGTGATCCAGGAGATTCAGAAACCCACCCTGGTGATCGCCCCCAACAAGACGCTGGCGGCCCAGCTGTGCGGGGAGTTCCGGGAGTTTTTCCCCGATAACGCGGTGGAGTATTTCGTCAGCTACTACGATTACTACCAGCCGGAGGCATATGTCCCCCAGACGGACACTTACATAGAAAAGGACTCTTCCCTGAACGAGGAGATCGACAAGCTCCGGCACTCGGCAACCGCAGCCATCTTTGAGCGGGATGACGTGATCATCGTGGCCAGCGTCTCCTGCATCTATGGCCTGGGTTCACCGGCAGATTACCGGGACATGATGGTCTCCCTGCGCCAGGGGATGCGGATCGACCGGGACGAGGTCCTCTCCAGGCTGATCAGTATTCAGTACACGCGCAACGATTACGAATTCGAGCGCGGGCGTTTCCGGGTGCACGGTGACGTGGTGGAGATCTTCCCATCATCCTTCAGTGAGAAGGCTCTGCGGGTGGAGTTCTTCGGGGATGAAATCGAGCGCATTCTGGAGATCGATACCCTCACCGGCGAGGTGCTGGCCCGGCGCCTGCACGCCGCGATCTTTCCCGCGTCCCATTACGTCACTCCACGGGACAGGCTGGAGAAGGCCTTTGTGTCCATCGAGGCCGAACTGGCCGAACGGCTGGAAGAGCTTCGCTCCGAAGGGAAGCTGCTGGAGGCCCAGCGACTGGAGCAGCGTACCCGCTACGACCTGGAGATGATGCGGGAGGTTGGGACCTGCAAGGGGATCGAAAACTATTCACGGCACCTGACCGGGCGCAAACCGGGAGAACCCCCTTACTGCCTGCTTGACTTTTTCCCGCAGGACTTTCTGGTGGTGATCGACGAATCCCACATCACGGTGCCTCAGATTCACGGGATGTACGCCGGGGACTACAGCAGGAAGAAGACCCTGGTGGACTTCGGTTTCCGGCTCCCTTCAGCCATGGACAACCGCCCCCTGCGTTTCGAGGAGTTTATTGAGAAAGCGCCGCAAGTGATCTTCGTTTCCGCCACTCCCGGGCCCTATGAACTGGAAAACAGCAGCCAGGTGGTGGAGCAGATTGTGCGGCCGACCGGCCTGGTGGACCCGGAGGTGGAAGTTCGCCCTGCCCGGGGCCAGGTGGACGACCTCGTGGAGGAGATAAGGTTGCGGGTGGCAAAGCAGCAGCGGGTCCTGGTCACCACCCTGACCAAGAAGATGGCGGAGGACCTGACCGAATACCTCCGGGAACTGGACATCAAGGTGCGCTACCTGCACTCGGACATCAATGCCCTGGAGCGGATGGAGATCCTGCGGGACCTGCGGCTTGGGGTCTTTGACGTGCTGGTGGGCATCAACCTCCTGCGGGAGGGCCTCGACCTGCCCGAGGTTTCCCTGGTGGCCATCCTGGATGCCGACAAGGAGGGGTTCCTGCGCTCGGAACGCTCCCTCATTCAGACCATCGGGCGGGCGGCGCGCAACGCCGAGGGGAAGGTGATCATGTACGCCGATGCGGTCACCGATTCCATGCAGCGCTCCATTGACGAAACGAACAGGAGGCGCTCCATCCAGATGGAATACAACCGGAAGCACGGCATCACCCCCCGCACCATCCAAAAGGCAGTGCGGGGGATCCTGGAGATCACCTTGCCGGTAGAGGTGGCCGAGGAGAAGGGCCTTTACCGGACGGGCAAGCCCTTGAAAGACATGACCAGGCAGGAAATAGAACAGATGATTTCCAGGCTGGAGCAGGAGATGCGCAAGGCGGCCCGGGAACTGGCCTTCGAGAGGGCTGCCGAGGTCCGCGACCTGATCATAGAACTGCGCAAGGAAATGATGGGCCGCCCCCGGGGCGGCAGGAAGAAGGATGTGGAAGAGGATACGGCTATCAAAGGGAGGCGTAAAAGGACGGCATGGACAAGATCGTCATCAGGGGAGCGCGCGTCCACAACCTGAAAAACATCGATGTCGAGATACCCCGCGGGAAACTGGTGGTGATCACGGGTCTTTCCGGGTCCGGCAAGTCCTCCCTCGCCTTTGACACCATTTACGCCGAGGGACAGCGGCGCTACGTGGAATCCCTCTCCGCCTACGCCCGCCAGTTTCTCGGCGTTGCCGACAAACCCGACGTGGATTACATCGAGGGGCTTTCGCCGGCCATCTCCATTGACCAGAAATCCGGGAGCCGGAATCCCCGTTCAACGGTCGGGACGGTAACGGAGATCTACGATTACCTCAGGCTGCTTTTCGCCCGGATCGGCAAGCCCCACTGCCCACACTGCGGGCGGCCGGTTACCCGGCAGACCGTATCCCAGATGGTGGACCAGTTGATGGCCTACCCGGAGGGGACCAGGCTTCAAATCCTGGCCCCGCTGGTGCGCGGCAAAAAGGGGGAGCACCAGAAGGTGTTTTCCGACGTTCAGAAGAGGGGCTTTGTCAGGGTGCGGGTGAACGGCGAGGTCCGGGAGCTGGACGAGGAGATCGCCCTTGACAGGAACAAAAAGCACAACATCGAGGTGGTGGTGGACCGGCTCGTGGTGCGCCCCGGCCTGGAACGCCGCCTGGCCGACTCCCTGGAGACCGCCCTGGAGTTGGGGGAGGGAACGGTCATCGCTGACATCCAGGGGGGCGATGACCTGGTGTTCAGCCAGAACTTTGCCTGCCCCGAGTGTGGGATCGGGCTGGCCGAGATCACCCCGCGCCTGTTTTCCTTCAACAGCCCTTACGGCGCCTGCCCGGCCTGTTCCGGATTGGGGTACCGGCTGGAGGTGGATCCGGAACTGGTGGTTGACCCGGAGCGCTCCGTCCGGGAAGGAGCTTTGCTGCCCTGGACCCGCTCCACCCAGCATTATTACCCCCAGGTGATCCGGACGGTCTTGGAGCATTATGGCTGCGGGTGGGATGTTCCTTTCCGGGAACTGCCTCCCGAAGTCCAGCATGTTCTCCTGTACGGCAGCAATGAACGGTTCCGGTTCCGCTACGAGGACGGCTTCGGGCAGACGAGGGTCTGGTACGGGCAGTTTGAGGGGGTGATCCCGCACCTGGCGCGCCGCTACAAGGAGACCGACTCCGAGGACGTCCGCCTTGAGATCGAGGAATTTATGACCTCCCGGCCCTGCCCCGAGTGCCACGGGGCGAGGCTGCGGCCTGAGACCCTTGCCGTTACCGTTGGAGGCAAAAACATCGCGGAGGTGTGCGGGCTCACCGTACTCGAAGCCCGGGACTTTTTTCGGGGTTTGGATTTGACCCCCCGGGAGGAGAGAATCGCCCACCAGGTCTTGAAGGAGATCGACAACCGCCTGGGCTTTCTGGTAAACGTCGGGCTGGATTACCTGACCCTGGACCGGCCGGCCGGGACCCTGGCGGGCGGGGAGTCCCAGCGCATTCGCCTGGCAACCCAGATCGGCTCCGGGCTGGTAGGGGTGCTGTATATCCTCGACGAGCCCAGCATCGGATTGCATCCGAGGGACAACACAAGGCTCATCAACACCCTGAAGGATCTCAGGGACCTGGGCAACACCCTGATCGTGGTGGAGCACGACGAGGAAATGATGCTCAGCGCGGACGAGATCATCGACATCGGGCCCGGGGCCGGAGTGCACGGAGGTGAAGTGGTTGCCCAGGGCACCCTGGAAGAGATCATGCGGGTGCCGGAGTCGATTACCGGCCAGTACCTGAGCGGGAAGCGCCAGATCCCGGTCCCTTCGGCACGGCGCAAGCCGGGTGACCGGTGGCTGGAGGTGTTTGGTGCCCGCGAGCACAACTTGAAGGATATCGACGTGGCCATCCCCCTGGGCCTGTTCGTCTGCATCACCGGTGTATCCGGTTCCGGCAAGAGCACCCTCCTGGAGGAGATCATCTATAAACCCCTGGCACAGCGGCTGAACGGAGCCCGCTTCCGCACTGGTGACTTCGACGAGATCCGGGGAGTCAATCACCTGGACAAGGTGATCAAGATCGACCAGTCCCCCATCGGGCGCACGCCGCGCTCTAACCCGGCGACCTATACGGGTACTTTCGACGGGATCAGGGAGTTGTTTGCCCTGACGCCGGAGGCCAAAATGCGGGGCTACAGGCCGGGTCGCTTCAGCTTCAACGTGCGCGGCGGCCGCTGCGAGGCCTGCCGCGGCGACGGGATCATCAAGATCGAGATGCACTTCCTCCCGGACGTCTACGTTCCCTGCGAAGCCTGCAAGGGGAGCCGGTATAACCGGGAGACCCTGGAGGTCAAGTACAAGGGGAAAAGCATTGCCGACGTGCTGGACATGACGGTCAGCGAGGCCTGCGAGTTTTTCCGGAACATACCGAAGATCAGCCGGAAGCTCGAGACCCTGTATGATGTGGGGTTGGGCTATATCAAGCTCGGCCAGCCCGCCACAACCCTTTCCGGGGGAGAGGCGCAGCGGGTTAAGCTGGCCACAGAGCTGTCGCGGCGCAGCAACGGGCGCACCCTCTACATCCTGGACGAGCCGACCACCGGGCTGCACAAGGAGGATATCCGGCGGCTCCTGATCATCCTTGACCGCCTCGTGGAAACGGGCAACACGGTGGTGGTGATCGAGCACAACCTGGATGTAATCAAGACCGCAGACTATATTATCGATTTGGGGCCCGAGGGAGGGGAGAGGGGCGGACGGGTTGTCGCCGCCGGTACACCGGAGGAAATAGCCTCCTGCCCCGATTCCTATACCGGGCAGTATCTGCGAAGAGTGTTGGGAATGCCTGAAAGGCCAAGGAAAGTGGTGAAAACCGCTACGTAACAGTTAAATTAAAACGCTTGCTCCGGTACTACGGTTGGGATTTGGAACGATCGGAAGCTGCCGGCTTTCGCAACCTTCAGGGGCCGCTGCGCAGGTGTTTAGGTGGCTTCACACCCTAGATCGGCGCCGTTGGGACGGTAAGGGCGTCGCTTTGCTGAAAAACCGGCCGCACCTTATATGGCGGTATCGGTAGATGATGGTTATAAAAACGGTGGGAAGGGAAATGAAGACGGAGCTGGAACTTGTTCCCGAAAGGCCGGGTGTCTATCTTTTCCGCAACCAGGCGGGTGCGGTGATCTACGTCGGCAAGGCGGTTTCCTTGAAGAACCGCCTTCGTTCGTATTTCCAGGGGAAGGGGCACAGCGAGCGGGTCCGGCGGCTCGTGGAGGAAGCCGCCCGTTTCGAGTACATCGTCACCGACTCCGAAGTGGAGGCCCTCATCCTGGAGTGCAATTTGATCAAGGAATACCGGCCGAAATACAATATCAATTTGAAAGATGACAAATCCTACCCCTATCTGCGGATAACTGCCGACCGGTTCCCGCGGGTGATGATCACCCGCAACCTGGTCAGGGACGGGTCGCGCTACTTCGGCCCCTATCCCGACGTCAGCGCGGTCAGGGAGACCGTCAGGCTGCTGCGCAGGCTCTTTCCCTTCCGTTCCTGTTCAGACAAATCCCTCGTTCCGCGCAGCAGGCCGTGCCTGAACGCCCAGATCCGGCAGTGCCTGGCGCCCTGTACCGGGAACGTCTCGCCCGAGGCCTACCGGGAAGTGATCGACCAGCTTGTGCTTTTTCTGGAGGGGAACACCCGGGAGGTGGAAAAGCGGCTGGAGAGACAGATGCAGGAGGCCGCCCGGGCCCTGGACTTCGAGAGGGCGGCCCGGATCCGGGACCAGCTGGCAGCCCTGCGCAGGGTTCGGGAACAGCAGCGGGTTGCCAGCGCCTCCGGCCCGGACCAGGACGTCCTGGCGGTGGGTAGTTACCTGAACGAGGAGTGCGTCCTGCTCTTCCGGGTCCGGGGAGGCAAGGTTGTGGCGGAGGAGCATTACTTCCTGACGGGCACGGAAGGACTCACCCCGGGAGAGGTGCTGGGGTCTTTCATGAAACAGTATTACAACCCCGGCAGGGATATTCCTGCCACCGTGCTGGTGAGCCATCCGCTCCCCGAGGCGAACCTCCTGGCTGAGTGGCTCAGAAGGCTGCGGGGAGGGAAGGTGGAGATCCGCCACCCGAGGCGCGGCAGGGGGAGGGAACTGGTCCGGCTCGCCCTGGAAAACGCCACCCTCAAGGCAGAGCGGCGCAACAGGCGCACCCTGCAGTCCCGGGAGAAGGGGCGCGCCCTGGTGCTGGAACTCCAGAACGCCCTGGGGCTGAAGAGGTATCCCCGCAGGCTGGAGTGTATTGACATTTCTCACTTCGGTGGCCGGGAGACGGTGGGCTCGCTGGTATGTTTCAGCGACGGGCAGCCGGACAAGAAGGGCTACCGGCACTACAGGATTCGCAACGGTGCACCGGGGGACGACTACGCCGCGGTTCAGGAGGTGGTAAGGCGCCGCCTCGGCCGCGCCCTCCAGGATCCTCTTCCCGACCTCCTGGTGATCGACGGGGGCAGGGGGCAGCTGCACGCCGCGGAGGCCGTTCTGCGCCAGATGAACTGTACGGAAGTGGAACTGGCGGCCCTGGCGAAAGAGGAGGAGCAGATCTTCCGTCCGGGGCGCATCGCCCCGATCCACCTCCCCCGCAGCCACCCGGGGCTGCACCTCCTGCAGCAGGCCCGGGACGAGGCGCACCGGTTTGCCCACTCATACCAGGAAAAGCTGCGCCGCAAGAAGGCCAAGACCTCTCTCCTCGGAGAGGTACCGGGGATCGGGAAAAAGAGGCAGGCCGTCCTCCTGAAACACTTCGGTTCCCTGGCACGCATCCGGGAAGCAAGCCTGGAAGACTTGGCGGCCGTGCCGGGTATGAACAGGAAAGCGGCGGCGGCCCTGTACGATTACCTGCATGGTGAGGAGACGAAAGGATGAGCAATATCAAACTGGTTGCCATAGATCTGGATGACACCATCCTCCGGGACGACCTGACCATCTCCCGGCGGACGCAGGCCGTGTTAAAAAGAGTAAGGAATATGGGGATTGCGGTGACCCTGGCCACAGGCCGGATGTTCCCTTCCGCAAGGCCCTACGCGGAAATGCTCGGCTTCGACATCCCCCTCATCACCTACCAGGGGGCCCTGGTTAAAAACGCCCTGTCCGGCGAGGTCGTCTATCACCGCCCCCTTTCCCCGGAGGTGGCCCGCCGGGTGATCGCCTTTGGGCGTGAGAAAAAGGTGCAGGTCAATTTTTACCTGAACGACAGGTTATATGTGGAGAGGATCACCCCTCAGGGGGAGCATTACGCCTCCCTGGCAGGCGTGCCCTTCGACCGGGTATCCGACCTGGAGGAACTCCTTGTACAGGGGGCTCCCATGAAGCTCCTGATGATTGAGAAGGAGCCGGTGATAGACTCTTATTTCACGGAGCTTAGGGAAATCCTGGATGCCGAAAGGCTTGAGGCGCATCTGACCAAGTCAAAGCCTCTTTACCTGGAAGTGAGCCATCCCGACGCTACGAAGGGCGTTGCCCTGCGGAAACTGGCCGGTTGGATGAAGGTGAAGAGGGAAGATGTCATGGCCTTCGGGGACAGCTTCAACGACCTGGAGATGCTTGAGTTTGCCGGGATCGGGGTGGCTGTGGCCAACGCCCGTCCCGAAGTGCGCCGCCGCGCCCGGTACGTTACTTCCTCGAACAACGACGACGGTGTGGCTGAAGCCCTTGAAAAGCTCGTCCTCAGTTAACGGTTTTTCCCGGGAAAAGGCAAGAAAGATAAAATAATCGGACAAAATAGAGCATATACGGTAAAGTGGTGGGTAGGATCATGAATCTCGTACTGGCTGTTGACCTTGGTGGTACCAAGATATACTCGGCCCTCGTCGGGCCGGGTGAACAGATTCTCAGGAGGGATGTGCGTCCTACGGAAGCCGCCCTCGGACAAAAGCGGGTGATTGCCAACATCCTGGCGAGTCTGGAGGCGGTGACTCCTGCCGGCGCCCTGCGGGATGGATCCATCGTGGCCCTGGGAGTGGGAGCGCCGGGTCCCCTGGACCCCGTGGCTGGCCGGATCATCTTCGCCCCCAACCTGCAGTGGCGCAACGTAAATTTAAAGGAAATCCTTCAGAACGCCCTGGGACTCCCGGTTTTTCTGGAGAATGACGCCAATCTCGCCGCCCTGGGGGAGCACCTTTACGGGGCCGGCCGCGGGCATGACCACATGGTTTTTATCACAGTCAGTACCGGGGTGGGCGGAGGCCTCGTCCTCAACGGGGAAATCTATTCCGGTGCCTTCGGTGGCGCGGGGGAGATCGGGCACATGGTGGTGGCCCCCGGCGGGCCGGCCTGTTCCTGCGGGAACAGAGGGTGCCTGGAGGCTGTGGCATCGGGACGGGCCATTAAGCAGAGAGCCGTGGAATTGATTTCCGCCGGAAACGGTAATAAAATCCTGCAGCTGGCCGGGGGGTCTCTCGATGAGGTGGATGCTCCTGCAGTTACCCGGGCGGCGCAGGAGGGGGACCCAGAAGCAAAGGAAATTCTGGAAACGGCAGGGCGCTACCTGGGAATGGCAATTGCCAACATCTGCACCCTGCTCAACCCCTCCCTGTTTGTGATCGGTGGAGGAGTTGCCCGCGGGGCGGGGATGTTGCTCCTGGACCCGGTGAAAAAAGAGGCGCATCTTCGCGTTCTGCCTGCCTTCAGGGAATCATTGAAGATCGTCCCGGCGGCTTTGCTGGGGCGGGCGGGGGTATTG
>CADDZD010000039.1 GCA_902812385.1 Clostridia bacterium | reverse complement strand
ACTCACCTGCTGGTTATGTTAGCCATCCGGTAACTACATCCGGTAACTATTTTATCACACTTTCGGAATGCCCGGAATTTACCGGTCGTAAACCACCGGTTCCCCCAGGAGCGTATCCCCCTCCCCCGGCTCAGTCAGGAGCACCGACAGAAAGGTCCCCCGCAGGCCGGGATCCCCCTTAGGTGCGGAGAATAACACCCGGAGGTAGTTGTCCGTGAGCCCCTCCCAATAGCCCTGCTTCCCCGGAGCCCGTCGCTCAACCAGGACCGCAAGCACCTGGCCGAGGAACCGCTTCGCGAATGCCTTCGACAGCTCATCGGCAAGGCGGAGCAGCCTGGCGCTGCGCCGGTCCTTGATATCCGGAGCAACCTGGTCCGGAAGGGCGGCCGCCACAGTGCCGGGACGGGGGGAATACTTGAAAACATGCAGGTCTCGAAACGGCAGTGACGAGATAAACCGGTACGAGTTTTCGAATTCCTCCTCCGTCTCTCCGGGGAAACCCACCATGACATCGGTGGTAACGGCTAGGCCGGGTATTTTCCTGCAGGCCGTTTCAAAAAGGGAGTGGTACTCCCCCGCCGTATAGGGCCTGCGCATCCTCTTCAAAACCCCGTCGTCCCCGGACTGAAGAGGGATGTGGAGATGACGGCAGATCCGCTCCGAAGAGGCCATGACCTCAAGCAGTTCCTCCGAGACGTCTGCAGGTTCCACAGAACTGAGGCGGAGGCGGAATTCACCCGGCAGGCTCGACAGCATCCGCAGAAGGACTGCCAGATCGATCCCGTCAGCCAGGTCTCTGCCGTAGGCGGAGGTGTGAATCCCGGTCAGGACGATCTCACGGTAGCCGGTCTCCAGCAGCTGTTCAATTCTTTCGCGCACCAGTTCCGGGCGCAGGCTGCGCAGAGGCCCGCGGGCATAGGGAATAATGCAGTAGGCGCAGTACTGGTCACACCCGTCCTGGATCTTGAGGAAGGCCCGGGTGCGGCTGCGGTTGTCCGGTAGGGGGAGTTCCTCAAAAACCGGCTTTTCCTGAATGGAACGAACGGCATTAATCTTCGGCGCCGCCTGCGGTGAAGCCGCCCCCGCTTTCTGCCGGGCTGCCTCTTCCACCAACCGGACAAGCCTCCCGCGGTCCTGGGTGCCCACCACCACGTCGACCCCGGGGATGGAGAGGACCTCCCCGGGATTGATCTGGGCATAACAGCCCACCACCGCCACCACCGCATCGGGATTGCGCCCGGTGGCGCGGCGGATCATCTGGCGGGACTTGCGGTCGGCAAGATGGGTGACGGTGCAGGTATTTATTATGTAAACATCTGCGGAATTATTAAAGCCTACGATCTCGTAACCGTGCTGCCGAAAAACCTCCTGCAGGGCTGCGGTCTCCTGCTGATTGACCTTACACCCGAGGGTGTAAAAAGCCGCCCTCTTCCCCTTTTCAGAGGCCACCCAGATCACCCCATTCGTAGAGAACCAGGCTCAAGCCGATCAGGCCTGCCGTTTCGGTGCGCAGAACGCGCGGCCCCAGGCTTACGGTAATTCCCCCCCTGCCGATGCAGGCCGCAACCTCCTGCGGGCTGAAGCCCCCCTCGGGGCCCACGAACAAATAAACGGGAACGCGGGGCGGCCGTCCAAACCGGCGTAGGTAAGCCTTTAAGCCTGCCGTCTCCCGCTCCCAGCAGATCAGCTTGATTGCTCCTGTCTCCAGTATTCCCCAAATCCCGTCCAGTGTATTGATCTCCGCAATTTCAGGGATGCGCACCCGGCCGCACTGGCGGGCGGCCTCCCGGGCAATCGACTGCCAGCGCTGCAGGCGAGAAGCCCGGCGCTCTTCGGGGATCCGGACCACCGTCCGCTCGGTAACGATGGGGTAGATCCGCCGCACCCCAAGCTCCGTCGCCTTCTGAATGATCAGTTCCAGCTTGTCCCCCTTCGGGATCCCCTGGACCAGGTTGAGAAACAGGGGTGATTCGGCGGTGTTCTCCAGTTCCTCCAGGACCCTAACATAAACAAACTGCCCTGTCACCTTGGTGATCAGGGCACGGTATTCTACCCCGGATTCGTTCCAAAGGATGATCTCGTCCCCTGGAGCCAGTTTCAGCACCCGGCAGATCTTCCTGGCATCTTCCGGGCTGAGGGGTAGCTCCTCCGCCCCGGGGGGTACGGAGGAGAGATAAAAGCGGTGCACCTCCCAATCATCCTTCCCATCGCCCTTACCCCATAAAGGCGTCTCTCATTTTTTCGAAAAACCCCTTGCGAGACTGGTACTGCTCCGGCCTGGCGGTATCTTCAAACTTGCGCAGCAGTTCCTTCTGCTTGTCGGTGAGCCTGGTGGGAATCATGACGTTGACCTTGATGATCTGATCCCCACGCCCGTATCCCTGCAGGTGGGGAATTCCCTTACCCCTTAAGTGAAAGACCGCTCCCGGTTGGGTTCCCTCCGGGATCTTGAAGTTGATCGGACCCTCCAGCGTAGGCACCTCGATCTCGTCTCCCAGGGCGGCCTGCACGAAGGAGATGGGAATTTCGCAGATAACATCGTCCTCCTGCCGCTTGAAAATCTTGTGAGGCTGCACCCGGATCGTCACAAAGAGGTCACCGGGCGGTCCACCCCGTATTCCCAACTCTCCCTCCCCGGCGAGGCGGAGGACAGAACCGGTGTCTACGCCGGCAGGCACTTTGATCTTCACGGTTCGCAACCTGCGCACCTTGCCCTTGCCGTGGCAGGCGCTGCAGGGGACTTCGATGACTTTTCCCTCCCCGTGGCACCTGTCGCAGGTCCGGATCGTCTGGAACTGCCCGAAGGCAATGGACCGGGTTACCCGGATCTGGCCGGTACCACCACAGGTCGGGCAGGTGACGGGCTTTGTCCCCGGGGCAGCACCGGTGCCGTGGCACTGCTCACAGTCCTCCCAGCGGTGGATCTTCACATTGCGCTCAACCCCGAAGGCAGCCTCCTCGAACTTGATGTCGATGCTCATCTGAAGATCCGCACCCCGCTCCGGCCCGCTGCTCCGCTGCTGGGAAAAAGGCCCCTCTCCGAAGAAAACGTCGAAGAGATCCCCGAAGCCTCCGAAGCTGCCGAAGTCCCTGAAACCGCCGAAGTCAAAGCCGGGGCCGCCGGTGGCGCCTCCATTCACGCCGGCGTGGCCGAACTGGTCGTAGCGGGCCCGCTTCTCCGGGTTGCTCAACACCTCGTAGGCCTCGTGGACCTCCTTGAACTTCTCCGCGGCCTCTTCTTTATTATCCGGGTTCATATCGGGATGGTACTTACGGGCGAGCTTCCGGTAAGCCTTTTTGATCTCGTCCTCGGTGGCATTCCGGCTTACGCCCAGCACCTCGTAGTAATCCCTTTTGGCCATCCGCCTCACCTTCCGTAAGGCCGTATTTTATTTCTGTATTTGTTACTACTCAGGAGTCAGGAGTCAGAATGAGAGAACCGGCGAACATATCCGCTTTTTAACATATTCTCGGGGTATTCTAAATTCTGACTACTGAATTCTGAATACCTGAATAGTATTTTACTTCTGGTCGTCGTCTACCACCTTGTAATCGGCATCCACCGTTTGCCCGGAGCCGCCCGGATTCCCTGCGCCTCCCGCGCCTCCTGCGGCGGCACTCTGGGCGCCCGTCTGCTGGTAGACCCTTGAGGAGATCTCGTAGATCACCTTGGTCAGGTTTTCGATCTTCTGCTTGATGGCGGCCGTATCCCTGCCCTCCAGGGCCTTGCGCAGCTCCTCCTTGGCCTGGTTGACCCGGTCCCGGTCGGCGGAACCGACCTTGTCGCCGAGATCGTTCAGGGTCTTCTCGGCCTGGTAGATCATGCTGTCCGCCTGGTTCCGGACCTCGGCCTCCTCCTTCCGCTTCCTGTCCTCCTCGGCGTATTTCTCAGCGTTCTTAACCATTTCCTCAATCTCCGCCTCGGTCAGGTTGGTGGAGGCGGTGATGGTGATCTGCTGCTCCTTGCCGGTGCCCAGGTCCTTGGCCGATACGTGAACGATCCCGTTGACGTCGATGTCGAATTTCACCTCGATCTGCGGCACTCCCCTGGGTGCCGGCGGAATACCGACCAGCTGGAAGCGGCCGAGGGTCTTGTTGTCGGCGGCCATTGCCCGTTCACCCTGCAGCACATGGATGTCCACGCTCGTCTGCATGTCGGCGGCTGTGGTAAAGATCTGGCTCTTCGATGTGGGAATCGTGGTGTTCCTTTCGATGATCTTGGTGAACACACCGCCCAGCGTCTCGATTCCAAGGGACAGCGGCGTAACATCGAGCAGGACGATGTCCTTGACCTCTCCGGCCAGCACACCGCCCTGAATGGCCGCACCCAGGGCAACCACCTCATCCGGGTTGATCCCCTTATGAGGCTCTTTGCCCAGGACCCTGCGGATGGTTTCCTGCACCAGAGGCACCCGGGTAGAACCGCCTACCAGGAGGATTTTATCGATATCCTTCGGCTGCAGACCGGCATCGGACAGGGCCTGGTTGACGGGTCCAACGGTTTTCTCCACCAGGTCCCGGATCAGTTCCTCGAATTTGGCCCTGGTCAGAGTCATTTCCAGGTGCTGCGGGCCCTCTGCGGTGGCCGTGATGTAGGGAAGGCTGATGGTGGTCTGGGTCACGCCGGACAGTTCGTGCTTCGCCTTCTCCGCGGCATCCTTCAGCCGCTGCAGAGCTACCCGGTCTTTGGAAAGATCGATACCCGTCTCCTTTTTAAACTCCGACACTAAGTAGTTTATGATGCGCTCGTCGAAATCGTCTCCGCCGAGAAAGTTATTTCCACTGGTGGCCTTGACCTCGAAAACCCCATCCCCCAGTTCAAGGATGGAGACATCGAAGGTGCCGCCCCCCAGGTCAAACACCAGAACTGTGTGGTCCTCACCCTTATCCAACCCGTAGGCCAGGGCAGCCGCCGTCGGCTCGTTGATAATTCTCAATACCTCCAGGCCGGCGATCCGCCCGGCGTCCTTCGTTGCCTGCCGCTGGCTGTCCGTAAAGTAGGCGGGCACGGTAATCACCGCCTGGGTCACCTTTTCTCCCAGGTAGGCCTCGGCATCAGCCTTCAGCTTCTGCAGGATCATCGCCGATATTTCCTGCGGGGTGTACTCCTTATCATCTATCTTAACGCGGTAGTCGCTCCCCATTTTCCGCTTGATGGAACGAATGGTGCGGTCGGCGTTGGTTACCGCCTGCCTTTTTGCCAGTTCCCCGACGAGGCGCTCACCGGTCTTGGTAAACGCAACCACGGAAGGGGTGATCCGGTTTCCCTCGGCGTTCGGTATGACGGTCGCCTGCCCGCCTTCCATTATTGCCACACATGAGTTGGTTGTGCCCAGGTCGATACCGATGACTTTACTCATTACTACCATCCTCCTTATCCAAACATTCGGCTTCTGCTTGATCTTTTATTTCAGGACCTTTTGCTACCCGTACCAGAGCCGGCCGCAGCACCTTGCCCCCCAGCAGGTAGCCTTTCTGGATCTCCGAGGCAACCGTTCCCTCAGGCCACTCACCGGTAACCACCTCTTCGAAGGCCTCGTGGTAAGCGGGATCGAACGGTTTGCCCACCGACTCCATGGGCTCCACGCCCGCCTGGCCGAGTATATTGAGAAGCTGCCTGTAGATCATATCGATCCCTGTAATGACCCTATCGGAAAGTTCGGAACGCACCGCGGCGATCGCCCGTTCAAAATTATCCGCCAGCGGGAGCAGTTCACGCAGCAACCGCTCCGCGGCGGTGCGCCGGACCTCCTCCATCTCCTGCCGTGTCCTGCGGCGGTAATTGTCAAAGTCGGCTGCGAGCCGGAGGTAGCGGTCCCGCATCCGATCCATTTCCTTTTTCATTTCATCCAGCTGCTGCCTCAAGTCCGGTTCCTGTTCTGGCTCCTGTGCCGCCTCCGCTTCCTGTTCTCTGCGGTCCTCTACCTGTTCCGCATCCTGTTCCGCTTTTTTAAGTTCGGCATCACTGCTGACATCGTTTTTCAAAACTCATCCCTCCTTGCGGAATCAGGGCCTTTTTCTCCCTCTTTCCTCCTGATAATGGTATCTATACGCAAGATGGCCTGGGCCAGTTCCCCGGCGGCCTGCAATGCATTAACCTTTACCGGCACGGGATCGATGATCCCCTTCTCCCAAAGGTCGCAGACAAAACCGGTATCGCAGTCGACTCCCATCGAGTCCCTTCCGGATTCTCTCTGGGCCGTAATGACCTCCCCGAGCTTTTCCAGGGCATTGAAACCGGCATTGGTGACGATCTGCATGAAGGGGCGTTCCAGAGCGGCCATCACGCATTCGACCCCGTAAGCGGCCATGCCCCGCTGCTCCGACTTTACCGCCTCCAGGTCCCGGGCCACCGCAAGTTCAACCGATCCGCCCCCCGGCACCACACCGCCCTGCAGGGCGGCCTGCACTGCGCTGGCGGCATCGCGGGCTATCCTTTCCCGCTCCTGTAAAACCTCGGCCGTCGCCGCCCCAACGAGCACAGCGGCGTAGGGTTTCCCTCCGCCGCCTTCCACCCGGACGTGCTCCAGTTTCTCGTCTTCCCAGACGTGCCTGGCTTTCCCCAGGCACTTGAGCAGCTCCTCCGGGCTCTTTCTCAGCCCCGTGCGCTTGATCGGCCAGGCGCCGGTGTGTTCCGCCACCCTGCGCCAATCCTTCACGGAAACCCGCTTCAAAACCATCACGCCGGCATCCGCCAGGACCTCCTCGGCGTGGCTGTCAACCCCGCGATCCACCAGCACCAGCTTTACCCCTAGATCTATTATTTTAACAAGATTCTTATAAAATTCTTCCTGCAGGGCCAGATATTTATTGAATCCGGCTTCGGTGGCCAGAGATCCCTCCCCAAGCTCCTCCGGGGACAAGGCATCGTCGATGATCAGCACCTTTGCATCGTGCAGTTCCGCAGGCATCATCTTATGCAGACGGCCGCGCCCTACCAGCACCCCTTCAAAAACCTGGTTGGCCGCTCCCTCCACGGCCACGATGCTGTCCCGGAGCTTGAATGCAGGGTCCCTGAGCTTTTCCTCGCCGACCAGCCTGGCGGCCTGCACAATGAGGTCCGCAATGTCCCTCCGGCCACGCCCGGCAACCAGGGCTACCCGGCATAACAGGGGATCGTCGCAGCCCCTAACCGGCCGCCCTCTCTCCCTTAAAAACTGCAGGGCGCGTTCCACCCCCACCTGCAGCCCATCCAGCAGGCGGGCGACAGGCACCCCCTTCATCACCCGGTTCAATCCTTCACTTACCAGGCTCCCCGCCAGGATGGTGGTGGTGGTCGTCCCGTCCCCTACCTCGTTCTCCTGGGCGCGGGCGGTGTTGATGAGCATTTTGGCGGCGGGATGGGTGGCCTCCATCTCCTCAAGGATGGTTACACCGTCGTTGGTGATGGTAACGGTCCCGAACCGGTCGACAAGCATGGTGTCGAGCCCTTTGGGACCAAGGGTACCCTCCACCGCAGCGGCTACAGCCTGAACCGCGTTGGCATTGGTGATCAGGGCGGCGAGCCGCTGATCCACTTCTTTTCCTTCCGGTGCCTGTCTGTTACTCAAAACGTTCCTCCTCGCCGGTGCCTGGTGCAAAATATTTTCCACAACTAGAAGCCGGATCCCGTGAGAGCGTTGGACAGGGTTTGGGTGATAAACTCCACCAGTGCTATTGCCCTGGCGTAATTCATCCGCACGGGGCCCAGCAATCCGAAAGCCCCCACGGTGTTTCCACCCATTGTATAGGTTGCCGTCACCACGCTGCAGTTCTGCACCTGGTCAAATTTATTTTCTCTTCCGATCCTTACGGTAATTCCTATATTCTGGGTTTCGGCCAGGATGGTCCGCAGGACGCTCTGCTCCTCGATCAGATCCAGCAGCTTGCGGACCTGCTGGATGTCCCGGTACTCCGGCTGCTTTAAAATATTGCGCGTGCCACCCAGGTAGAGGGCATCCTCCGACTCCTGTTTAAGAACGGACTCGATGATATCCAGGGCAAGGTCGATCAGCAGGCGCTGCCTGCTCAGTTCGTCGTAGACGCTCTTGAGGATTGCCCGGGTGATCTGCGGGAACGTCAGGCCGCGGAAATAGTTGTTAAAAACCCTTTCCACCTGTTCCAGTTCCTCCTGGGAAACCGCCACCGGGAGGTCGATCAGCTTGTTCTCAACCCACCCGTTTTCCGATACGATCACAAGCATGGCCTTACCCGGCGCCAGCGAAATGAAGCGAACCTTATGCAGGGCAGCGTTTTCCAGTTGGGGACCGGACAGAAAGACAAGGTAATCGGTGCATTGCGATACTATTTTAATCGTTCGCTGGACGATATCGACCAGCTCCCGCGCCTGCTGGGCGAAGATGGAGGTTATCGTGCTCTTCTCCCGATCGGTGAGATGACCCTTCCGCATCAACCGGTCTACATAGTAGCGGTAACCCTTCTGGGACGGAATGCGCCCTGCCGAGGTATGCGGCTGCTCGATCAGGCCGGCTTCCTCGAGATCGGCCATTTCGTTCCGGATCGTCGCCGGACTGACGCCAAGCTTGTATTTACGGGCAATGGTTCGGGAACTGACAGGTTCAGCGGTGGCAATGTGATCCTCGACAACCGCCTCCAGAACCTTTTGTTTTCTCTGATTCAGCTTCATCGGCGCCACCACCTTTTTGATTAGCACTCTTACTCATCGAGTGCTAAAATCCTAGCACCAAGATACCACCGCCTGTATTTTTTGTCAATAGAAAAGAGCCCGGCCCACGGAGAGGTGGCCGGGTGATTAAGGGCGGCGAACCGGACGGTGACCGGTTAGACGAAATGCGCCAGGACGTAATTGGCCAGCAGGCGGCCGCGCTCCGTCAGGTAGATGAATTCATCATTTTCTTCCATGAGCCCTTCCTGCTCCAGGACGGCAAGCTGCTCCCCGAAAACATCTTCGAAGGAATAGCCGAACCTGTGGCGAAAGGCCGACCGGGAAAGCCCCCGGGTGAGGCGCAGCCCCATGATCACGGTATCGGTTCGCTCCTGCTCCGGGGTCTGGTGCTCCTCCCACGCCCGGGGCAGCCTTCCCCGCAGGGAGTTTTCGATGTATGTTTTCAGATCGCCGTGAGTGGCATAGCGAATCCCGTTGAAGTAACCGTGAGCGGCTGCGCCGATGCCCAGGTAGGGCCGGTTCAGCCAGTAGGTCAGGTTATGCCGGCACTGCCGGCCGGGACGGGCAAAGTTGGCGATCTCGTACCTCTCGTACCCCGCCGCTTTAAGAAGACTGCCCGTAATCTCCCACAGGGCCACCTGGGTCTCTTCCGGGCAGGCTTGCAGCCGTCCCCCGGCAACCTCCTCCGCCAGGGGGGTGCCCTCCTCGAGGGACAGGCCGTAAACCGAAAGGTGCTCGGGGTGCAGTGCGACAGCCTCTTCCAGAACGGCGCGCCAGCCGGACGGATTCTGCCCGGGGATGCCGTAGATGAGATCCAGGCTGAGGTTGTCGAAACCCGCCTCCCGGGCGGCGTAAAAAGCCGAGTAAATTTCGGCAACGCCGTGGATCCTGCCGAGCAGTTCCAATTCCTCCGGGTTAAAGGACTGGGCGCCGATGGAGAGCCGGTTCACACCGGCATCCCGGAGCAGCCGCAGCCCATCGGCGGAAACGGTGCCGGGATTGGCCTCCACGGTGATCTCTATATCATCGCCCCAATCAAAATGCTCCCTTATCTCCTCCAAAAGGGAAACCAGGTCGGACGGGTCAAGGAGTGTCGGCGTCCCGCCGCCGAAGTAGATGCTTCCGAGAACCTGCCTCCCGGCCAGGGAGGCGGCGGTGTTGATCTCCCGGCGGAGCGCCCGCAGGTAATCCCGCACAAGGGCTTTGCCGGCTCCACCGCCCGGAAGGGGGTGTGAGACAAAGGCACAGTAGCGGCATTTTCGCGCACAGAAGGGTATATGCAGGTAGAGGGCAAGTCCCGCCACAGGCTCTCCCCTACTTCTCATCATCGACCCGGAGCACCGCCAGGAAGGCCTCCTGGGGTATCTCCACCCGGCCGACCTGCTTCATACGGCGTTTGCCTTCCTTCTGCTTTTCCAAGAGCTTCCGCTTGCGAGTGACATCCCCCCCGTAGCACTTCTCCAGGACGTTCTTCCGCAGGGCCTTGACCGTCTCCCGGGCGATCACCCGGCTGCCCACCGCCGCCTGAATGGGCACGTCGAATAGCTGCCTGGGGATCAGGCCGCGCAGCTTTTCCACAAGCTGGCGCGCCCTCGCCATTGCCTGGTCCCTGTGAACGATCACGGACAGGGCGTCCACCACCTCGCCGTGAACCATGCATTCGAGCTTTACCAGATCCGAAGGCCGGAAGCCGGTGATCTCATAATCCAGGGAGGCATAGCCCCGGGTGCAGGACTTCAGCCGGCTGAAGAAATCGAAGATGATCTCGGACAGGGGAAGATCGTAGACGATCTGCACCCGCTGCGGCGAGAGGTAGCTCATATCCCTGTACTCCCCCCGCCGCTCCCGCATCAGCTCCATGACGGTTCCGATATAATCCGCCGGGGTGATCACCGTAGCCCGGACGTAGGGCTCCTCGATCACTGCCACCTCGCCGGTGTCGGGCCAGTGGGCGGGATTGTCCACCTCCACCACATCCCCGTTCCTCTTTGTGATCCTGTAGATAACGTTCGGGGCGGTGGTGATCAGGTCCAGCCCGTACTCGCGTTCCAGCCTCTCCTGGACGATCTCCATGTGGAGCAGGCCGAGAAAACCGCAGCGGAAACCGAAGCCCAGGGCGGCAGAGGTCTCCGGTTCGTACTGGAAGGCGGCGTCGTTCAGCTTGAGCTTCCCCAGGGCGCTTCTCAGGCTGTCGTACTCACCCGGCTCCACCGGATACATTCCGCAGAACACCACAGGCAGCACCTTGCGGTAACCGGGCAGTGGTTCCCCCGCCGGGCTGTCGGCGGAGGTGATAGTATCCCCCACCCTGGTATCCTCAACATTCTTGATCCCGGCGGCCAGGTAGCCGACCTCGCCGGGGCCGAGTTCCTCCACCGGTTTCATGGCAGGGGTGAAGACCCCCACCTCACCAACCTCGAAGACCTTCCCGGTGGACATCATCTGAATCCTCATCCCCCGCCGCACCTTTCCCTGAAAGACCCGAACGTAGGAAATCGCCCCTTTATAGGAATCGAAGTGAGAATCGAAGATCAGAGCCTGCAGGGGGGCAGAGGCGTCACCCCGGGGAGGCGGCACCCGGGCGATCAGGGCTTCCAGCACATCCACCACCCCGGTACCGTCCTTGGCGGAAACACGCAGGCTGTTGTCGACCTCCAGACCCAGCACCTCCTCGATCTCCCGGGCAACCCGGTCCGGCTCGGCAACCGGAAGGTCGATCTTGTTGATGACCGGGATGATTTCCAGGCCGGCATCAATGGCCAGATAGGCATTGGCTATGGTCTGGGCCTCCACCCCCTGGCTGGCGTCCACCACGAGGATGGCGCCCTCACAGGCGGCAAGGCTCCTGGATACCTCGTAGCTGAAATCCACGTGTCCCGGGGTATCGATCAGGTTCAGGAGGTATTCCCTGCCGTCGCGGGCGCGGTAAAGCATCCGGACAGGCTGCAGCTTGATGGTGATCCCCCGCTCCCTTTCGAGATCCATCTGGTCGAGGAGCTGGTCCACCATCTGCCTCGGATCAACCGCACCGGTAACCTCGAGAAAGCGGTCCGCCAGGGTCGATTTCCCGTGATCGATATGGGCTATGATGCAAAAGTTCCTGATCCGTTCCTTTTCCATAAATTTATTGCCACCTTCCGGTGATCGGCAAAACAAAATCCCTCAAATATTTTAACTTAGAACCCTCATGCCGCCAAGGAGGCGCCATTTCGAGGAGGAAGGCACCGGTTTTCGGCACCATTCAACCGCAGGCAGCAGCTAAACGGCCCGCCCTCTTTTCAGCCCCAGGCGCTTCCCGAACATATCCACCACCATCCGGAACTCCTCCAGCCTCAGGAGGTAGGCAAGCACCAGGTAGACGGCAACCCCCACTGCGGTGGCGGCGCTCACCGCTTCCAGCTGGGCGATCTTCGAAGCAATGCCCAGCAGTGCCTGCAGCCTGGCCACCACCAGATAGGCGGCTCCCCCCATGACCAGGGAGGCAAAGCTCGCTCCCATGCCTGAGAGGATGATCCTCCTGCCGTCGATGTGCCCGATCTTCAACCTCAGGATCAGAAGCAGGGCAAACATGTTCACCACGCCCACGATGGAGTAGGCCAGGGCCAGGCCGCGATGCCCCAAGGGCCCGACCAGCGCCAGGTTCAGGATCAGGTTGAGAAACACCGTCCCGATACCCACCACCACAGGGGTTGTGGTGTCTTTCAGGGCATAATAAACCCTTGTCAGGACGAGGGCGCCCGAATAGCCGATAATGCCGAAGGAATAATAAATGAGGGCGATCGCCGTTGCCCAGGTGTCCTCCGGCGTGAATCTTCCCATCTGGAAGAACAGCCTGGTGGCGGGCAGCCCCAGGGCTACCATCCCCACGGCGCAGGGGATGGTCAGGAAATTGGTCGTCCTGAGCCCGAGGGAGGTGGTGCGCCGGAACGGCTGCCACTCCCCCCTTGCGGCCTGCTCCGTCAGGGTGGGGAAAATGGCCGTTCCGATGGCAACCGCAAAGATTCCCAGCGGTATCTGCATCAGCCGCTGGGCGGTGCGGAGCGCCGCCAGCTGGCCGCCCGGAAGGGCCGAGGCCAGGTTCTGGCTGACAAATAGGTTGAAATTGGCAACCGAAAGACCGATCAGGACGGGGAACACAAGCGTCCCGATCTGCCTGATGCCGGGGTGGCGGATGTCTAAAACCGGACGATAACGCAGGCCGATGCGCAAGAGAGGAGGAACCTGCACCACAAAATTCAGGACGGCTCCCGCCACCACTCCCAGCGAGAATGCCGTGATTCCCAGGTGCGGGCCGAACACCCCTCCCACCACCACAATGGCCAGGTTGTAAAGAATCGAGCCCAAGGCCGGTGAGTTAAAGTGCTTGTAAGAGTTCAAGATCCCGATGGTCAGCCCGCTCAACCCCATGAAGAAGGTTTGGATAAACATGATCCGCGTCAGGCGGGCGGTAAAGGCGATCTCACCGGTGTCAAAACCCGGGACGAGCACCCGCACCAGGGGCGTGGTGAAGATCACCCCCAGGCCGATGGCAAAGACAAGCAGCAGCATCAATAAATTGGTCAGGCTGCTGGCCACATACCATCCCTCTTCCTCCCGATTGGTGGCCAGGTACCCGCCGAAAACAGGGATGAAGGCCGAACTCAAGGCCCCGCCGACCAGGATCATGTAGAGGAAATCGGGAATGGAAAAGGCGGCGTTGTAAATGTCGGTAACCCTGTTCTGCCCGAACTGGAAATAGATCAGCGCATCCCGCACGTAACCGAGGATCCGGGAGAGGATCATGGCAACGGTGATGATCCCCACGTCCCGGACGAGTTTTTCCTTATCAGACATAATTTTCTCCCTCTAAAAATAAAAAGACACGTCACCCCTCGAAATATGTTCCGGTTTATCCTTGCGCTTGCTCCCGGACTCCGTTTTAACTCGCCCTAAAACTCGTCGATAGATAAGCAGCCGACCGGCTCCTATGACGCCGTCCATGGCGCATAGTCGCCTATCAAATTCCTGTTTCGCTTCGGCTGCCGTTAGCTGCTCCTTCGTCAAGGGCGAGTAACAACCTCCGTAGGTCGCTGCGCCAGCAAGGATAAACCGCTTTTTCGTTCCTCTGTTGGTGCCGCCCGAGGCGGCGTGATCGTCTGTCCTGGAAATATGCGCTATTTTCATGCTCTGCTGGTGCCGCATGAGCTGCATGAGCGTCAGCCATGAAAACTTCAGATCAACAAGCCGGTGTATCCTCATCCTCTGTCGGTGTCACCTTAGATGACACGAAGACCTAATGTAGATATTACCACTTAGCGTCCTTTTATAAAAGTATTTGACTGTTTTGCCGCGGCAATGCCACGCTCAGGGCCCCGTATCCTGTTGACCGGTTGGTCGTCTGCCCGTGGCCTGTTGACAATCCATACCCCGAGCAGGATGACCGCCAGACCCGCCACGTACTGCCAGAATACCTCCTCATGAGCCCACCAGGCCCCGAGCAAGGTGGCAATCACGGGGGTAATCAACGAACTGTGAGACAGCCGGGAAATTTCCATGCGCTCAAGCAACCAGAAGTACAGCAGAAAGGCAGCTACCGAACCGACCAGCACCAGGTAAAGCAAAGCCAGGACAAAACCCGCATCGGGGACAAAGGAGCGGCCCCGTTCCAGGAACAGCAGGGGAGTGATCACCAGCGCGGTCACGCCCATCTGTACCGTCACCTCCTGCAGCAATCCCAGCCTGTTTTGATACCGCTTGGCCAGTGTGCCGCCGAGAGCGTAAGAAGCCGCCGCCAGTAAAATGGCCGTTTGCCCGTACAGGTTCGCCCCGCCCAGCTCCCCCAGTTCCCTGCTGAATACCAGCAAAACCCCGCCGAATCCGATGGCCAGCCCGGTGCCTTTGGCAAGGGTGAACCTTTCCCCAACTAAAAAGTAGGCAAAGACGGCACTGAAAAACGGAAGGGTGGCGTTGATGATCGAAGTGAGGCCGGAAGAAATGTACTGCTCCCCCCAGAAAACCAGGGCGTAGGAGATGCCGTTGAAGACGCCGAAGCAGACGGCGCCGCGCAGGTCCCTCCATCGCCTGCTGATCGATAAATGCCTGTATTTTAAAATACCGCACATCACAAGGGTGGCCAGTATAAAACGGATTGCGGCAAAGGTAAAGGGAGGGCAGTCGGCCAGGCCTATTTTGATGGCAAGCCAGGTTGACCCCCAGATGAGACAGAGCAGTGTAAAAAACAACGCTTTCAAGATAAGGACCCCTATGTCCCGGCTTATCTTTGTGCGTTCCGGCCTTGATACGGCCGGAACGAGACCGGCGACTCCTTTATTTTACCATAGAAACCCGCAGAGTTTTATTCGCCGATTGTATTACGCCGGAGGTTCATGGGCCTTGCCCGGCAGTTTGTCTCGTATACCTTGAAGGAATGGGCCAAACCGATCCCCTATCCAATCTACAAACTCATGGATTGTTTTAATGCTCTTAATGCCCTGCAAGCCGTCGCTACACAGGGCGGCTATCCTCTCTCCTAAGGAAGACGCAGGCAGGTGCCGCGTCCAGTCCCTGACGACTTCCCCTACTCTGGTTGCCAGCCCCCTGACCTGAGGGGGAGTGACCTCCAGAACGACTTTCTCCCCCCGCAACTCCTGAATGCTTTGAGCGGTAAGGTCGAGCCCTCCGGCCAGGAGCAGGACACAGACCAGAAAGGCTGCAAAAAAATGTCGCTTCGCCACAGGAACCTCCATCCCTACCGGTATGTACCTATCATTCCCTGGTAAAGCCATATTATGCGAAATCCTGCCTGATTCTTCCTATCTCATGCCCTGAAAATATGTCCCAATCCCGATTTATCTTTCTATTTTCAATCTTTTGATGGTGCTGCTTGGGCGGCATGATGAGCGCCAAAAGCAAGGATACAACAGAATGAAATCCCCGGGAAAAAGGGCTGGAAATGTCACCTTATGGTGCCTTTTTGAATATTGTATCACGGTTGATAGCATTTAATTTTCCGGAAGGAGGAAAGATTCAGCGATGCTGCCCGGCATGTGGAGAATGCAGTTTGATAAAGGAAAGAGCACCGGCGGGGAAAAACCGGATGATCGTATGGAAAACCCTGACCAGGGCATGGGGGTGGAAAAGGAAGATATGACCGACAGTCAGGGCAAAACAGGAGAAGAGCTGTTTGCAGAAGCAGTAGAGCTTCACAGGCGCGGCATTCAGGGCGATAAGGAAGCCGTAGCCAAAGCCCATGAGTTGCTGGCAAAGGTTAAAGAGCTGCTACCTGAAAACAATCTCGTTGAAGCCTACTACGGGAGCGCCATTACCCTCCTGGGACGGGACGCCGTTGACCCCATGGAGAGGTTCAAGAAAGCCCTCAAAGGACTGAGAATACTGGACGGCGCCGTTTACAGGGACCCCGAAAACATAGAAATCCGCATCTTGCGGGGAAATGTCTGTTACAGGCTTCCCGAAACCTACTTCCACCGGACCGCCACCGCCTTGGAGGACTTCACCTACCTGGTATCACGCTATGAACAGGACCCGAGCGTCTTTTCACAGGATTATTACTTCCAGCTCCTTTACTACTTAGGGGCGGCGAATAAAAACCTGGGGCGAAACCAGGAGGCCGATTCCGTCTGGCAAAAGCTCTTATCCGCGGCCGGAGAGACAAAGTATAAAGAACTTCTGTCCCGGGAAGGCGTACAAGGCGTACAAAGCCCGGGAATAATCCCTAACCAGGACTCCGGTGGCGATATGGAAGCGCCTGTTCTGGCCGGCAAAAAGAAGGAAGCGGTGCTCGAAGAGGGGGTCAAGCTTCACGAACTCGCCCTCTCAGGAGATAAGGACGCCACTCAAAAGGCATTCGCCTTTTTTGCAAAGGCTACCCAGGCGGACCCGGGCGATCTGCTGCTCAAGGCTTATTATGCCGACTGCATGTCCCTTAAGGGGCGGGATGCCGCGGACCCCACCGAAATGTTCGCCAATGCCATCAAAGCAATGCAGCTGTTTGACGAAATCGTCAACCGCAACCCGGACAACTGGAAAATTCGTTTACTGAGGGCATATCACAGCTTCCGGCTCCCGGAGGGGTTCTTCCACCGCACCGCTTCGGCCATTGCCGACTTCGATTACCTGATCCGGTGTTACGAGAACGATCATTCCAGCTTCCCCGAAGAAACCTACTGGCAGATCCTCTACGACCAGAGCGTGGCATATCGGCGCCTGGGATTGGAAAACGAAGCCGCTGCAGTGCTGGAGAAGCTTTTGTCTCTCGACCCCGACCCGAAATTCAAGGCACTGATCGAGAAAGAGGAGAGCGACAACGAAGTGAGCACCCGGCTAAACCTGCTGGCCGCTGATCAAAAGGAGGCCCTTTTAGAAGAGGGGATCAGGCTGCATGACCTGGCGGTGGCAGGCAGCAGGAAAGCGGCAAAACTCGCCCTTGAATTATTGAAAAAGGCCCATGAAGCAGATCCCCGGGACCCTCTCGCCCAGGGATACTACGGGAGCTGCCTGGCTTTGAACGCAAGGGACTCGATGGACGCCAATGTCCTTTTCGGCGACACCATTAAAGGGCTGAAGCTGCTGAACAGGGCCATAAGCCGGGATTGGAACAATCCAAAGCTGCGCCTGCTGCGGGCCTACCTGACCTACTCTCTTCCGGAAGCCTTCTTCCATCTGACCCAGCGGGCATTGAAAGACTTCAGATACTTAAAGACCGCTTACGAACGGGACAACAGCCTGTTCTCCAGGGAACTTTACCACCAGATCCTTTATGACCTGGGAGCAGCCTACGAGCGCACCGGAGAGACCGCCAGGGCGAAAAAGGTCTGGTCGAAACTCCTCCAGGAAAACCCGGATCCAAAGTACCAGGCACTGTTAGAGAGAAAGGGTGTGGACAGGGAATGAACTCGCTCTTTGAAAAAAAGCTGCAAAGCCTGAGGAAACCGGCCATCATAGACAAATACTTTTCCGGGTCGGAATTTCCTGACGGCGGGATGTCTCCGGCCACACTGGCCGAATTTCAAAGGGATTCTATCAGGGAAATCGTCCGCCGGGCCTACGAGCGCTCCCCCTTTTACCGGGAGAAAATGGACCGCACGGGGGTAGCTCCTGAGGACATCCAGGAGCTTGAGGATTTGAGCCGCCTACCCTTCACCACCAAGGAGGAGCTTACCGGAAAACCCTGGGCGCTGCTGGCCTGCGATAAGGAAGACATCGCCCTGATCCAGGTATCCACCGGCACCACCGGCGGCGAAGAGATCTACATCATGAATACATGGGACGACTACTACCTCCTGGAACTCGCCACCGGCTACCCAAACCTCGTCCCGGTAGGGCGCGGGGACATCGTTCTCAACGCCCTCCCTTACGAAATGAGTTCGGCAGGGCTGGCCTTCCACAAGACCTTCATGGACGGCTGCCGGGCGACGGTGATTCCGGCAGGGAAAGGAGGAGCCTACTCCACACCGGCCAAAACCGTTAAAATGCTGCGGGACCTGCAGCCCACCGTCGTCATCACCACCCCCTCCTGGTCCATCCAGATTGCCGAGGCGGCGGCCGAAAGCTCCTTCGACCTCACCGGCCTGCCTCTGAAAAAGATGTGGCTGACGGGCGAGGGCTGCTCTCCCTCCTTCAGGAAGCGCGTGGAGCAGATCTGGGGCGTTACCGCGAACTGTTATTACGGTTCCCTGGAGTGCGGCGGCATCGGCATCGAATGCGACGCCCACAACGGCTACCACATCGTCGAGGGACATGTTGCGGTGGAGATCGTGGATCCGGATACGGGAGAGGTGCTGGAGCCCGGGGAGATCGGCGAGATAGTGGTCACCTGCCTGCTCCGGTACGACACCCCGATCCTGCGCTACCGCACCCGGGACCTGGGGTACATCGACCCGGACCCCTGCTCCTGCGGAGTCCTGCTGCCCAGGCTTTTTCCGATGGGCAGGCGGACCGACCAGGTGGTCATCAGGGGAGTGCCGCTTTCACCGTTCTACCTCGAGGAATTTCTGATGCGCCTGCCGGAAGTGGGAAACTGGTTCCAGTTCGTGGTGGACCCGTCCGGCTCCGATATCTTGAAGATCCGCGTGGAACTGGCCCCGGGGGTCCGGCCCTCCCCGGAACTGGCCGATTCCCTGGCCAGCAGGATGGAGTACGGCACCGGGCTCCCCTGCGAATTCGAATTCGTTGATAAGCTTCCCCGGCCGCGGGAAAAGACCATCCGGGTCGTCCCCTCCTGAACGGCCGCAAGGCGGCCCTTACCTTAGGCAAAGGAGGTTTTTTGAATGATAATCGATGCCCATGCCCACATTTCTGATACGACGTACGGCAGCACCGAAATTTACCTCAAACAGCTGCAGCAAGCCGGCATTGACCGGGGGGTGGTGGTTCCGGGCGGAACGGTGGATGTCAGAAAGATGACGGATTACGTCACCGGGAAAGCCGAACCGGAAAACCCCATCCCCGACAACCGCTACGTGGAAGTAGCCTGCCGGGCACAGCCCGGCATCCTCCGGGGCTTCGCCTGCATCGACCCGCATCAGGCTGATGCCGTTGAGGCCCTGGAAAAAAGCTTTGAGAAAGGATTCCGCGGCCTGAAGCTCTCGCCCATGACACACCAGTTCTCTTTTGCCAGCAAGGCCGTAGCAGCCCTGGCCGCCTGCTGCGGGGATTACGGGTATCCCGTCTACTCGCACGTGGTTTACGGCCCGGGCGCCTCCACGGCCAGGTTTGTGGCCCTGGCCCGGGAGTTCCCGAAAACCAACTTTATCCTGGGGCACATGGGATTCGGACCGGCCGACCGGGAGGCTGCCGAGGCCGCGGCTCAGCTAGACAACCTTTTCCTGGAAACTTCCACCGGGAACTTTCTGCACATTCAGGAAGCGGTCAAAAAGGCGGGGCCGGGAAAGATCATCTTCGGCAGCGAATTTCCTCTCTCCCACCCGGCTGTGGAGCTTAAAAAGATCCTGCTCCTGGATCTGGGAGACGGGGACCGGGAGAAGGTCCTCGGGGAAAATATCATGAAACTGTTACGCCTTTCCTGAAAGAAGGGAAAATAATTGCAAGCACAGAATCAGCTTGAGCTTTTGAACCGGGTGCTGGAAAACTGCAAGGCATCCCCCTTTTACAGGGAACGCATACCCGATCGCCCCCTCCGGTCCCTGGAGGAACTTAAAAAAATACCGCTGACCACAAAGGATGAACTGAGGCGCCATTCACCCTTCGATCTGATCTGTGTGCCGCGGGCCGACCTCTACCAGTACCACGAGACCTTCGGTACCACCGGAGTTCCGGTAGCCACCTGGTTTACCCGGGAGGACCTCCGGGATAACGCCAGGGAAATAACCAGGTGCGGCGTCAACCTCAACGAGGACGATAT
>CADDZD010000038.1 GCA_902812385.1 Clostridia bacterium | reverse complement strand
AGTGAAGATATTTACTGCAGTACGAACTATGGGATGTCTCCTTATGCCAACTAGATTTTATTAGTTGCCATTTTTAGCCATCATAAAATTAAAGGTCGTTTTCACCCCAGGGTGCGAAATGTGGGTCCCAACACCGGTTCAGACGAGGTATAATAAGAACAAATGTTCTGTTGCGGGAAGGGGTTTCATACAAATGGCCGACTACAACCACATCTGGCACGGCCACCGCATCATATTACCGGAAGCCAGAGAAAAGGATACGAAACGCTGCGCTGACTGCCGGTTCTTTATTGAGATTCAGGGAAAAGAAGAAAATCGTTTCGGCTGCGTTCAGGGAATCGAGAAGTACGGAAGGCTACACAAAAGGGTTCCCGAAAGAATACCCGTAATGGAGATTTTAAGGGCCCAGGGCAGCGAAGAATTGCAGGCAATACTAGATAGAGGTGATCCGGAGAAACAGGCCTGCGGAATGTTTCTGCCGAGGCTAAGTAATAAAAGAGTCTTTGATAATTCATTCAATCGAGCATCAAAAACTTTTAAAAACAGATAGGGATCTATATTTTCATCACTTTGCGGATCACGGCAATGAGCTGCTCCGGCTGGAATGGCTTGACTATCCAGCCTGTTGCTCCTGCTTTCTTACCTTCTTCCTTCTTTTCCGCCTGGGACTCTGTTGTCAGCATCAATATCGGCGTAAAGCGGTAGGCGGGATTGGAGCGCACTGCCCTGATCAATCCTATCCCGTCGAGCCTCGGCATGTTCAGATCGGTGATTAAAAGATGAAATCTCTCTGCAGCCATATCTATCTTTTTCAGGGCGTCCTCCCCGTTGGCGGCCAACTCGACCTCATAACCGGCCTGCTCAAGCACCATTCTGACACTTGCGCGGACCGTCGCCGAATCGTCCACTGCCAGAACCCTCTTTGCCATACTTATTCCCTCCATATTAAAACAACTCCACATTCTCTCCAAGTTCTTCATAAACCCTGCCGACTCTTCTCTCGTCAAGGCACTTCTGGCCGGTCGTTAATTCGTGGTGTAACCTCTCAGCACGCATCGTGTATTTCCTCTTGAATCCTTCGAACAGGCGCCGGTCCACTGCCTTCATCCCGCCCTTATTAAGATTGTCCAACACCCCGTCCAGCTCGCTCCTGACATCCTGCAAGATACTCAATGCGTTGCGGATCTTCTGGTAGGAGATATCCTGGAACTGCAGAGCGTCTACTATCTTGCCAAGGCTCTCCAGAATACTGTCTATCTCCTCGCCCGAACCTTTAAGCCCTGCGACAATGTCGCCGGTCCTCACCTCCAGCTCAGCAAGATACTCGCCGAGCAACCTGTCGGAGTCCTCGCAAAGATGAGCGGCATTTTCCGCCTTTGCGGAAATCTCGGAAGCAAACTGCCTGAGCTTTTCCTCTACCATTCCCGCCGTCTCGTCAATTGCCTTGACGGAGTCCCCGATCATCGCGCTCAGCTTCATGACTTCGCCCGCTATCACACCCAACCCGCGCCCCATCTCTCCAAGGTGCGCCGCTTCGATCTCGGCATTGATGGCGACCAGGTTCGTTTGGCGCAGTATACCCCTGATGCGTTCCGCTATGCTGCGAAACCTGTCCGCCTGAATCCCTTGCATCATTTCCAGGTAGGAATCCCCGCTGGCGATAAACTCCGCTACTGCCGACCTGCTGGAATCAACCAGCACCCGGGCTGTCCTGCGAGCTTCGTCTACAAGGCCTGCAGATCCTGTCTCCTGCCCCGATGCCAGTTCACCAATGGTCTTCTGCAGCCTCCTCAAGCCGGCGTTCGCCCTCTCCACCATCTCGCCGACAGCCGCCGCCCACCTCTCCCCGGCCTCTCCGGCCTCACGGTGCGCTTCCCCGATCACGGACTCGACGAGGCTCAGGGCGTCCCTAAAAGTTGTGAAAAACTCGCGGGCCTCTGTAGGGTTCACCCTGATCACGTCTTCCTCCGTTGCAACATCCGGCCTTTCGGGTGCTCCAGGTTTTTCTATGGAACCGTCTTCCTTCCTCATTTCATCCTTTTTTCTTCCGTAAAGAAAAACAAAGCCGATACCTGCTGCAAAGCCCAGACAAAAACATGCAATGGCAACTAGCACTTAAGCACCCCCAGCGTCCTAAGGATGCTGCGAAGGTCTTCCTGTACCGGAGGATTTAAAGAGACATCTGCTACCTCGCGTATAAAGCAGAGAAGCAACTGGACAATGCTGAGATCTATGCCTTCCAGATCTCGCAGGTCTAGCGAGGGGCCGGTCTCCGCCTTGAGTTCGATCAGGGCCTGCTTCAACTCCCACGAATCTTCTATGCTGAGGCTGCCTTCAAGCAACAAAACGCTGCCCTTCCTGGTGATCGTCACTGCATGACACCTCCTGAGACCAAACTCCTGGGATTCAAAACTAGGAGTACGCTACCGTCGGAGAGGATGGAAGCACCAGTGTAAAGCTCGATGTTCCCCATATCACCAGGCAACGGTTTTAAGAGAATCTCCACTTCTCTTTCTAGAGCATCAACGGCTACCCCGCTGCCTGAACGCAGGATGACGACGCTGTGGGAGTCGCCACCTGTAGCGGGCTCGTAACCCAGGATATCCCTCAGATGGGTTACCGCGACCACCCTCCCCCTGAGGTAGAGCCCCTCTCTCTTACCCAGGCCGTGCAGGTCGTCACTCCCGGCACGAACCACCTCCTGCACATCTTCCATAGGGATTCCGTATCTTGAATCGCCACAGCGTACCACCAGAACCCGTGTTGTGGCAACTGTGAGGGGGAGTTCCAGGCGGACTGTCAAGCCGGTGCCGGGGGAATTCTTCAGTTGCACGCTTCCCCCCAGGCTCTCAACGGTATCCCTGACAACGTCCATCCCCACGCCGCGGCCGGATAACTCGCTGACCTCCTTTTTTGTGGAGAAACCGGGTTCGAAAATGAGCTGTACCGCTTCATCGTCCGGGATTAGTGAGGCTTTATCAGGAGTGATCACTCCCTTTTCTACAGCGCTTTCCTTTACTCTGACAGGATCGATTCCTCTCCCATCATCCTCCACCTCGATGAAAACAGTGTGACCGTCCTGCCCTGCACGCATGGCAAGGGTCCCCTCCGGGTCCTTCCCGGCCGCAGACCTTTCTTCAGGCGGTTCCAGCCCATGGTCAAGGGAGTTGCGGACGATGTGCAGCAGCGGCTCGTATACCCTTTCCAGAACCGTTTTGTCGATTCTGGTTTCTTCACCCTCGATGAGGAGCCTGACCCTCTTGCCCAGGTCCTTGCTGACATCCCTTACAAAGCGAGGAAATCGCCGGAAGATCTGAGATGCGGGTATGAGCCGCAGGCCCATAACCATGTCCTGCAGCTCGCGGCTGATCTGCTCAAGCAACTGGTACTTCTCCTTAAGCTCCCGCGCCGCCTCGGGTATTCCCCAGTAGACCTCCAGCTTCCGTACAAGGTATGGGATGCTGTTTTTGGCAACGGTCAGTTCGCCTGAGAGCTCGAACAGCCTTTCAAGCTGGCTCTCCTCGATTCGAATGAATTTCCTTCCGCCTGTGTCCGGTGATGCCCCTGAAGGGCTGTGTCCGCTGACTGCGACATTTCCGGGAGTAAACGCCACACCCGCCTTCTCGCTCCCTGCTCCTGCAGACATCCTCTCACCTCCCGCAAGCGCTGCCTCGAGCATATTGACAGCTTAGTTGAAGCAGCGCCAGTCGGGATCAGGCTCCCCCAGCAGCCTGTCCAGGATATCCTGCTCCCCGACAGCGCCGGCTATGAGTGAGAGCACCCTTTCCAGAGAAGGCGCGGCAGTAGCGCGCCCCTTGTTCTGTTCGATGTAAATCTTCTGCTGGCGCAGGATCTCCTTGAGTATCCCTGTGTCGTAAGACAGCGGTCTCTCCCCCGCCCAAAGCGAAGTGAGATCTTCTTTTTTCAGCTCGCAGATCAGGATCTGGTTGCTGTCAGGGTCGAGAAATTCCACGGTCTCCCTTAGCTCGGACAGCATCCCCGGAGGAGCCAGCAGGTAGATCTCAAACCACACCCAGACGCGCTCCGGGTCCAGTTCTTCAAGGGAAGGAAGGCTCTCGCTGTGGCAGACGAAGGAAACTACATCTCCAAGCCTGAGGATTTCACACACGATCACCAGCGGGTCCTGCCCTGTATAGAAAATCTCCGGATCAAATTTCAGGACAACCTGGTAAACGCTCATTCCTTCCCTTTCCGAGGCTTTCAGGATCTCTGCCCTGGCATCCGCGGAAAGCCTGGAAAGATAGTCGTTGCCGGAATCTTCCTGCGGCCCTACATTAGAGACAGTGTCGTGTCCGGCGCCGCGCAGGGCGCCAAGGGCTGCCAGCACCTCGACATGCCTCGCGGGGTCCGCCTGCATGCCGGAGGCAAGCAGGGTTACAAGCTCTCTGACATAGTCGAATCCCTGGAAAAGAAGGTCCGCCAGGTTGCTGGTAAAGGGCAGCCTGCCGGCCAGGACGTTTTCCAGTGCCTCTTCAAGCAGATGGGTGACTTCAGAAATCTCTGCGGCTCCGACAAGTCCGGCTGCCCCCTTCAGGGTGTGGGCGCTCCGGAAGAGGTCCCTGATTGCGTCGCCGTTCCCTGGTTCCCTTTCCAAAACAAGGGCGGCCCTGTCCAAATTTTCAAGCAGTCCTTCGGCATCTTCGAGAAATCCGGCCAGCAGTTCATCCATTGCTTCCTACCTCCCCCGTCAGTATGCGGCAGACCTCCAGCAGCAGCTTCGGAGGTACCGGCTTAACGAGGTGAAGATTTGCTCCTGTCGCCAGGCTTTGCACAATATCATCAGTACTCGACTCGGACGATACGACAATCGCCGGAATGGCCTGCAGTTCAGGGCGCTCCCGGATCTCCTTGAGGAAATCGATCCCGGTCACACCCGTCATGTTGATGTCCACCAGGAAAAGGTCGATATTATGCTGCAGAGAAATTTCGATTGCCTCGCATCCGTTTTCCGCTTCCTCAAGTTCAAATCCGGCGGCTTCAAGCACCTTCCGATAATAGGCGCGCACGGTCTGGGAATCGTCGACGACAAGAATTTTCTTCGCCATAAATCATCCTCATTTCTGATAAATAATAGCATTGTTGAATTTGCGCACCCTGAAGACCGGAGAGATCCTGCTCATGGACTCCGAATGGCCGAGAAAAATAAAGCCTTTTGGCAGCAGTGATTCATAAAAGTAGAGGGCTACCTCGCGTCTTCCCATGTCATCGAAGTAGATCAGTACATTGCGGCAGAAGATGGCGTGGAAATCACGCATACCGCTCATCTGCTGCCGGTCTTTGAGATTTACCTGGTAGAAGCGCACCTTCTCCTTGAGACAGGCATCTACCCCGTACCTGCCACCTGTTCTGGTGAAATATCTGTTAAGGTACACCTCGGGCACATCACGCACCGATCGCTCATCGTATACCCCGAGGCGTGCCTTCAAGAGCACCTCGCTGTTGATATCCGTGGCATGCACCTCGAAGTCCGCACCATCCTCGCCCAGCATCTCCAGCAGTATAATTGCCAGGGTGTAAGCCTCTTCTCCTGTTGAACATCCCGCCGACCAGACCCGCAAGGGCCCCATGCCTGCATTGGCGATAATTTCAGGGAGGGCCTCCTCGGCGAAGCACTTGAGCTGTTCGTATTCCCTGAAAAAATAGGTCTCATTTACGGTGAGGCGGTTGAGCAGGATCTGGAGTTCCCGTCCCGAGAGATCACCTTGCAGGTACTGGAAGTATCTCCGGAAACTCTCAAGTTTCGTTGCACGCATGCGGTCACAGATGCGCTTCTCCACATAGTAGCGCTTCTTATCATCGTAAGAGAGACCGGTTTTATTTCTGATGAAATCGGTTAGAAGGGTATATTCTTCATTTGAAATATTGATTGCTGTCTCGTTCATAAATTCAGCCAGCTCCAATCTTCACCAGCGCTTCTTCCACCACAAAATTAAGGAAGGGGTCTGAAAAGCGCTGGCACGCCAGTTTAAGGGCTTCCACATCCTCCCTCGAACCGCCCTTTTCACCCAGATATTCGGCAGCGCTACCTACAACATTCACATTATCATCATTTAACACAACCTCGCGAAGCAGAAGCGTTGCGGATGATAACTCTCCTCTGCCAAGCGCCCTTACTGCCAGCTGGCGCACATCTGGATCAGGGTCACCCAGGAGACCGGAAATCACTCTTTCCGCAGCCTCACCGATTATCTGTAAAATCTCGCTGGCAGCATTTCTAACAAATGCATCACTGTGCCTGAGCAGCCTGGCGACCTCCTCTGATACTGCTTCGGTGCCGATGCGGATGAGGGATATGATGCAGGCCTCCTGCACTGTGCGGCTCGTATCACTCTCAAGGACCTCCACCAGGATCGGTATGACGTCGGGGTGATCGAGGCTACCCAATTTCAGTACAGTTCCTAGTCTCTCCTCCTCATCCGTATTCCTGAGCATTCTCCTCATCTCACTGATTTCAAGGTCTCCCATTTCTATTTCCCTCCACTGCCCTGATGATCAAGGGTGCTATATCGTAAGCCGGCGCCAGAACGTCCGCTCCGCCGCGCTGCCAAAGCTCTCCCGGCATCCCCCAGACCACTGCGGTTTCCTCGCTCTCGGCTATGGTGTAACCGCCGCCTTTCCTAACTTGGGCCATCTCATCAACGCCGTCATCCCCCATGCCTGTGAGCATCACTCCCACGATCTGGCTGTCTCTCAGATGCTGGCGCAGGCTCCTGAGGGTGACGGAGACGGACGGTATGTAGAGGACATCACCCGGGTCCCTGGAAAGTCGCAGGACCAGCCTTTTGTCAATTGGCCGCCGGGCGAACTTCAGGTGATACCCTCCTCGAGCGACGGTTACCGTGCCTTTTTCCAGAGGAACACCGTCAGCCGCCTCCCGCACCCGGAGGGCGCAGTACGCATCCAGGCGCTCTGCAAAGCACTTCGTAAAGCCTTCCGGCATGTGCTGGACAACAATCACAGGAGCCGGGAAGCTACCCGGAAGCGCTGGCAGTATACCCTCCAGCGTCCTGGGGCCCCCGGTCGAAACACCGATGATCACGACCCTATCGAGGGATTGATCAAAAGGAGCGGGCCGTGAAACGGCTGTCTTTTTAACAACTGCCGGGTGGGCAGCCTTCCCCCGGCCGAGCATAATTTTCAGCTTAGCCCTGGCCGCCGCCTTTACCTTTATCCTGATCTCGCTGCTGACCCGATCAAGGTTCAAGGAAACTGTTCCTTCCGGTTTTGCAATGCAGTCAACCGCACCCAACTCGAGGGCCTCGAATGTGGTCAAAGCTCCTCGATGGGTGAGGGATGAGACAACGACAACTGCGCACGGGGAGGTGTGCATGATGTACTGGAGGGCCGTGAGGCCGTCCATCTTCGGCATGTTCAGATCTAGCGTGATAACATCGGGCTTCAGGGCAAGGTTCTTTTCGACGGCCTCCTCCCCGTCCCGGGCCATTTCCACAACCTCTATAGCCGGATCTTCTTCCAGGATTTTTTTCAGGTACTTTCGCATGAGTGCGGAGTCGTCAACTACCAGCACCTTGATCCGCTTCGCTGCCAAGATCTCTCAACTCATCCCTTTCCTTTTTGCTGAGAAGCCGCATGAAGTCCAGCAGGATCAGGATACGTTCCCCTTTACGTACCTTTCCGATCCCGCTCAGGAAACCGGTCTCGTCCGCTTCCAGAAAAATTTCCGGAATCTGATCCACATCCCGCCGGGAAAGCTTAAGGACCTCCCTGACGGCATCCACGACAAGACCGGTCCTGGTGCTATCGATGTCGACGACGATTATTCTGCTGGATTCATTTCTGCCGCTTGTTTCCAGCCCGAATCGTTTTCTCAAATCCACGACCGGGGTTACCTGACCCCGGATATTGACCACTCCTTCAACGAACTCGGGCGCCCGGGGGACTGCAAAAATCCTGGGAACTCTGATGATCTCCTGTACCTGCGCTATTGGAGCACCGTATTCCTCTCCGGCCAGCATAAATGTAACGTACTGATCGTCTTCATCACCGGTATCAGTATGCTTGTCCATGCTTACTTCCCCGGTATCTTCTGTGAAAAGAACTTCGTAGTCGGATTCATTAAACAGACGCCTGGCGTCGAGGATTTTGACAAGTCTCTCACTGCTTAAATTGCAGATCCCGCTGATAAAACCCGTGCCATTCGACTTGAGCATGGACGGAACCGGTTCGATGCATTCCCTGGATACCCTTAGGACTTCCGATACTCCGTCAACTGCAAAGCCAGCAGTAATACGCCCGATATCGGTCGTGATATTTACCACGACTACCCGGCAGCGATCATCCAAGACTTCCCCGTCGAGACCGAGCAAGCTTCCGAGGCGCACCAGCGGCAGGAGCCTGCCTCTCAACGTTGCCAGCCCTTCGCAGTACATCGGAGCACCAGGCATCTGGCTGATGGATTCGGGGAGGTGTACAATCTCCTGGACGTCCATGATGTCAAGGGCGTATTCTTCGCTTCCAAGGCGGAAGCTGACAAGCTGGCGTTCCCCTTCCTTCTCTTCGGCCTTGTCCTGAACCCTTTTCTCCACTGTACGGGAACCCTGACCTGGCTTCTTCTGGATGCGGGGAAACAGCTTCGCCGTGCTTACGACCAGGACCAGCTCGCCGTCGCCCGTTTTCGCCACCGCATCCACAAACTCACCCTGTCCGGTTTCTTTTTTCTCGATATCACCGGAGGAAACGGTAACGACATCTGACACGCGGTCTACGATGAAACCGAGTTTCCTGCCGCCGTAGTCGATGATGATGACCCGGCTGGAATCGTCGAATTCCCTGCGCTCAAGGCCAAAGCGCAGCCTGCCGTTGACCACTGTGAGGATTGTGCCCCGCAGGTTGGCCAGCCCCTCTACGTATGGGGGAGCCAGCGGCGCCTTGGTCAGTTCCGGCATCCGGATGATCTCCTGGACAAGGTCAATGTCTATTCCGTACTTCTCCTTTCCAAGATAGAAGGAAACAAACTGCTTTGTGTCATTGGCCATCACCGACCCCCCCTAAAGCTGCTGCAGTTCGTCCGCCATGGCGGCTATCTCTTCGATCGCACGCGCCAGTTCTTCTGCCCCGGCCGCCTGCTGGCGTGCCGCCGCCGACGCCTCTTCCGTAGCCGACGCAGCCTCCTGGGCGGCTGTGGCGATCTGCTCCACTCCCTTGCGGGCCTGGGTGAGGGCTGCCGCTATTTGAGCAGCATTGTTGGATACCTCCTCTGCGCTGTCCAGCACCTGGGCCATGTCCTGTTCGATGCTCTTGAGGTCCTCGGTGATCTTGCGGGCCTTTTCCACTTCATCCCTGGTGGACTCCCCAACAGACTCCACGTCCTTCAGGACCACCTGTACCTGATCCTGAATGGATTTCACCAGGTCTTTGATCTGTTCGGCGTTTTTGGCGCTGTCCTGGGCAAGGTTACGTATGTCCGAAGCAACCACGGCAAAGCCTTTGCCATATTCCCTGGCCCGTGCGGCTTCTATTGCCCCGCTTACAGCAAGCATGTTGGTCTGAATGCCGACATTGACGATCGTGTCAACGATCTTGTCGATCTGGCGTGCCCTCTTCTCCAGTTGCCTGATATTTTGGACGTTTTGAATGTTGACCTGGAGAGCGGAATTGATGCCTGAGATCAACTCGTCGACGTTCGACTTATTGCGGGCGAGGAGGTCCGACAGGACCTTGACCCGCTCCAGGGAGGCGTTCGCCTTCTCCATGATGACATTGGTTCCCTTTTCAAGCTGCCCTGAAAATACATCAAGTTCACCCGCCGGGTATTTTCATCCTCTGTTGGTGCCGCCGGAGGCGGCGTGATGGTCTGCCCTGCAGCAGTCGCAGAATTTTCCGCAGCTTTCGCCTGCTGCTCAGCACCCTGGGAGACCTGATCGAGCGCCGACATAATCTGCTGCGCCGACCGGTTCATTTCCTCGATGGCAGCCGAGAGTTCCTCCGCTGCCGCCGCAAGTCCTTCCGCCGATTTCTGGACATCGGTGGAGGACCGCAGCACGTCGGCCATCTCCGCCAGCTCGGCGGCGCTTGTGGAGATCTGCTCCAATGCCTCGGTCTGCTGCTCTACCGAGGCTAGCACTTCCTGCGCTGCCTGCGCCTGCTCCTGTGCCGTCCTGGCAATCTGGGCGGAACCCTCACGAAACGACTCTGCAGCCACCGTTGATTCCTGCGACAGCTTTTCGATCTCCCGGGAGCCGTCCACCACGCCGGCCATGTCCCGAGCTATCACGACCAGGTCGGCAGTGACGGTCTTTCCCTTCTCCACCTCCTGCCGGGCTGTTTCCGCCGCCTTGTTGATCTCCTCAGCTATGGATCGCACCTCGTTCTGGATAATCCCCACCAGGTCCCTGATGTCGTTCGCCGCCTTCTCGGACGTCTCCGCCAGGGTGCGCACCTCGTCCGCCACCACCGCAAATCCTTTGCCGTGTTCCCCCGCACGGGCGGCTTCGATGGCGGCATTCAGGGCCAGGAGGTTGGTCTGGTCGGCTATGTTTACTACTGTCGATACAATGCCGCCGATGTTCTCCGCCATTTTTTCCAGTTCTCCTACGAGACGGGCGGATTCGGCGTTTTTGTCCGCTGCGGCGTTGACCCCCTGGATCATCCCCTCAATCTCCCCGGAACTGACCCTGACAAGGTCCTGGATTGCGATTCCCTTTTCGAGGGAGAGCTTCGCCGCTTCGGCCGCATTCCTGACATTTCCCAGTATTTGTGTGATCGCCGCCAGTGACTCCTCGGAGGCTCCTCCTGCCTGCTGGGCACCGGATGCTATCTGGTCCATGGCCGACTTTAGTTCCTCACAGGCGCTGGATGCCTCCTGTACCGACGAAGAAAGTTCGTCAGTAGCGGTTGCGATTCGCTCGGCTATCTGCTGCTGCTTGGCGTAGGTACGCGCCTGCCTCCGCTCCGCCTCCAGTTTCCTTCGATCAACTTGTTCCCTGGCTGCCACTTCCGATTTCGTCTCTCCTTTTCCCGCACCGCGCGACGGTGGTGTAGCCAGTTTCTTCTCAACTGCCATGCTCATACCTCCATTATTTATTTTTAAATTACGGCAAAAATGCCGTTATTTAATTCGATTGCAACGAATCTGCGAAATACAAAGATTTCATAACAGCCTTCCGAAATAAAAATAATTAGCGGAAAGCTTAGAATATCGTGTGATATTAGAATGGGAAAAACAGATGAGAAGATACTCTGCCCAACGGCAGCAGAAGCTCAGGAAGAGTTAAGTAGGCGTGAGAATAAATCGAGGAGGTAATATACATAAAAATAACAAGTTACATAAATACCATTTTATGGTTTCGTTGTTAGAATATACCCCCCCCCCCCTTCTCTCTGGGCTACTTTGGTATCTCTGTAATATAATGTCACTTTGCTCGCCTCCTTAACCTCATCATTTCTTAGGATTATTTATCTTTGACATAATATACTTAATTCCTTCTCAATACCCAAAATTTTGATCAATTTTTTATAAAAAATTAGCCTATTGTCTTATTACTGAAACATCACATTGTCTCCGTTTTTGGAATGCCCGGACAAATTAATCCACAAACCCTTCCCACGCAATTGACGCCTCATACGACTGAGCGACCATCTGCAGTTGATGCCCATGCCCTGCATTGTGGCAATCATGTCCTTGAAGCGGCAGGACCCCTACGATGCAGCGTCCACGATAAAGTTCACCCTTACAGGATTTAGTTCAGGCCTATGTCGCTCGTAGAGGTCAGTTCACGGACGGCTTTGCTCTGAAAGACTTTCACCCTGTACCCAGACCGGCGATGATGTTTCCCTGCCGGATTTTTCCGGCTCGAAAATCGCTATTCCTGCTTTCCTACGGGTTTACACAGACGTCAGAAAAAGAGAAAATTATATGTATACGTGGTCATGAAAGATCAACCGCGTTAAAGAGTAATTAACATAAAAAAGCAGCAAACAAAACATGGAGGTAAATTTTATGAGTAATACTGAATTGAATGCTCAGCAGGGATTCACAATCCGGTGGTTTAAAGTCGTCTGCGATTCTTGCGGTTGGAGTTGGTTTGAAGGCGAACAGGTGAAAAAAAGCCCTTATTTTTATTGCCCCAAATGCCTGAGCAAAATAAAAAATCCGGGGAGAAAGCCAAACAGGGTTGCGAAAAAAGCCGACATTATCTCATTAAAAAAATATTTTGACCAGATAAGGCTGGACTCTTTCTAGGGTAAATGGGTATAATTACCGTGAATCGGCAAAGAATGCTCGGGAAAATTATTGACAAATAGGTATTGGAGGACTGCCATGAACAAAGAAGGGAGTAACCGGCTGTTCAATATTATTTACGGTCTCCTGGCCCTTGTTTTAGCCGTTATAGCAATATTTACCCACGAATTTGTAACTTTCCTAATGCTTGGTTTTGTAGTAATGGCTTTAGTAAATATCAATAATATCCTTACCAAAATCCTAGCTCAAATGTGTAAAGACAGTGAAAAGCACAGTAATCGTCCCTTAGAGTAGTGTCAAGCCTTTTGTGTAAATAGCGCTTTTTTGATCTTAACTACCCATCTTCCGTACTAAGCAATTTTTAATCAGGCGCAAAAATTTTTTAAAAATTTTTCTCAAGAAAGGAGGAAATCTTTAACAAGGCGCGAATTTCCTATAAAACCGGCATTTTTTAAAGGAAGGTGCGCCTTGTGTCCTACAAGAGAAGAAATTACTCCGGCCTGTTTCAGGGAAAGCCCGTCAACCGTTTTCAGAGCATACCAGGGATTAACATCAATATCGATACCATGAAGACGATCGGCTCCCTCTACCTGCTGGGTCCGTTCCTCCAGACCCTGGGCATCCGGGAGATCGTGGACAGGATCGTGCCCATGGAACGTAATGTCAAAGGAGGGCTGACCCACGGCCAGGTAATCGAGCAACTGGCTCTAAACCGTCTCAACGATCCCTGCCCGCTCCTGCACATCGAAGAATGGGCTGAGGCAAGAGGCATTCTGGAGCTTTACGGGATACCGCCTGATAAGCTGAACGACGACAGGGTGGGAAGGGCGTTGGATGCAATTGCTCCCTACGACAACGATATCGAAGAGGCCATCGTGCTCGGCGTTCTTTCCCGCTTCGGCAAAATCGATACAGACCAGATACTCTGGGACCTCACCTCCTTTCTTCGGTAGCTTAAGATCTTTGTAGATATACATAGTTTCCGGTTGGAAGCAGGCGTCACCCGCCGGCATCCCGTGCACTTAGCCGGATGTTGCAGCATCTTTCTTGTGCTTTACCATCCGGGATATTTGTTCCACCAGTTTTCACTGTCCTCAAACCCGATAAGCAGGTCATCCGCCAGAGTGATGATCTCGTCCTTTAGTTCAACACGTTCTCGCCACTCAGCAGGAATGCCTTCTATCCCCAAGTACGCCCCGAGAATGTTGCCTGTAATTGCACCGGTGCTGTCGCTGTCGCCGTCGTGGTTTACGGCAAGGCAAACGGCCTTTCTGAAATCATTTCTATGTACAAGGGAGCAGTAAACGGCTATGGCAATGGCTTCTTCCCCTACCCATCCTTCCCCCAACTGCCTCAGGGCATCTTCTGAGGGGTTGTTGTCTTTCGCAAGCTCAACCGCCTTATTAAGCAAATCCAGGCATTCTTCATTTCCGGGATATGCTGCGAGTTCCTGCAGTGCTCTGCTCACGGCGTCTTCAAGTTCCATACCCTCGATCAAGCAGCTGATAATGCAGGCATGCACCCCTGCCGGCAGATAGCCGCCCGGATGCCCGTGGGTGATGGCGGCAAGTTCGCAACCGGTTTTAAAAGCATCCTTCTTATCGAACATCAACCCCACAGGAGCAACGCGCATCACGCCGCCGCAGCCTTTACTGTTATTGATGGGCTTCTCAATCGTACCCATTTTTCCACTTGACAGGGCGCTCAGGCACGAACTGCCCGGAGCGCGGCGTGCATAAAGCGCCTTAATTTTTGACACCCATCCGTCGAGATTTTCGATGATTTCCTCTTTGCCTTTACATTTCATACCCTGGGTATGAAGCCAGCGGATATAGGCGTGATAAACCACTGTTGGAATGTGGTAGATCCCCTTCAAATTACCCCGTGTAGAAGCACGCAGCAAACCTTCGGATGTAAAAATGGTCAGCTGGGTGTCGTCAGTGATTTCGGCCGTACCGGTATCGTTTAAAACAAGGTTTTCAATTCCCTGTTCGCCGTACCTTTTTTTGATATCATCCAATCTTATAAATTCAACCGGCCAGCCGAGGGCATCACCTATTGCTCCCCCCAGGAGACAGCCTCGAAAAAATTCTCTGCGTTTTCGATTCAAAACCATCACGCCTTTTTATTTACTGACTCACTTAAAGTCAGCTTACCACTCCCAATTAGGACTAAAATATTTGTGTCTGCTCCTTGAACCAGTATTTGCAGGATCTTTTCACTATTTCCGGATACTCAGGCTTATTCAGGGTACCCCGGATCAGCCCTTGCATCAGGCGCACGCCTGCTTCACCGGGTTGGATTTTCATTTCAGCTTTCTTTCCATTCTGCTATAACCGCTCCAACCTGCTGGAGGGTTTCCTTTACCTTGCTGTCGAGGGTGGTACGGTCAAAACCGCTTTCGGACTCGGCCTTAACTTCTATGCTAATTTCCGGGTCACGGCCGGAGGCCTTTAAAGGCCGGATGACACCGGTAACAATCTGCGACAGTTTATCCCAGGGAACAGAAGCTTTGATGCTGACCCGTTTAACTTTAGCTGACGCCGTCTGACCGGATTCATCTGCACCACCTGAGACAATCTGTCTCTCACCTTGTCCCGTATCACTTTCCCCGTCTTCTTTTATCGTAATGTCCTTATTGCCGCCACCGGAACCGGTATACCCGGTGAACCCCCCGGTAAAACCGCTACCGGCGCCACCAGGAATTTCGGCTCCGGCCTTTTTCTCCAGCTCTGCCTTTTCGGGCCGTACAATGACAGCATCCAAAGGTAAATCCGGCGGAGTTTCATTAAAATAGAGGGTGGAACCCAGGCGTGCCCCCAGCAGACCGGTCCTCACGCCCTGTCCGGCCGCCTCCAGCAACACTTTTTCGCTTTCCAGGCAGGGCAGGCCGGGAGTTTTAAGGAATATATCGTAAACTTCTTGGAGAGTTTTCTCCGCTTCCTCCTTACTAAAAGCCCGGTCCAGGATCAGTTTAGGCGTCAGGGAAGACAAAATGCGTTCCTCATCTTTTAGATACTGCCAGACACGTTCGCTTAAGGACGGCTTTTCCCCCACCGTGGGGAGCCCCATATCCCGCCAAACCACATCACCGTTGCTGCGCCAGCCCACATGGCGGTAGGCGGCAAAAATTACATAAGGAAGGTCTTTTTTTGACTCATTGAGCTTAGTCTGAAGTTCCTCACGAGCACCGGCAGTCAAGGAGATGTTCGCATCACCGGAGATATCCTGCAAGGCCAGGAAGCGCCTGAGCTGCCTCTCCAGACCGGCATATGAGCCCGCATCCAGGGCCACTACAAATAGCGTATTGCGGTAGATGCGAAAAGTAGAGCCGGCGCTATCTAATATCTCCCGGGTAAACAGTCCGGTTTCACTTTCCCCGTATTTCTGTCCCGGCTCCAGCAGGATGAGCTTCAGGCGGCGGTGGTCGGGTATATCCCCTGAAGTTTTTGGCCACAGGTAGACGTCAAAAGAAGCCCCCCTGGCCAATCTGCTCAGATGCTCATAAAGGCTTTCACGGACCTGATCAGGGTCTCGAATTCATTGCCGATGTGCTTAATGAACTCCCTGCGCACAGGTACATGGGCCAGATCCACCAGGGAGGACTGGATCAGGGGAGCTGAAACCTTGCGCTCATAAAGATCCCCGACAACCAGGGCCAGGAGCCGCAACACCCCACGGGTGCGTTGAAAGGTGGGGAAGGAACCCCAGCGTTCGTACAAAACATCGATAAATTCCGGATGAAAGGGATAGGCCCGCTCGATCTTCTCCCGGTAGGCGGTCTCCCGCACCTCAGCAGGGGCATCACTGCCGAGTTCTTGATAGAGGCGGAAATAAGCTTCGGCAATCTGGCGATGGACCTTGGGGTCACCCAGGTTTTCGAAAAGCCGCTTGCGGATAACTTCGTAAATCTCTATCCCTTCTACCGGTACGTAAATGCTTTCCACCCGGCCTGATACCTTCTGTAACTGGGCCAGTGCCTTCTCGGCCTCTTCATCGTACTGCTCCAGGATGCTGGCGGGTAGTGTCAGGACCAGGACGGCCTTCTCAGAGGTGGCGACCGCCTCCGACAGCTCTTGGAGGAAGGCCAGTGTCTGTCCCTGGGTGATCTTCTCCACCTTTTCAACCTGATTGGCCCTGACGATGTACTGCAATAGCTCATCCATCAGGATTAAGGTGGGGCCGCTTTTCTGCAAGACTTCCTTGATCCGCTCTTTCCCTGCAGTTCCTACAGCCCTTAATCGCGTCTTCATTTCGGTATGCAACGGCCAAGAGGCGGTGAGGTAAAGGCCTGCGCCCAGTAGGGCATTTATGACGGTTTCCCATGCCGTTGTTGTTTTATGTGCGAAAACAATTACTGAGATTCCATTAGGCTTCAGTACTCGGTGGATTTCACCAAAAGATTGAGTTAACTTTTCTTCAAAAAATGCCTGGGCTTTATCTTTACCATTCTGTCGAATAGCGTCAGCTACTATTTCTTCTGATTTTGGTGTGAGCGGCGTAGCAAATAGTTCCGCCCATAAATTTCCTATTATCCGCTTAATCCAAACATAGAAAAAATCTGAGAGATCAGCATACGGCACGTTGTCGTAGTACGGCGGATCGGTAATTACTGCGTCGAAGTAGTTGTCGGGATAGGGTAGGGAAGTGGCGGAGGTCTGGGTGACGGTGGTAAGAATCGGGGTAATTTGAGAACAATGCTCAATTATTCTAACTACCCATTCCTGCATATTCGGCCACCCAACATCAGTAAAAGGATTGACCTCTGCATAATCCCACACCATAGGCAATGCTTGCCTTCCAAAAACATGTTCGATTTTTTCCCCAACAACATTATAAATGACTAAATTGGCATCCTTATCCGCTAACCTGTCAAAGATGATTGCCAGATACGTCCCCACCGCCCGGGCGTAGTCCTTCTCATAACCCTCCGCCAGCATCAGCTCGTGCGCCTGGCGCACCTTATCCGCAAAGGTAATCAAGGCCAGCTTCTGGCGAGAGTTGAAGAGAACGCCCCAAGTAGACATTCCATATAACGGAAGGCGACATGTGTCAAAGCGATCTCTGCCTCCAACTGGCAGAGGTTCATCCGGCACCGGGTCAAAGCCCCACTTGTCCCACAGCTCCTCCCGCTTTTGTTCCAGATATATCTCTACTTCCCGAAAAACCTCCATATCCTTTTCCGTGGCCAGCCGATAGGTCTTGCCCTGCCGCTCAGGATGGTGCAGGACCACCGCCACCATGCGCTGGCCGGCCCTGCCCTCCTGAAACTGCCGGCGTACCTCTTTGTCGGTCAGACCGCTGGATCCGGGAAAGGTCGATGTGGCGCGTGGCCAGGGCTTCCATCGTCGCTTCCCGGACCCTTTGGACTGCCTCGGCATCAGGGATCCGCTCCATCTCGGCCAGGATATCTTCCATAGTCCGGCGGTTGGCGATGGCCTCGAGAATAAGGTCTTTCAGGCTGGTTCCCGGCAGGATGTCGCCGATGACATCGAAAACCCGGTCGGAACCCAGGTGTTCTTTCATGCGGTTCAGCTTCTCAAAGAGCTTCTCCAATATTTTTCCTTCCCGGGTATCCACCGCCACTAGGTTGTAAATATGTACCTCGTGCTGTTGACCGTAGCGGTGGATGCGCCCCATCCTCTGCTCCAGGCGGTTGGGGTTCCAGGGGATGTCGTAATTAACCATCAGCCAGCAAAATTGAAGATTGATGCCCTCACCCGCTGCTTCTGTGGCCACCATGACCTGTGCTCTGTTCTTGAATTCATGTTCCGCCTTGATGCGGGCATCCATGCCCATTCCGCCGTGAATAGTGGCAACGGTATATCCCCACTTCTTGCCGATTTTTTCGGCCAGATACTCCAGCGTATCCCTGGATTCGGTGAAAATAAGGATTTTGGCACCGGTTTCCCGCAGCCTTGCATGTTCAATAACTTCCCTGAGGCGATTCAGCTTTGTCTCGATCTCCTGCTTTTCAACCTCCCTGGCGAGAAGAACAAGCTCGGCCAGTTTATCGATTTCAAGTTTCAACTCTTCCAGCGTTTCTGCTGATGTCAGTTTTTCCAGGAGCTCTTCCTCTTTCTGCCAGCGCTGGTTCTCTTCCAGGTCTTCTAAATACTCTTCCGTATAACCTACCTCCTGGAGCAACTGCCCCTTTTTATACAGGTCCTCCAACCTGCTGCGGCGGCGTTCTAATGACTTACGCACCGCCCTGACGCTGGATGCCAGCCTTCGCTGCAGAATGGTCAAAGCAAAGGCAACATTGCGCTTCTCTTTCTGCAAGGCCTTGTTGAAGTTTTGCTCCACATATTCGGTGACGGCGTTATAGAGCATCTTTTCAGCATCACTGAGCCTGTACTTCACCGTCTCTACCTGACGGGGCGGGAAAAGAGGGGTACTGTCAAACCCTTTAAGGTCTTCTTTGAGCCGCCGCAAAAAAAGCGGATTATCCTTACTTTGAATGGAGGCGGCAAGCATTTCGGTATTGGCAAAAAAACCAGGTTGTAGGAGGTCCAGGAAGAGCCGGAAATTTTCCGGATCGCCACGGTGGGGAGTAGCGGTGAGAAAAATAAGGTATTTGGTAATCTGGGAAATCAGCTCGCCAAACTGATAGCGGGCAGTTTTACTGATCTTTTCCCCGTACCTATAAGCAGACATCTTGTGGGCTTCGTCTACTATCACCAGGTCCCAGGAGGAGTCTTTCAGGGCAAACATGACGTCCTCCTGTTTGGCGAAATCCAGGGAAGTAATAATTTGATGGCGCTCGATCCAAATGTTTTGCCCCCAACTGGCGTTGACTACGCCGCGGTCGACGATTAAAAAACTCTCTTGAAAGCGTTCTTTCATTTCCCGGAGCCACTGGTCTTTGAGGTGTCCGGGTACAATAATAAGAACTCGATTGACCAGCCCCCGGTATTTCAACTCCTTTAGAAGCAGCCCGGCCATAATGGTCTTGCCGGCACCCGGGTCATCGGCCAGCAGAAAACGAATGTTGGGACTCTTGAGCATGTAGTGGTAGACCGCTTCAATTTGGTGTGGTAGGGCGTCGACCTGGGAAACACTTACCCCATATATAAGGATCAAATTGAAAAGCGTTGCGGATCCGCATCCCCTCCAGGAAAAGAAATACATGCTCCGCGTCGCCCGTAAACTCAATACTTTGTTCAGAGGTTTTGGTAATAGCAGCAAGTTCAGCGGGGCTCGTATTTCTTTGAGTTAACGCCGACAGCCTCTATCTTGGTCAGCGCAGGCCCAATAGGCCTGACCGCCAGCACTCTAACAGGTTCAGGAAAAATTGGGCCGCTAACTATGTCCCCAGCTTCTAGAGCCATCTCCCAGTCACCATCCTCGTGCATACCATTGGGTAAAACTTCTGATAAATGCCTTTATCAGCACAAAGTGTTCTGTCACCAAAGATCTCCTGATATAAAAATAATACTATTTATGACCTATATATGGTTCATTCGCTAACGTTTGACATTTTCCTTTTGATTTTGTAGCTTTGCCATGATATATTAAAGTGGAGGGCGGGTCAGCGCCCCTAGCGGATGTGCTTAATGGGAACGGCGGCGCCTGCGCGCCGCATTCTCTTTCTGCTTGAAATTGATGAATCCACCCTCTCTCATCTACTGGTAGGCAGAAACACATACAAGAAGGCAGTTTCAAGTCAATCTACTCTCCCTTTAAAAAAGTTTTGAGAAAAGAAATAAGCCCTCATGGGCTTACCATTTTGCCGTTGTCCTGCGCAGATTATCTGACCGCTTTTTCCTCCTGCCGGTCCACACGGCGTTCGATTCTTTTTATGTCATCCCACATGGCATCAAGACGAGAAAATATCTCCTTATGCGTCTTGCGGTTGATAGCCTTTATGTCGTTAACTGTAGCTTCAATAGTTGTAAGTCTATCGTTGATTCCCTGCTGTCCAGCTTCCAAGGCACTAATCCTCTCGTCCATGGCAGTAATCCTCTCGTCCATGGCGGTAAGCCTATCGTCCATGGCAGTAATCCTCTCGTCCATGGCGCCGAGTTTCTCGTTAACCGGCCTCAATTCTTCCTGGACGATAGC
>CADDZD010000037.1 GCA_902812385.1 Clostridia bacterium | reverse complement strand
GGATTCCGGCCGTTTCGAGGGAGCGGTCCTTCAGCTCCACCTTGGCCCGGTTGGTGAGCAACGGCCCCACCACCGCCGGAACCCCTCTCCTGGCCAGTTCCTCGGGGATCTTGTGGCCCTCGGTGGCGTGCTGGATGCTCACGCGCAGCTTGAATTCGTCGGCGATCCGCAGGCCTGTGAGTATATCGTCCGCCCGGTGGGCGTGGATGAGGAGGGGCAATTCTCCGCGCAGCACGGGTTGGAGAGCCTCCAGTTTCAGGTCCCGGTCCGGCCGCTTTGACGGGTTGTCCCTCCACACCGACATTTTGTGTTGGTAGTTCTGCGCGGCCACCAGGTTTTCGCGGAGCAGTGCGGCGGTGGCCATCCGGGTGATCGGGGTTTTTTTCTGATCCCCGTATACCCGCTTGGGATTTTCTCCCAGGGCAACTTTCAATCCGGCGGGGTTCTTTAAAACCGCCTTATCCACAGTTTTGGCATAGGTCTTCAGGACCAGGCTCATTCCCCCGATGACGTTGGCGCTGCCGGGCCCGGTCATCGCCGAGGTCACGCCGCCTTTAAGGGCATCCTGAAAGGCCGCATCCTCCATGTAAACCGCGTCAATCGCCCGCAGGTGTGGGGTGACGGGGTCTGATGTTTCGTTGATGTCGTCCCCCTCGATGCGGTAGATTTCTTCCGCCACCCCGATGTGGGTGTGGGCATCGATGAAACCGGGCAGCACATATTTGCCGGATACATCTATGATCCGGGCCTCTCCCGGTGGGTTGATTCCTCCGCCGACGGCGTAGATCAGCCTGTCTTTAATGACAACGGTTCCCCTTTCGTAAGTGGGGCCCTCCATTGTCATGATCTTCCCGTTTACGAGAGCAAGCATCTTTCCTTCGCCTCCTTTTAGAATACGGGAATGGGAAAGTCTCAGGAAGGCAGCCATGCAACTGAAAGAGCGAAGCAGTTGGGACAGGTATAATTGTATTTATCAGTTCCATTATAACAGGGGAGGCTCCTGAATTATTCCTCGATCAGGCTTCGTAACACCGCCAGGTTTTCTACGTCTTCTTTCATGTCCGGCCCCTTGGGGGTTTCCAGCACCATCGGCAGGAGGCGCAGCTGGGGATGGTTCACGAGAAAGCGAAACCCTTCCAGGCCGATTCTCCCCATCCCGATGTGCTCGTGCCGGTCCAGACGGCTGCCGAGGCCGCCTTTGCTGTCATTGAGGTGAACCGCCTTGAGGCGGTCGAACCCGATCGTTTTGTCAAACTCCTCGAGGGTGCGCTCGAAGGCGTCCGGAGTGCGGAGGTCATAGCCCGCTGCGAAGGCGTGGCAGGTATCGAAACAGACACCGAGCCGCTCGGGATGAAAGTTTTCCTCGATGAGGCGGGCAATGTGTTCGAAGCTGTATCCCAAACCCGTTCCCTGTCCGGCGGTGGTTTCGATCAGCACGGTGACCGAGGTGTCTTCCACCCGCTCAAAGACCTCGTTGAGGGCCTGGGTTACCCTGTTCAACCCCACTTCTTCCCCGGCGCTGGAGTGTGCTCCCGGATGGAAAATCAGGTAGGGGATGCGCAGGGAAACGCACCGCTCCAGCTCTACCTGAAATGCGTTTAGAGACTTCTCCCAGAGGTCCTCGTCGGGGGAGGCGAGGTTGATCAGGTAGGAGGTGTGGGCCAGGATGGGATCGATCCCGGTCTCGCGGCGGGCGGCTTGAAAAAGCTCGATCTCCCTGGGAGCCAGGGGCTTGGCCCGCCACCGGTTGCTGTTCTTGGTGAAGATCTGGATGGTTTCGCAACCGGCGCTCTTCCCGCGCAGGATTGCGTTGGCCACACCCCCGGCAATGGACATATGGGCTCCCAACGGCATGTTGCTCACTCCGTTTTCTCCAGATTGGCCTCTAACCGGAACTCAAGATTAAAGAATTCAGCTCTCCCTTTCCACTTCTCCAAGTACCTCGTCCAGGTTTTGGATCATCTCGTCCACGTTGTCCCTGGTGATGATCAGCGGCGGCTGGAATGCCAGCACGTTGCGGGAGCGTCCGTTCTTCCCGATCAGGATGCCGCGGTTTTTCATCCGTTCCAGCACCCGGTCGGTCTCCGCTGCGGCCGGCTGCTTCCCGTTTTTCACCAGTTCTGCCCCCTGCATCAACCCGATGCCCCGTACATCCCCGATCAGGGGGTGCTTTTCCTTCAGTTCCAGGAGTTTTTCCCTGAGGTAGGTGCCCAGGGTGGCGGCGTTTTCCCTAAGCCTTTCTTTTTCGATCACTTCCAGGGTGGCGAGGCCGGCGGTCATCGAGACAGGGTTTCCGCCCAGAGTGGAGGCGCCGGGGCGTGTGTATTTATCCGCTATTTCCGGCCGCGAGATGAAGGCTCCGATAGGGGTCCCGTTACCCAGGGCTTTGGCCATGGTCATGATGTCCGGCTCTACCCCCCAGTGCTCGATGGCAAACCACTTGCCGGTGCGGCCGAACCCGGTCTGGACCTCGTCGATAATCAAAAGCGCCCCGTATTTATCAAGGATTTCCTTCACCCGGGGGAAATATTCCGGGGGCGGTGTGATTATACCGCCGTTTCCCTGGATGGGCTCCGCCAGCAGGGCGGCCACCTGCCCGGAAGTCGATGTCTCGATCACCTGTCTGATCGCCTCGGCGCAGGCCAGATCACAGGACGGATACGTCAGGTGGAGGGAACAGCGATAGCAGTAGGCGTTGGGCACAAAGGAAATCCCACCGGCAGGGGTGGTGTCCGTGCGCCAGAAGCGCAGTCCCGTCATGCTCATGGTGAGGTAGGTTCTCCCGGTCAGGCCGTCCTGCAGGGCGAGGAGCTCGCTCCGCCCGGTGGCGATTTTTGCCAGGAGAAGGGCCCCTTCGTTGGCTTCGGTGCCGCTGTTGCAGAAAAAGCTCTTCTGTAACCGGCCCGGGGTGATCCCGGCGAGCTTTTCCGCCAGTTCCACCATCTGCTGCGTCAGGTAGATGTTGCAGACGTGCTGCAGGGTCTTTACCTGTTCGCAGATGCGCCTGGTGATCTCCGGGTGGCAGTGCCCGGCGTTGATCACGGAGACGCCGGCGAAAAAGTCGAGGTACCTCTTGCCCTGGTGGTCGAACAGGTACTGCCTTTCACCCCGCACAATCTGCATCGGCTCCTCGTAGAAATGGTACAGGCAGGGTATGATGTACTCCCTTTTCTTTTTGATGATCTCTTCAGGTCCCCAGAATTGCTCCAACGGTTTAAGCCTCCCTCAGATCATTTTTGTACAACCGGCTCGGTTGCCTGCTTGACCCGGATTCCCCTTGTGTAAGGGCCGGTCCCAAAGGTCGTTCTCCTGGCCTTCAATAATTCATCCCATTCCTCCTCCGACCAGGTGAAGCTATCCGGCTCCTCCCAGAGCCGGTCAAGCCCGGCCCGATAGATTCTCGTGACCGATCCGGTCTCTTCGGGCGTGTAGGTCGGGATTTCCAGGCGCAGGCTCCTGAAACCCGCTCCGTAAAAGGAGCGAAGGTAGGGGAGGAGGGCGAGCTCGTTGGCCAGGAAGATATGGTTCCGGCAGTGGTGATCGAACTCCAGCGGGTGGACCAGCCCGGCGGCGTCCCGCAACCCGTACCTTGCCTCCCGACAGCGTCCGCCGCAGATCCGGTATTTCGTGCTGCCTCCGAGCAGGGCGGCAGGCAGGCAGTGATCGCTGACCATGGTGGGCAGTGTGCCGTGGACGACGGCCTCCAGCGGAAGCGGAAAGCCGTCGAGCATGGCCAGCACCTCCTCGTAACACAGCTCCAGGGATGCAGTGAACTGGACGACCCGGTACTCCCGGAGCAGCTCTGCGGCCAGACCGTTGGCGATGTTGCAGGAATAATCGGCGTAAAGGGGGAGTTCGGTGATCTGGGAGGCGGCATAAACCGTTCCCAGGTTGGTGACCAGGATGCCGTCCGCCTCCAGCTGCTGAATTCTTTCCAGCAGGAGGCATATACCCGCCATATTCCCCGGCATGGTGATCCTGGGGGTACCGATGATCATAGGGCGCCCTTTTTCTTTGCCGCGGAGGATGAGCTCACGGTAGTCTTCCATGCTCCAGGGTTTTCCCTGGCTGCGGAAGCTTTCGCCGCTGGTATAGATGATATCTGCCCCGTTCTCCAGTGCGGCCAGTGCCGCCGCCTTACTGCCGGCTTTGACGGCGAGCAGCGGTTTTTCCTGCCTCCCGTTTTCCTTCTCGGGAAGGGGGAAGGGGTTGTTCGGGAGGTCTTTGGCTTCGATGACGGGTTCCGGTACGGCATTGCTGAAGAAGCGGGGTTCCCTCTCTCCGGTGTAGCCGACCGAGGCGGAGCCCGGGTTGCCGAAGGCGTAAAGGGGGCTGAGGTCCCGCACCCGCATCGCTTCGAGTTCTTTAAACTCCTCCCAGTCGAAGCTGTAGCCTGAAGGGTCGGCATAGTAGCGGTCGAGCGCCCGGCGGTAAAAGGCGATCAGGGGGCTCAGGTACTCTGCCGACCGCATTCTCCCCTCGATCTTCAAGGAACAGATGCCGGCTTCGATCACCTCCGGCAGGAAGGGGAGGAGGCACATGTCCTTCACCGCCAGGAAGTAGGGGCCGGGTGCCTGTACCGGCAGGGTGGTCCCCCGGTCCCGGTCCACCAGTTCGTAGGGCCAGCGGCACGGTTTGAGGCAGCGGCCGCGGTTGCTGCTTTCACCGAACAGCATTCCGCTGTGATAGCACTGGCTGCCGTGGGCAAAGCACATATCGCCGTGGGCGAAGTACTCCAGTTCGATGGGCACCTGCTCATGGAGCAGCCTGATCTCCGCCAGGGTAAGCTCACGGCTCAGGATCGCCCTGGAAACACCCATTTCTAGCAGCAACTCCAGGCCCTCCCTGTTGTGGGCGTTCATCATGACGCTGGCGTGTAGGGGGACGTTGAGTCCCAGCTTCCTTGCCAGCCTGACGACTCCCAGGTCCTGGACGATTAAGGCGTCTGCAGAAATGTCCTGGAGAAAGAGAAGGTAGTCGGGAAGTTCGGAGATCTCGGTGTTGGTGAGCAGGTTGTTCACCGTGACGTACACCTTAACCCGGTGTTCGTGAGCATAGCGAACTGCGTCCCGGAGTTCATCCCTGGTAAAGTTGAAGTCCCTCCGGTGCAGGCGCATGTTGTACTTTTTCCCCCCAAGGTAGATGGCGTCGGCTCCGGCGGCAATGACCGCCTCTAATACGTCCCATTTGCCGACGGGAGCCAGCAGTTCCACCCGGGGTGCGTTTTTGATTCTTTGCATTTTTTACGACTCCCTATAAGTAATTTAAGTGTTAAAACACGAAAACATCCAGTGCCGTAAAGAACAGGACGGTGACTCCGATGATCTGGTTGACCGAATAGGCGGCCATGGTCACCCTTTCCAGGTCATCGGGACTCACCAGGAGATGCTCCCAGCAGAGCAGGCCCGCCACCGCCACCACCCCCAGGTAATAAACGGGGCCGAGTCCGGCATAGGGCGGGCTGAGCAGAACCGGTACCATCGCCAGCAGGATGATCACCGCCAGGTGGAGGCCCGCGGCGATCCGCAGGGCGGTTTTAACCCCAAAGCAGGCCGGGATGGCGTGGAGCCCCTCTCTCCTGTCAAAGTCCACGTCCTGGGTGGCATAGATGATGTCAAATCCGGCCACCCAGCACATAACGGCCGCGGTCAGCAAAAAGGGAGGGAGTGCGAACCTTCCCGTTACTGCCAGCCAGCTGGCGGTGGGTGCGATACCGCAGGCAAATCCCAGCACCAGGTGGCACGCCCAGGTCCATCTCTTTGTATAGGAATAGATCACCAGGATAAAAACCGCCAGAGGCGCAAGCTTCAGACATAGTGGATTTAGCTGCCAGGCCCCCAGCAGGAGGAGGGCAAACCCCAGGACGCTTAGAACAAGCACTTCCGCTCCTGATACCAGGCCGCGGGGAAGGTGGCGCTGGGCCGTCCGGGCATTCCTGGCGTCGAACTCGTAATCTATCAGCCGGTTGATGGCATTGGCGGCGTTGCGGGCCCCCAGCAGGCAGACGACAATCCAAAACAAAATGCGCAAGGGGGGCATCCCGTTTGCGGCCAGCAGCATGCCCACCAGACCGAAGGGAAGGGCGAACAGGCTGTGGCTGAACATCACCAGCTCTCCGTAGAGTCTGAGGCGGGAGATGCCTGCCCGGAGCTTGTTCTCAATCACTGCCATGCCGGATGCTCCTTGTCGTTCCTTTTTTGCCTTACAAACACTTCGCTAAAAAAACGGGTTTTCCTCCTTACATAAAGTAGGGCGGGTGTATAAGGGACAGGAGTTTTTCACAAACTATGGTTGCTGAAACATTACCTGTATCCAGAGGAGGTTTTCGGTATGTTCAAAGGATTGGGTAAACCGCCGCGTCATTACGTTGTATTCGGGTTTATCTTGATCCTATTCATCTCGGTGGCGGGATATTTTTCTATTTTCCATCCGGTGTCGCCTTTCCGGGTTAGCCACCTGCCCTTTAAATCTCCTAACGGCGGGGCAGGGGTGGCAGAGGCTCAGGCGGATGCTTACTCCGATGATTTATGGTTGATGGCACGGGTTATCCAGGGGGAGGCCGCCGGTGAGCCTTTTTTGGGTAAGGTTGCGGTAGGCGCTGTGCTTATGAACAGGGTGCAGAACGCTTCTTTTCCCAACACCCTGGCCGGTGTGATTTTCGAGCCTTACGCCTTTGAATCTGTATCCAACGGCCTCATCTGGCAGTCCGAACCCTCGGATGAATCCGTTCAGGCGGCCCAGTCCGCCCTGTCGGGGTGGGACCCGACCTATGGCTCGATATTCTTCTGGAATCCGTCCAAGCCGGTCAGCCCCTGGATGTGGACCCGGGAAATAGTGACCCAGATAGGGAATCACGTTTTTGCAAGATGAGAAGGAGGAGTGTAACTTGAAGTGGTCGCGGCAAACCTTAGCAATTGCGGCTTTGAGCGTTTTATGGGGGTTGACCGCCCTTTGGGGAATCGGGCAGCTGAATGCCCGGCGCCAGGCGGATGCCCTGCTGCAGAACAAGTACAACCGTGCCTTTTACGAATCCCTGCAGCGCACAAAAAACGTGGAGGCGCTCCTTTCCAAGGGACTGGCAAGCGCAAACACGGAACAGATGGATACCCTATTCTCGGACTTGTGGTACAACGCCAATGCTGCGCAGGAAAACCTGCACCAACTGCCTTTGTCTCACAACGTCGTGGCGAGAACCTCCAAGTTCCTGGCGCAGGTTGGGGATTACGCCTATTCACTGGCCAAACGCAACCGCAATCAACCCTTGAGCGATAAAGACTGGAAGACGATGCAGCGTCTGTACAGCACCGCCGTCTCCATCAACCGCCAGATGGCCATTGTGGACCGGGAGGCCCGCACCGGGCGTTTCCGCTGGAAGGAGGTCACGGGCGGCCTCAGCAGGCGGCTTCCACGGCAGTCTCTTGCGACTGCAGCCGATCAGAGCTTCCGCCGTGTGGACGCTCAGCTCCAGGAAGTGCCTGTTTTGCTCTACGACGGACCCTTCTCCGACCACATCCAGCGGAGAACCCCGCTTGGTCTGACGGGAGACATGATCACTTCGGCACAGGCGCAGCAGATTGCCCGGCGTTTCGTGGATTTTGCAGGAACTGCCCCCAGTGGTACAAGGGTTGCAAGCAACGTCGGCGGGAAAATCCCGGCTTACAGCATCGAGTTTCGCACAGGAACAAAGACCGCGGATATAATCCGGGTGGACGTGAGCAAAAAGGGCGGCCACGTGGTCTACTACCTCAACTCGCGTTTGGTCCCCCGGGTCAAAATATCGGACGACAGGGCCCGCCTTCTGGCCCAGAACTTCCTGTCCTCCCGTGGGATCAAGAACATGGTTCCGACATACACCCTGCGTGAGCGCAATATCCTGTTTGTTAACTTTGCCTATATGCAGGACAATGTGATCATTTACCCGGACCTCATGAAGGTACAGGTCGCCCTGGACAACGGTCAGATCCTGGGCTACGAGGCCCTGGGCTTCCTGATGTCCCACCACCAGAGAGACCTGCCCGCGCCGAAGCTGACCATGGATCAGGCCCGGGCAAAGGTAAGCCCGCGGCTCCAGGTGCTTTCCGAGCGGATGGCGGTGGTGCCTACGACCGGGCTGAACGAGGTGCTGACCTATGAGTTCAAAACTAGGTTGGGCGGAGATACCTTCCTGGTCTATATCAATGCCCTGACCGGCGATGAGGAACGCATCTTCAAGCTGATCAGGCTGCCCAACGGGACCTTGACCCTGTAGTCATTGGAGACCGCCCGGCTATCCGGTCAGCTATTTTTATCAAGCAATAAGAAATCCCCGCTTGCCTTTGTCAGGAACCGGGGATTGTCTTCTCCAGGCGATCTGTAACTACTATTTATTTAATCCGGAAGACCACGGTAACACTGGCGTTTACCTGCAGTTCGCCGGGCTCGATGGGAGTGGGGGCACTCCCGGCAACATTGGCCATTTTGGCTCCCGGGTATACGATCGGTGGAGGTGTGGCGCTGCCGCTTTCCTGCACCGATTGAACCCCGGCAATCTGGACCCCAAGGGATTGGGCTATGGCGTCCGCCTTCTGACGGGCCTCCTGGCACGCCTTCTGCAGGGCCTCCCTCTGGGCGGCGCCGGTATCCCGCCTCAGGAACTGGATGCTCTGTACCTGGTTGGCACCCGCCGCAACGGCGGTGTCAATGACGTTGCCTGCTTTTTTGATGTCATCAAGGGTGATCAGGATGGTGTTGCTTACCCGGTAGGCGACGATGGACGGCGCTTTCTTTTCCTCCGGTTTGGGATAGCTGTATTCCGGCCAAATGGAGTAGCCCTGGGTGGCAATCTTGTCCTTTGGAACTCCCGCATTGACCAGGGCGCCGACAATCTTGTTCGCCCTTGCGGCATTTTCCTGCTGGGCTTCTCTGGCGGTTGGGGCCATGGTCAACACACCCAGGCTGATCTTTGCCTGGTCCGGGCTTACACTGGTCGAACCGTAACCTGTAACGACGATTTGAGGCACCTGCTCCTCGGCGGAGGCCGGCAACGGTTCTCCTACCAGGATGCCACCTATCAGCGACCCTCCTACCAGCAGGGCAGTTATCAACAGCACAATCCCTATTTTACCCGCTTTCGTCATCTTTACCGCTCCTTTCTTAAAAACTCATTATCTGCCCGTTCCCGTTATTGAATGGAGTCGGCCACCTTTTTCAATTCTTGCAGAGGCAGGCTTCCCGACAGGGTCAGAATGAAGTGAATGCCATCCTTTTCGGCATACCAGGTGATGCTGGGCTCACTCTCCGGCTGCCGGTCATCCGGGCCAGGGAAGCCTGTCGCCGTTGCCGGTTCGTTGAAATCGTAGGGACCGGTTGGAACTACTTTCAGGTTGATTTCCGATCCGGTTTGGGGGTTGGTGTAGATTATAGCAAAGGGCTTCTGGACGTGGGAGGTGCTTTTCGCCGTTTCCCGGTTACCTGCCGTATTTCCTGCCGTATTTTCCCCGGCATCTGCCGCAAACACCACCTTCTCCTGGCCGTAGCCGGGTGGCAGGTAAGTGGGGATGAAAACAACGTAGCCTGCCCGGAGCAGGTCTCTGATGCTGGTAGTCTCTCCGTTGGCGTTGCTCTGAGCCGGTTCTCCGTGTAACAGACTTCTTGCCTGCGGAGAGACCTCTGCTCCTTTCCGGCTTCCTTCCGGTGTTGTTTCTGGCTTGTTCCCCGCTCCATTGAGAAGCCTCTCCGGGGGAACAGGACCGGTCTTCGAATTGGTGTGAGAAGCCGCATCCGGATAACCGCCGACCTGTATTTTGCTCACATCTTCATGGTGAACAACGGAACTGTTTGTTTTCATCTGTTCTGCCTGTTTAACGACCTGCTTGGGAGTTGTTAAAAGATTTGTATTATGTGAGTAGATTCCGTAGACAGAGACTAACAGGATGAGGCCGGCCAGGGCAGGAGCCAGCCACGGCCTGCTCAGCAGGTATCCCAGTGAGGGAAAAAAGCGCGAGCGACTCGCAGAGGATGCTACGTTTGCCATTACCCTTTCTTTAAAACCCGGGGTAAGTTCCGGGGCGGGGAAGCTGTTGAGGATCATTTCCGTTTCCCTTATCCTGTCAGAGAGAAGTTCGCTGCAGGACGGACACTGCTTGAGGTGGCCGAGCACCGCAGCGCAGCGCCCCGCATCCAATTCTCCGTCAAGATAGATGTCTAGCAGATCGGCTATTTCTCTGCAGGTGAGCACGATTTTATCTCCCCTTCCCACATTCCTTTGTGTTTTCCTTCCATTGAAACGGTTTTCATTAATTCACGCAGCCGTTGTCTGGCGCGGCAGATCCTGACCTCGATGTTGTTGCGCGTTGTCCGGAGGATGAAGGCGATTTCCTCATAGCTGAGTTCTTCGAAGTAGCGCAGGATGATCACGGTCTGATCGATGGGTTTGAGACTTTTCAGGGCATGCAGTACTTCCTGTTTTGTTTCTTTTATTTCCCACGCCTCTTCGGGGCCGGCCCCCAACACGCCCTCGCATGTTCTGCCGGCGGTTTTCGAATCAGGAGTTTCGTTGGACGGATCCCACGGTACCAGCCAGTATCTATTCCTGCGGCGGAGCCTGCTCAGCGCCAGGTTTGTAGCAATTCTATAAAGCCAGGGCGTGAAGGGCCTGGAGGGATCGTACCGGTGGAGCTGCTGGTAGCACCTGAGAAAAGCCTCCTGGGCAACATCTTCCGCTTCCTGCCTGTCTTTGAGCAGGCGGTAAACGAGGCGGAAGACCGCATGCTGGTGCCGCTCAACGATATTTTCAAAGGACCGCGCATCGCCCGCAAGGGTCTGCTGAATCAGATCCTGGTCCTTAGGGTACCCTTTCATGGTTTCCCGCCTTTCCCAGACTGGGCTCTACTACTATTACGCCGGACTGCAGCCGAAGCTTACATCCGGTTCGAAAAAGCAGACAAAGCAGACAAAGGGACGGTTCTTTTGTCTATGTTCCAAATTACCGGGGGGAGAAAAGATGCGGCGTGAAAAAATAAGGGGCCATCTATTAACCTGGGACGGCCCCGCCTGTGCTTGTCCATCCTTAGTGTTTATTCGGTTTCAATCTGCAGGGTGCGGCCTTTGGGTACCTCCAGCTTGGGCAATCTCACTTCCAGGACACCGTTCTTGAAAGACGCCCTGGCCTCTTCGGTCTTCACCGCTGAAGGAAGCGGGATGGAGCGGGAGAAGGAGCCGAAGCTGCGTTCTTTGAGCTGGTAACTCCCTTCTTTCACTTCTTTTTCTTCCCTGGTTTCCCCGCTGATCTGAATGCTGTTTTCCTGCACCGTTATGGAAAGATTCTCGGGGCTGTATCCGGGGAGGTCGGCCTTGACGACGAACTCTGTTCCTCTGTCGATCAGGTCCACCGAAGGCTTCCACTCACCCCAACCCGGAAACGGAAGACGGGAAACGGTTTCATCAAAGATGCGGCCGATCATCTCCCGAAAAGGGGTGATATCCCAGGGGTCTCTGCGCATCAAACTCATACCGACAACCTCCTTTTGATAAAATTTAAGAGAGTTGGTCTAACCATATTTTACCTCGAAAGAGGCGAATTTAAAATAGCTTCTACCCGAATTTTGCCCCTCTGGATTTATTTTAATAATCGGGACTTGACGGGTTTGCTGGAGAATAATAGATCTTTCGGAACATATGACATAATTCGAAGATAAATCCCAAAAGCTGCTAATTTTTTCCGCAGGAATTCAGAATTTACCGGAGAATAAAACATATAGATCTTAATGGTACAGTAAACCATCTCCAACCCTTCCTATAGGGAACCGCGAATCCCCAGACGGTTCCCGTCTTTTATTTGAGTATGTTTTAGCACTGAAGGCGCTCCTGTTCAGGATGCGCTACCTGCTTGACACACAAACCGTGCTGTGCTACCTTAAAGTAAAACCGAATATTCTTTGAGCCGAGCAGAGCCGAGTTGAGCCAGATAGAAGAGTGGACGCGAGAAATTGGGATGCGAACCAGTACGTCAGTACTGGTTTTTTTATTATCGAACTATTCAGGAGGGTGGGAGTCTTGATCCTGGTGATCGACAACTATGATTCCTTCACTTTCAACCTTGTCCAGTACCTGGGAGAGATGGGGCGGGAAATGAAGGTCTACCGCAACGATGCGATCACGTTGAAAGAGATTGAGGCCATGATGCCCACTGCCGTTATCCTGTCGCCGGGCCCATGCACACCCAATGAGGCCGGAATATGTCTGGAGTTGGTTGCCTCTTTCTCCGGACGGATACCGATCCTGGGCGTCTGCCTCGGTCATCAGGCAATCGGACAGGCCTTTGGCGGGGAGGTGGTCCGGGCCCGCCGCCTTATGCACGGGAAGACATCTCTCGTCTACCATGACGGGCGCACAATCTACAAAGGCCTCCAGAATCCCTTTGAAGCAACCCGTTACCATTCCCTTATCCTGCGGCGGGAGAGCCTTCCGGATTGCCTTGAGATCACCGCCGAGACGGACAGGGGTGAGATCATGGGCATCCGCCACCGGGAACTGTTTGTGGAGGGGGTCCAATTCCACCCCGAATCGATCCTGACGGGGGAAGGGAAAAAGCTTTTAAAGAATTTTGTCACTCTGGCGGAGGATTACCGGCAAAAGGAGAAGGGGCGGGAGCGGAGTTCCCGGCCCGCCGGTGAGAGAGCCTTGACGGTCAGCATGGGGGTGGCCCACATTGATTATTAAGGAAATATCGTATCATGACCCTGTCCTTCTCTTTGAGGCACTGCGGGATCGCCCCTTCAGTTTTTTCCTGGACAGCGGGATGGACGCCGGGAGACTTGGGCGCTATTCCTTTATGGGAAGCGATCCCTTCCTGGTATTTAAGTCTAAAAGAGATCTGGTTGCAACCTGGCAGAACGGGGCATGGCAGGAAAGAAGGGGCGATCCCTTCGCCGTGCTCCGGGAACTGCTCAACCGCTGCCGTGCCGTGCCCGTGCCTTCGCTGCCGGTACCCGTTGCGGCAGGGGCCTTCGGCTACTTTGCCTACGACCTGGGCTGGCAGATCGAGAAACTCCCGGACAAGGCGGTGGATGACCTTGGCGTACCCGACTGCTACCTCGGCTTTTACGACAGGCTGATCGTCTTCGATCACCTGGCAGGGAAGGCCTACCTGACCTCTACCGGCCTGGCCGGCAACGGCGCTCCGTCAACCGCACGGGCCCGGGAGAGAATGGAGGAACTGGAGTACCTGGTGGCGCCGTGTCGGCGGGAGATCAGGGACCGGGTGGAACCCTTTGAAGAGATACCGCCTCCCCGGTTTACCAGCCACTTTACCCTCGAAACTTACTGCGAAGCGGTTCAGAAGGTAAAGGACTACATCGCCGCCGGGGACATCTTCCAGGCCAACTTCACCCAGCGCTTTTCCTGTCCCCTTTCGGTTTCCCCCTGGACCCTGTACCGGCGGCTGCGCTCCATCAATCCCGCCCCCTTTGCCGCCTACCTCAGCTATCCGGAACTGGTTGTGGCCAGCGCCTCTCCGGAGAGGTTTCTTCAGGTGAGAAACGGGGTGGTGGAGACCAGGCCGATCAAGGGGACACGACCCCGGGGCAAGGATCCAGCCGAGGATCTGCGGCTGCGCACCGAGCTGCTGAACAGCGCCAAGGACCGGGCCGAACTGACGATGATCATCGACCTGGAGCGCAACGACATCGGGCGGGTCTGCAGTTTCGGCAGTGTTCACGTACCGGAGTTGATCGTCCTTGAGGAATACCCCACCGTTTTTCACCTGGTATCGACGGTCAGGGGAACCCTCGCCCCCGGCAGGGATCTGGTGGATCTCTTGAAGGCCACCTTTCCCGGTGGATCCATTACGGGAGCTCCCAAGATCAGGGCGATGGAGATCATCGAGGAACTGGAACCGGTCAAGCGAGGGGTTTACACCGGCTCCATCGGATACCTGGGCTTCGATGGGTCGGCGGATTTGAACATCGTCATCAGGACCTTTATTATCAAGGACGGATGGGCCTATTTCCAGGTGGGGGGCGGCATCGTCGCCGATTCCGACCCGGAGATGGAATACTGGGAGACCATCCACAAAGGGCGCGCCCTGATGCAAGCCCTGGGTTGCAGAGAGGAGGCCATTCCGGAGTGTCTGGGATTGCCTGGGTAAACGGGCGCATAATAAACGAAGAGGAACCCTGCCTGAGCGTGAGGGAGAGGGGTTTTCTTTACGGAGACGGCCTGTTTGAGACCGTCAGGGTCTACGGGGGCAAGCCCTTTGCCTGGGAGCGGCACCTGGCCAGGCTGTCGGCAGGGTGTGAACGGTTGGGGATACCATATCCCGGCCGATTGATTGCAGATGGGACCCGCGATGTCCTGAGGGCACTTGGCCCTGCTGATGGGAGCCTGAGGGTGACGGTGACCCGCGGGGAAGCACCCCGGGGGCTGCTGGCGCCTCCGGGTACAAAGCCTACGGTGGTGATCACTTTCAGTGCGGGAGAACCCTACTCCCCGGAGGCTTACGGGCGCGGCTTCAGGGCGGTGACCGTCAGCTTCCCCCGCAACCAGTTGTCCCCCCTGGTCCGGTTGAAAACCCTGAACTATCTGGAGAACCTGCTTGGGAAGCAGGAGGCTGCCGCCGCCGGAGCCGATGAGGGGATCTTTTTGAACCTGAAGGGAGAGGTGGCGGAGGGAACCATCAGCAACATCTTCCTGGTCCTCGAAGACCGGCAAATCACCACACCCCCACCGGAGAGCGGGCTCTTGCCGGGGATCACCCGGGAATGGGTGATTACCCTGGCGGGCAAGCTCGGCTACTCGGTTTGTGAACGGCTGGTTTTTCCACGGGACTTTTTGAGGGCCCGGGAAGCCTTTCTGACAAACTCCCTCCTCGAGGTAATGCCCCTGGTTGCCCTGGACGGGAAACCTGTGGGCACCGGGTCGCCGGGACCGGTGGCAAAGGCGCTGCGGGATGCTTACCGGGAAATGGTGGTTAACGGCTTTGACGGGCACTAATCCGGGCAGGCCGCACTGAAAATATGTTCCGGTTTATCCTGTCTTTTAAATACATTCTGGTTATCCTTGCAGGCGCAGCGACCTACGGAGGTTGTTACTCGCCCTTGACGAAGGAGCAGCTAACGGCAGCCGAACTGAGGCATGGATGCCGAAGTAGCCGACTCCGCTGCAAGGATGCAGCGTAGGAGGCGGTCGGCTGCCGTCTGCGACGAGTCCTAGGGCGAGTTCAACCGGAGTCCGGGAGCAAGCGCAAGGATAACCAGGTTTCATACTCTGTTGGTGCCGCCGGAGGAGGCGTGGTGGTCTGCCCTTTAAATAAAAATAACCCTTTGGGTTATATTTGGATGCATGCAGGAAATTATTTGATTGACTAGAAATTAAGTAGTAACATAGCAGAGTTCCGGGAGATGCGGTAGTTTTGATTTCCTATACAGTGCAGCATGTCCTGATTTTGCGGCTGCTCATGTGCTACAACTTTGAATCGGTTCGCACCCTGCACAACCTCTTGTTTCTGGTCAGCGCGGAAAAAATTGAGCAGCAGGACCTGGGGTTTTACGATTTTGTAAGAACGGGGACGGGCGCTTACAGCAGAAGTGTTCAGCGCATTATAGACGATCTCAGGAAGGAAAAGCTTATTGCAGAGGAAGGACTTCGCCTCACAGAGAAGGGGAGACGCATTTACGCCACTCTGGGAGCGGCCCTCAGGCCTTTTTATTCCTTTTGGAATTTATGCGTTGATGTGGTGGAGCGACACGGGGGAAACCCTGAGGAGTTAAACCGCAGGGTATTTTACAACCTTACTTTCCGGCGCGCCAAAGTGGGGGAGAGGGTGTTTTTTCCTTAAAGTCACCTTCCACCGATGATTGCAGTAAGATTCTAGCGGTCGAATCTCAAAAGGATGACCTCTTCATATTTTTTTGAGATAGCTCTTATAGGGATAGATTAATCGACGTAGACAAACTTTATCGGGTTGTGGTGCCGGCCGGCGCCTGTTTCACATTGTTTTTCGAAAATGCTCCTGCTTTTCGGTGAATTAAAATCTCGACAATCAGCAAAATAATCAGAGGAGGTCGTTCGATTGGTAGAAACCATATTGGCTGTGGACATCGGCGCGGGGACCCAGGACATTCTTCTCTATGAAGAAGGCATCCCCGTGGAGAACTGTGTGAAGCTCGTCCTTCCTTCCCAGACGCGGATCATGGCCGGAAGGATAGCCAGGGCCACCGTCCAAAAGCAGGACATCTACCTGTGCGGCAGCCTGATGGGGGGTGGACCCATCGTCCGCGCCCTGCGGCAGCACCTGGCCGCCGGATTGGGTGTCTATGCAACCCCTTACGCCGCTAAAACCATCAGGGACGACATCCGTGAAGTGGAGGCGATGGGGGTGCAGATTGTCGAAAAGATGCCCCAAAAGGACTGTATCGGCCTCTACCTGCAGGACCTCGACCTGGACGGCCTGGGCCAGGCTCTCTCCCTGTTTGATGTGGCGATTCCCGAAACCGTTGCCGTCGCCGTGCAGGACCACGGCGAGGCCATCGGAAAGAGCAACAGGAAATTCCGGTTTGAGCACTGGGAAGCGTTCCTTGCCCGGGGGGGCCGCATTTCCGACCTGATCTACAGGGAGGTGCCGCCGTATCTGACGAGAATGCTGGCGGTACAGGAAACAGCCCCCGGGGCGTTGATGATGGATACGGGTGCTGCGGCCATCCGGGGCGCCCTGTTGGATCCTGTGGTTGGCGGCAAACAGGAAGAGGGGGTAATGGTCGTCAACGTGGGCAACCAGCATGTGCTCGCCGCCCTGGTGAAGGGAGAGCGCATCTGGGGCATCTTTGAGCACCACACCGGATTGATGACCCCCGATAAGCTAAGGGATTACCTTTTCCGGTTTGCCAGAGGTGAAGTGACCAATGAAGAGGTTTACAACGACGGGGGGCACGGCTGTGCCCGCCTTCCCGATGCGCCTAGCCCCGATAGTTTTAACTTCATCGCCGTTACCGGCCCGCAGCGGAAAATGGCGGAAGGGCTGGGGTATTTTGCGGTTCCCTTTGGAGATATGATGCTGAGCGGCTGTTTCGGCCTGGTGGCTGCGGTCAAAGAGGTATTGCAGGCTTAAGCCGGGCTTGGTCTGTAATGCGCAGGGAGGAATAGTGCAGTGGACGAACAAAACACGAAAGTAGTGTGGGATATATTGGTAGTAGGCAGCGGCCCCGCCGGGCTGGCCGCTGCCATCAACGGCAGGATCCGGGAGAAGAGCGTGCTCGTGCTGGGCGCGGAGATCGGGTCCTCGCGGCTGAAGAAGGCGCCGGAGATAAACAACTACCCCGGTATACCGGGCATCTCAGGGGAGGAACTGCAGAACCGGTTCCTGGATCACGCCCGCAAACTGGGAGCGGTTGTCGAGCAGGAGCGCATTGAGAGCATCTACCCGGGGAAGGAGCTAATTCTCGTCACCCGGGGCAACCAGATGTGCAGGGCAAGGTCGGTGATCCTGGCAACCGGCATCCAGCAGGCCCGGTTCCTTCCGGGCGAGAAGGAGCTGTTAGGGCGCGGCCTCGGCTACTGTGCCACCTGCGACGGCCCCCTTTACCGTGACAAAGAGGTTGCGGTCATCGGGGAAATACCGGAGGCCGAGGAGGACGTCAATTTCCTGGCGGAGATCTGCAAAAAGGTGCACTATTTCCCCCGGTACAAGGAAGTTGGCGAGGTTAACCCCAGGGTTGAGGTCCACCATGAAAGGCCACAGGGTGTCCTCGGGCGGGAGCAGGTGACAGGACTGGCTCTGCCGGAGGGAGAACTCCCCGTGGCCGGGGTTTTCATCATCAGGGATGTGGCCCCGGCAGAGCAGCTGGTGGAAGGGCTGGAGATTAAAGATAGTTCCATCGTCGTGAGCAGGGATATGGAGACAAACATCCCCGGCATCTTTGCCGCAGGAGACTGCACCGGAAAGCCCTACCAGGTAGGGAAGGCCGTTGGGGAGGGGCTGACCGCCGCCCTCAGCGCCGTCCGCTACCTGGACGGCAAGAAGAAGGACTGATTTTTTTCAGATGTAACTGAATAATAATATAGTAAAGCGCCTCTTGAGAGAAGAGGTGTTTTTTGTTCATCCTCTCGGGCATTATTTGGTTGGGGAATATGTCCCAAGTTTGCTGATTAATAAAGGAATTCGACATTTTCCGACACTGGTAAGTGGAGGTAATAGGTTATAATACCTGAAAATAGATCTTACCTTGTTTAGTTACCGCACAAACTGTTCTGTGGGTTGGTCATTGGTCGCGCTATCACTGTTTCAACCATGTCGAGACATAATTAAAAACCGATGTTGCCTATCCGAAAGTTTGAAAGAAGGTTTAAATTTGAAACCGGAAACGCTTGTGCAAAAGCTAAAAAATGGAGACAATGAGGTTCTGAAGCTCGTCTACGAGTTATTTTATAAATCCACCTTCCAGGCTGCGCTTTTCATCACCAGTGATCCCAACCTTGCCGAAGATGCAGTTCACGAGACATTTCTCAAGCTCCGGGATAAAATCGATCAGCTTGAAGACCCATCAAAACTTGGTGCCTGGCTTTGCCGTATCGCCGCAAACATAGCCAGGGATCTTATGAGTGATCGGGTAAAATGTACCTCCCTGGTTGAGCCCCTGGATAAATACCAGGATAAAAAATTGATCTCCCCGGAAACCGTATTGCTAGATAAAGAAGTAAAACAACTTGTCCGGCAGGTAATCGACCGCCTTCGACCGGGATACAGGCTGATAATCTACCTGAAATATTACGAGGACATGTCGGTCAATGAAATAAGCAAAACCCTTGGCCTGCCGGTCGGAACCGTTAAATCTCGTCTCTTTCATGCCAGGCGAGAACTAAGGAAATTAATAGAACCAAAAACCGGCTTCAATCGTCATAAATTAGAGATTAAAAGACCGGAAGGAGTGAGCTAGCTATAAAATCCTATTCCGATATCGAGATAGAAAAGCTGATTAAAGAGACAGTACGTGAGATAGTTGAGTCCGCCCCCCCTCCTCCCCTTGAGGAATCCTGGGCAAGGCTTCAGAAAAAAATGAAAGAGCGGCAGGATCTTTCTGGCAAACAGTGTACGCCCAAACAGAACAAGAAAAACCTTTTACCTTTCAGATTAGCAGCTATAGTCGGAATTATTATGCTTTTAGCTACCGCCTCCTATATCTATTTTCCGGCAAACGCCACTGCAGTTGGCGAGAGAATTGTCAGTACGGTGCAAACCATACTTACGGGTACGCAGGCGAACATGAGGACCAGTTATAAACATAATGAACCAGGGCAGGCACCTCCGCCGGACACTTTTAAGGAAATCCCCATTGGCCAGGAACGAATTGTTTCCCTGGAAGAAGCCAGGTCGATTTGTCCTTTCCCTCTTGCAATACCGGGCTATGTCCCTGCCGGCTACAAACTCGTTCAGGTCAGGGTTCAGGAATTGGTAAAGCCGATCGTGAATCTCAAACTGAAATATAGTGGACACAACTTAAATCCTTTTGTGCTTTCGGAAACGAATGCACCCGGGAGCTTTACCGGAGGGTACGGATATGATATAGAAGATGCAACAGTACAGGATGTAAAAATAGGCGGAAGCACCGGCAAGATGATCATATTTAAAAATAAAGACATTAAAATTTCATGGATACGGCAGGGTATAGTATACGAGTTGAATGGGAAGATCCCGAAAGAAGAAGCTCTTAAGATAGTTAATTCTCTGCAATAAGAGAAAAAAAGGGGCGCCCGGTGCGCCCCCCTATTTTTTTACAGATTTTATTTTATATAAACTGACGAGGTACAAGAGTTTGCAGGTGTGGTGGGTTCGGTAATACCGCTATTTGTGAGACTGTGTATTGCCCTCACCCTATAGTAATAACCCGTGGCTACCAGTAAGCCCTTCGCTCCATCCACCCTTGAAGCATTATATTTTTCAAAAGGCCAGCTTCCCAAATCGACCCAGCTGCTTCCGTTCCAACGCTGCAGGTAGAGCCTTACCATGATGTAGTCCACATTCTGATAAGCCTGGGTAAAACCTGTTATTGTGATGTACCCGCCACTGCCGGATATTAAATTGCAGCCCCAGTCCTGCAGGTACGTCAAAGATTGTATCCCCACATCCTTATAAGCCGTGGTTGGTTCTGGCGGGGCTTTTGAACTAAATGGTGCCGCAAAAGCGGTGCCTGCTACTGCCAGAACTAAAACCAAGACCCATAGAAGTATCACACTCATCCGAAACCTCCTCCGCAAATGACAGTCCCCCTTTTATTGTTTTACTTAATAGACGGCTGAGTGTGTGATTTGGTTCAAAATCTGGAGAAAATTTTTTTATTTTTTTCAATCTCATGTGAACCAAAAGTGCTTCTTAACCGTCATATATATGAATCATCTTCCAGGCACAGGAGAAGAGTAATTCCGGGAGGTGGTGAGAAGCACGGATTCAGTAATATTCTCTGTCTCAAAAAAACAACTCCCGGTGAACCAGCAGGCCGTAAA
>CADDZD010000036.1 GCA_902812385.1 Clostridia bacterium | reverse complement strand
CTCTCGGTCGGTGGTATCCTATTCATAGGTCTGGGCTCCTTTCTCGCCGCTTTGGCGGCTGTTGGTTGTACAACACTATGGTAGCCCAGGCCGCTTAGTTTTTACAGACATTTTAAGACATTACCATAAAATAAGAGGAGTAAAATTATTCTTTGTTTTCCTTTTTATTATTATTTACCTAACTTTGGTAACAGCTGTTAAAAATAGTATAATTCTTACGAATGAAATGCTAGTAATTAAGTTTGAAAAACATAATTTATGGCCTAAAAAATATATAATACCCCTAAAAGAGATAAAAGTTATAGCAAGTGCTGATATTAAACGACGGTTTGTAAAAGATAAGATATTTGCTATCCGCTTCAAAGAAGCTCAAGAGGAAAAAATATTGTGGTTGGATCAGAATATATACTTCATTAAGGACTTAGAGTGTTTATTTAGTCATCTGGAAAAAAACTATAATATTCCATACATCCGAATGTAAAATATTTAAGAGTCTCACAACGGCCAGCGGTAACCTATTTTCAAGTTCCAAAAAATGCACCAAAATTGGATTCCAATAAATCCTTCCAAATTGGCGACGTAATAGCTGAAATGCAAGGTGTTAATTAAGGGATTAGTATTGTTCTCTTCATAAAAGATGGGCTGGTTGATTTCAAATAACTTATACATACTCCGGGTGGAAACCTGACCAGCATTTCCCACAAATGCTTCAGATAATACTGGAAATCCTTTCTTCCTGATCTGTCAACCTATCAGATCTTTAGAATATCAGCCCAAATGGCTTTCACATCCCTTTTGATTGCCCGAACATCCTCCAAGAGGCACTAGAGAGCCTGCGGATCTTCATGCTTTCGGTCTTCCCACGCTTCCTGGCATTGATCAGGTGATGTCCGTGAAAGACGCGATGGTAAGGTTTATAGGTATGGCCGACCACAGTCTTGACGACATTTTGGCAGAAAATTACGAAAGTTAAGAAGGGCGCAGAAAATTTCACCTGATTGAACCTTCAAAAGCGGTCTCATTCCAGGGGTCATTCCAAGCGCCCTACACTCTACTTTAGAAATTCGATCCTTACCGTCTGGGCATAGCTCCCCGCCAGTTTTGGCAGCCGGATCTCAAGGATGCCGTGCCGGTAGGTGGCCCGGGAGTTCCCGGCATCCACTGCCACGGGCAGGTTGACGGTGCGGCTGAACTTTCGCTCCCGCCGTTCCCGGCTGTGCACCTTGACGGCAGTAAAACCGTGGTGTTCCGTCGGAATTTCGCCTTCAAGGGTCAGGGTATTTCCCTTTAAAAAAACATTCACGTCGCCGGCCTGCCGCAGTCCGGGAATGGCCGCAGTAACCACCAGCTCATCCGTGGTTTCCACTATATTCAGAGGCGGCCATCTGCTCTGCCCCAGCCCACCGAAGAGGTCCGCGGGGACTGGCCAGTTCATATTGGCGAATTCCTTAAAAAAATCCTCGCCCAGAAAGGGAATATCCTTCAAGCTCTCAAAAGGGTTACGGTTCATCCACTACTCCCCCTCTTACCGCCGTTAATCACGAAAATTAATTTTTACCCGGGTCTGCCCATCTGACAGGGGACTGGGGCTTGCAAACCGCGGCTTTTTCGTTTCCTCGCTTTTATGCGGTGTGGCGGTCGTCACCCGCATCACCCTGCCGCCGTAATTGACCCCTATGCTCAGGGAACCGCTTAAGTCTTTCACCCCGATGTCGTCGATATTGAAAACCAGCTGTTCCAGATTGACCTTGTCGATGAGAACCCTGTCGATGTGGATGTCTAGGGGCCGGTGGGCCAGGTCTTTCACCAGGGAAGCCATATCGGTGCACAGTTTATTTACCACCGTTTGCAGTTCCGCAACCTTTGACTCAAGCCTTGCCTGATCCGGCGGCCTTTCCCGGGGTTTAAACAGGAAGTTGAAGCGCTGCCACAGGGACATGGGTATCAGGTAACCTCAGCGATCTCGGGGCCGATGAAGCCTTTAACCTCGCCGTCAATAATCGGAGTATCGGTGATATCGGAATCGAAGATAACATTTGCTCCGATGAAGAAGGCGTTAAAGTTGCCGGCAATCTGCCCCACGCTGAAATTTCCTTTTGTATTCAGCGTGTAACCGTTGGCGACCCCTTTGCCCTGAAACATGTTGGCATTATTGCGGAACTGGTTAACCTGGGTAACCTGATTGATGATGAGAACAGCCATAAAGCCAGCCCCCCGTCTTGTAACCATTATATGCCGCCGTTCCCGAGTTGCTTATTCCCGGCAAACAGCTTCCCAAGTCACATCAGGCGGCTCTTTCACATAACCTTAATTAAGCGGAAAGAAGGTGGCGGTTATGGTGGCCTCTCTGCAGATCAATATCAACACGATTCGGATTGCCGATATTGACACAGGCTCGGCTGTGGCTATCGGGAACAACTACTTTTTCAACTGGCAAAGCCACAGTAAAACCAATAACGGCTTCGGCCGCATTAACGGTGACCGGAATTCCCTGTCGGAAGCAATTGCCCGGGTCGACGACCCGGATTTCCAGGATATGCTTTCCAATGAGTGGCAATGGGAACGGGATTTCCTCAGGCTGTTGGAATTAGAATAGGAAGGATGACTTTATGAAAACCGTGATCTACCTCAAGAAAGTAAATATGTCCAGCGTAAACAGCAATGCAGGGGTCTTTTACGGGGATAACAAACTGCGGGGCTGGCAGTCCCGCTCCAAGGGAAACAACGCCCTGGGCAGGGTCAACGGCGACGGGAACCGGATAACAAGCTGCCTCAACTTTATCCACGACCCGGATATCATTGACATGTCAATAAAAACAGGAAGGTAATGTGCCCCGCAACTTATTACGGGGCTATCACCCATGCAAGGTTCACCGGCTGTTCCCGGGTTTTGCTCTCATCCGGAAAGCCGGTTGAAAACTCTACTTAAAGCCTATAATAAGCAGAATCAGAATCAAAAACAGAAAGAACGGCAGATTGCCGATATGGCCTGGACCCGGATTGCAACCGGGACCCGGCCCCGGACTGCCACCCGGGTTACCCGGCCCCGCTCCCGGGTCGCCCGGCTTTCCCGGCCCCGCTCCCGGGCTGCCACCCGGTTTACCCGGCCCCGCTCCCGGACCATCTCCCATTTTAGGAACCTCCTTTACACAGAAACGCATTGTTTCCTTTTCTTTAGGGTATGAACCAGGGGATCAAAGGGTTACGGTTTATATCCCGACCAAGAGAGACATACCGTTTTAAAATAACCTCCTGTCAGAATTACATAACTGCCACACTCCTCATATGCTAAAGTAAACCTGATTTTCCAAGGAGTGGCATAGATGACATACCTTGAACTGCTGGCCGAGCGCGGAATAGACGGCGCCCACCCGGGGGGTTTTGCCCTGACAAGAGCCTTATTAAGAAGAGAAATGATAGATGCGAACACCACGGTTCTCGATGTCGGCTGCGGAACCGGACAGACATCGTCGTACATAGCCAAAAAATTCAAGTGCAGGGTGGTTGCCGTTGACAATAATCCCAAAATGCTGGAAAAAGCGCAACAAAGATTTCAAAAAGACAGCTTGAAGATCGGATTGGTGCGAGCCGACGCCATGCGCCTGCCTTTTTGGCCCAATTCATTCGACTTGGTGCTGGCCGAATCTGTAACAATATTTACAAATATTAGTAGAACGTTAAGGGAATATTCCCGCGTCTTAAAACCAGGCGGCATTCTAATCGATATCGAGATGACCGCCGAGATGCCGCTAACAGCAGAGGAGTTGAAGGATGTGAAATCCGTCTACGGGATAAAACAGGTACCGACGCAGGATGAATGGACCGACATGTTAAAGGCCGCCGGCTTTTCAAGCATTCAAATTTTAAAAGGCAGAATCAACCCCCTGGAATTACTGTTCGGGAACAGGCTGGGCAAAGAGTTTTCCGCCCATTTCAACTTAATGAAACAGTATTACCGGAAGCTGGGGTACAGGGTATACAGATGCAAATGAGTGGACTCACCTCCGGCACCCCCAAAAAAATAACCGTGTAGATGAAACATTCTACACGGTTAATTTGTTACACACCCGGATAATTTCTGGAAAATTCCCGGGGTCTGCCGGTGATCTCTCGTTGTGCCCAAAACTTATGGGATAAATGGGCCGCCGACCCCGTCAACTCCGCCGATAAGCAGGATCAGGATCAGGAACAGGAAAAACGGCAGCATTAAGAAAAACGGGAAGAAAAACGGAAAACCGGCACCTTTTGCTTCCATATATTTTATCCTCCTTCCTTTCAGCATTTGGGTTGAGGCCCACACGGTTTGCCACCGTGCGGGCGCTCTTCTCAAGTTAATTGAGTCCGCCAATAAGCAGGATAAGGATCAGGAACAGGAAGAACGGCAACATCAAGAAAGGAAACGGAAAAGCTGCGCCTTTTGCCTCCATGTATTTTATCCCCCTTTATCTAAGTATTATTTTAGAGCCCACGCGGTCTTCACCGTGGCCCTTTTACCAGGTTAATTGAGTCCGCCAATAAGCAGAATCAGGATTAAGAACAGGAAGAACGGTAACATCAAGAAAAACGGAAAGCCTGGAAATTGTCTCGCCTCTGCCATTGATTAATCACTCCTCCTTAATCTGTTTTGTCAGGGTAGACATTTACGGAATAAATGGACCCCTACCGCCATCAAGCCCGCCAATCAGCAGGATCAGGATTAAAAACAGGAAAAACGGCAACATTAAGAAAGCAAATGGAAAACCCATACCTTTTAATTCCATGTTATTCCTCCCTTCTTTACGTGTGTTTGTCGCCCCGATATTCCCTACATTTAAGGTAGAGACAGATTATATCGGTTAATCGCAAACCGTTTTGTTTCTGCCTTGCTACAGCATATGTAATAAACAAGCAAATGGTTACACGTTCCACGTTATTTGCGCTTGCAGTTCTCCCATTTTACCCCTTTAATTTTTTTTGTTTTGATCATAAAATTAGGATTAGAATCCAATTCTGAAGGGAATTGTCTTTTTCCGGGAGGTCTTAACGTGCAGCCAAAAGAGAGCGGTAAACTCATCTACGCTTTTCCTCCTTACCATAAACTGGTTTTCAGCGGCGATAAGAAGGTTTGCGTCCTGATAGAGGGTTTGGTAAAGATCAAAAAGTCTGATCAGGAAGTAACTGCCGGCCCCGGAAGTTTTTTCTACTCGACCTCCGATGTCCGCACCCTTAAGGAAAGCCGGGTTTTGGCGTTTGATCTTGAGAAACTGAAGAGGGAGCAGCCGGAACTGGCCTCAAAGATCCAGAGCGAATTGGAAAAAAACAAAAAGGAAACCGGGGAGGCAGCCACAAAACCGCACAGTGAGCTAATGTACGAAAAGGCGGTCAACTGCCCTGTATGCGGAAGCCGGTTTCAGGCATTAAACATATTCGATTACAAGCTCAGGTTCTTAAAGCAGGACCCGGACCTGAGACAGCATTATGAAAACGTTGAGCCCATGTATTACGACATATGGACATGCCCGGACTGCCTCTACGCCAATTTAAAAAAAGACTTTCTTTCAACAGCAGACTCCGAGGCCAAAAAGCATCTCCTTCAATCCGGCGCTGAAAAGAGGAGGCAGGAAAATCCCGATGGCTTGAAAGAACCAGGCAGCATCGAATACGCCATTCGCAGCCATCAACTGGCCCTGTCCTGTCTGGAAGCCGTCGAAGCAGAGCCTATGAAAATCGGGAATATCTGGTTGCGTCTTGCGTGGCTCTACAGCGACCGGGGTGAAAAGGAAGAGGCGAACCGGGCACGGGAGCAGGCCTTACAGTTTTTCATGGATGCTTATACCGGTAAGTCGTCGCTGCATTTAAAGCCGGGTCAAATGGAACAGCTTTGCTATATCATCGGTATCCTGAGCTGGTATACCGGCAACAACAAAAACGCCATGGATTTCCTGTTAAAATATTTGCATTCCCCCGGTAAAAGACCGCGCCTCGCCGAATTCGCACAGGACTGCCTGCAGGAGATCAAAAAAGCCGGCAAGAATCAGGCCGGCGATGACTAATAATATATCACCTCTCTTTCTCCGGCCCTGCGAAGAACCGCAGGGCGTTTTTTTCTGTTCAACGCTTCGTCTGCTCTTAGCCGCTCCCGCGGGGGTAAGATAACCTCCGGCCACCGGGCCAGCAGGAATAAACGATTCTTCTGAGGGTGCCGCTCGGGCGGTACAAGCGTTTATTTAATGATGTAATAACAGGCTTCGACCACGTCCGGTTCAGCATCCTCCAGTCCCTTCTGAAGGTCGGAAAGCAGGCCGCGGTCGACCTTTTCCGGATATGTCCCCAGAATCCTGCGAAAAACGTTCCTGCTTGCATGGGACTCCCGGTGCTGCTCAACAAAGTCCATGATCTGCTCGATCATCATGCCCCGATCCACGATGCTCCCTCCAAAATTCGAGTTTTTCTTCTTATTTTGCCCCGGCGGGAGACTTTTTTTGCATTTTTTCAGGGCAGGCCATCACGCCGAGTCCGGTGACACCAACATGAAATCTGGTTATCCTTGCGCTTGCTCCCGGACTCCGGTTTAACTCGCCCTAGGACTCGTCGCAGACGGCAGCCGACCGCCTCCTACGCTGCATCCTTGCAGCGGAGTCGGCTACTTCCCCCGCACTCAATGGCACTTTATCTGTAATGAGATAATTTAATAACAGCCAGTTCCAAATGAACGTTAAGGGCAGAATTTCCTCTTTGAGTGCGGGGTCAGTTCGGCTGCCGTTAGCTGCTCCTTCGTCAAGGGCGAGTAACAACCTCCGTAGGTCGCTGCGCCTGCAAGGATAACCAGAACGTATTTACAAGGCAGGGAAAAGACACGTTAAAATAAGCAGGAATCTCGCAAACGACGGGAGAATATCCTTTCGGTGGGTGAGGAATTAAATGAATTTCGCCTGGCTGCAGACATTTAACGCGATCGTCGAAGAGGGGAGCCTGACCAGGGCGGCCAGGGCGCTGCACCTGACCCAGCCGGCCGTCAGCAAGCAGCTGCGCGCCCTGGAGGAGTATTACGGGACACCCCTGTTTTACAGGACCACCCGGGAGATAGAACTGACGGAGGCCGGTAAGATCGTCTACCAGTACAGCCAGAGGGCTCTGGATTTGATCGGAAAGAGCAGAAACGAGGTACAGTCCCTCGCCCGGATCATACAGGGGGAACTCAGCCTTGGAGCCAGCACCATTCCCGGGGAATACATCCTTCCCGGCTTCCTCGGCCTTTTCCAGCAGCGCTATCCCGGGCTCAGAGTCAAGCTGGAAATCGGGGATAGCAAAGGAATTGCCCAAAAGGTGGCCGAAGGAAAACTGGAGCTGGGCATCACCGGCGCCTTAATCAAAGGCCGGAACCTCCGGTACGAACTCTTTTTCCAGGATGAGCTGGTGGTGGTTGTTCCCAAGGGACACAGGTTTGCCGGAAGAGGATCCGTCACCCTCGAAGAATTTATTGCGGAACCGCTCGTGGCCAGGGAAAGGGGCTCGGGAACAAGAATCGCCATCGAAAACAGGCTGATGGAGCTCGGCGTTTCCCCGTCGGCCATCAACATCAGCCTGGAACTGGGGAGCACGGAGGCCGTCCTGAACGCTGTTGCCCGGGGAGTCGGCATCTCTCTGGTGTCCGGTTTTGCGGCACAGCCCAGGGCCCGGGTCGGAGAACTCGCCTGCCTCAAGATTGACGGTGTGCCCTTTGAACGCGGCTTGTATTTCGTCACAAGAAAAAAGCCGGAACCGCGAACCCTCCTGCGCCTCTTCATCGATTTTCTGAAGGAGCAAAGGAACTCGGACCATGCGGGGAATGATTTATAGCTCAGGTTACCATTTGCTTTCCCGGGCGATCTCGGCGACGGCCCGGACGGTCTTTTCGATATCTTCGGGCGTATTGAAAAAACCGGGACTCAAGCGGCAGGTCCCCTTTTTTATGGTCCCGATAGTGCGGTGCGCCAGCGGCGAACAGTGCAGGCCGGAGCGGCTGATGATACCGTAATTCCTGTCCAGCATAAAGCAGAGTTCGCCGCAGTCGAGCCCTGCCACATTCAAGGAAACCACGGCGGTCTGGCGGCGGCTGTCGCAGGGCCCGTAAAGGGTAACCCCCTTGATCTCTTTAAGACCGCACAGCAAAAGCTCCGTCAGTTCCTGTTCATGCCGCCGCACCTTTTCAATTCCCACTTCCAAAAGATACCTGACACCTGCTCCCAAACCGGCCAGGCCGGGTGTATTGGGGGTGCCGCTTTCAAACCTGTCGGGAAGAAAATCAGGCTGGGAAAGCTCTTCCGAAAGGGAACCCGTCCCTCCCTCGATGAGGGAGCAAACCTCCAACCCCGGCCTGATGTAAAGGCCGCCCGTTCCCTGGGGCCCCAACAGGCCCTTGTGCCCGGTAAAGGCCAGCAGATCGATGTGCTGGGCTTCCACGTCTATGGGAAGCACTCCGGCGGTTTGGGCTGCGTCCACCAGAAAGAGCGCACCCCTTTCTTTGGCGATGCGGCCGACCTCTTCCACCGGCATGATCGTCCCGGTCAAATTGGAAGCGTGCAGCATGCAGATCATGCGGGTGTTGTCTCTCACCGCCAGCTCCACGCCACGGGGATCAAGGCTGCCGTCCGGGGCGCACTGCACAACGGAGACTTCCACGCCGGTTTGCTCCAGGGTATGCAGCGGCCGGGCCACGGCGTTGTGCTCCATGCTGCTGATCACCACGTGGTCGCCGGGGTTGAGTATCCCTTTCAGCGCGAGATTTAAGGCATAGGTGACGTTGGGCATGAAAACAATGCGGGAACTGTCCTTTACATTAAACAGCCCGGCCAGCAGTTCGCGGGTTTCGAGAACCAGCATCCCGGCCTCGATGGTTTTCCGGTGGCTGCCGCGGCCGGGGTTCGCTCCTATCTCCCGGTTAAAACGGTCCACCGCCCGGTAGACGCATTCAGGCTTCGGCCAGCTGGTTGCAGCGTTGTCCAGATAGGTTATGTCCATGGAAAACAACCCCTTCATTTACAGCCGGATGCGCTTGCTTTCCTGGGAATCCTGGCGATACCCTCAACCTTCACACCGCACCGTTCAATCACCTGCCGGGCCGGCTCAATCAGGTCTTCTGATACCAGCAGTGAGATGCCGCAGAAGCTGGTGGCAGCGCGGGGAGGCGGGGCAATGGTGCACCTCACCCCGGCCGCCTTCAGCTCCCTGTACAGGCGAAGCCCCTCATGATGATTGGGAAAAAGGATATAACAATCATAATTGATCCTCCCTCCCACCGACAGCACTACTTTCGAAGCATCTCCAGGAATGCCTGCACCCGGGTTCTGATCTGTCCCGAGTCCTGCTCGCTGTAGTCGGTCTCAAGGTGCATGACGGGAATGCCTGCTTTCCTGAGGGCCTGCTGGACGAGATGGCTTTCGGTGGAGTACAGGGTACAGAACTGGAGGTTGCAGTCGACCACGCCATCCACTTTGTACTCCTTAACGAGGCGCAGGATGTCGTCTATCCTGCCGGTGTTCGGTGTGAAGCAGGCGCAGTTGATCCTCATGTAGCGCTCCGCCAGGGCCTGGATCTGCCCATCCAGGTCTACCCTGCTCTCATCCACGAAATTGTCAAAATAACGCACGCCCGTGCAGGTTTCCTCGACCACCACCGGAGCGCCGCAGGTCTCGATGATATGGTGGAGCTTCCAGTTGGGGATGGCCATCGGGGTACCGGTGACCATGATGCGCGGGGCGTCCGAGGGGAAGACGCCTTCACCTCTGGCTATCCTCTGATCGAACTCGTCGCACAGGGCGTTTACCTGGGCGGAGAAGCGTGCGGGGTCGTCGTAAAAGGCGATCTGGCTGATCAGGAGGGCGTCCTTGCCGCTGATGGGAACGGGCGAACTCTTGCGGGCATTGTAGAGGCGGGCCAATGCCCTTCTCTTACGGTTTATCAGCCTGATGCTTTCCGCCAGGGCCTCCGGGGTCACCCGGTTCCCCGTCACTTCTTCGACCTTCTCCATGAGAAGGCGGATTTCGCCGGCCCAGGCGGCGATGTCCTTCTCCCTCTTCATCTGGGGTAATTCCATCACGTGCACAGGAACGTCCTGCCGGAGGATTTCCCATGCCTTCTTCTTGCCGTCACAGGTGGTTTCCCCGATATAAACGTCGGCCAGCCGGAAGAAGGGGCATGTTCTGCCAAGGCGGGCTCCCACCGATGCCTTGATCAGCGGGCAGGTGTTAGCGGGCAGGACCCTTTCCCCGTCCGGCACCCAGAACTGGGAGCCGCCGCACAATCCTGTGGCAACCGCCCCAGCGGCGATGATCACCTCGTCGGGAACGTAAACGCAAAAGGTCCCGAAAACTTTGCCGCCTTTCTTCTTATGCTCCACCAGTTCCGCGGGCCTCACCCCGTGAATCTCTGCCACCACAAAGTTGAAATAGTCCATCCCTTCGGGGCGGTTCTCCTGGGAAAGAAAGACCTCGCTGAAGGCCCCGGGCAGGGCTGCGCATAACAGGTCGTGCTTTTCCAGATCCATCCCCAGGTCGGTCCACATCTTACGGTAATCGGCCAAAGCTTCTCCCCCCAAGTATTCATCTATTATTAAAGCCAGGTTCAGACAGTTGTTTCTGCATTCCCAAACAGATTATTATTACCATACGTTATATATAGCAACACTTATTTCTGCCTGGCTCAATTTTATGGCAAAGACATAAAAAACGTCAATTAATTACCGGCTGATTACTTATGAAAATGCGTTATAGATTAAAATCGAAATGATCCCGGAGGTAAGGCAATAAATGAGGCACTTCCCGAGGGGCGGCAGGCCCTCAAAAGGCACTCGCAGTGAGACAAGAAACGCGCAATGGGAAATAAAAACGCTTGGGGATAATTCCGATCGTGGCCGCCCTGCGGGAAAAGGGAATGGCGATGGGAAGGCTCCCGCTACGGCAAGAGGCCGGCGCATTCGATTCAATAATGTATTGCCTGCCTGGGGCAGTTGGTGATACACTCCAGGCACTGCAAGCACAGGCCTTTGTCTATAGAATACTTCTCCCGGCGGGTAACCGCCTCACCGGGGCAAACCTTACCACACAGCCCACATTCCCCGCATTTTACCCCGTCAATTTTCAGATAGTACCTGGACAGGGTACTGGCCGCATTCAGGATGGTCCCATAAGGGCAAAGGTATCTGTGCCATATGCTCTCCTGAAAGATCAGCGACACAACTGCCCCTAGCACCAGCAGCACGGCCAACACCGGCAGCTTTTTCCCGCCGATCAGCACAAAGGCCATAGTCGCAATGAAGGCGGCAAGCATACCGTAACGAAAAACAGGTTTCTTGATGAACTCCGGTACGGCAAGCCTTTTCACCCCCAGTTTACGCGTCATTCTTGTGATCAATTCAGTTACGGTGTTAATAGGGCAGACCCAGCCGCAGTACAAGCGTCCGAAGAACAAGGCAAGGAGTACACTGCCGAGAAACAACGCCATCCAAACCTGGCTTCTGCCGGCAACAACCACTACAACGAACAACACCAGAAAGGTTGCCTGGGTTATTCTTCTCCATTTATTTGCCATCAGCCCATCAATCCTCCAGAATCCTTCCGTCGATGCCGACGGTCACCACCCGCCAGGGGATCATCTTGCCGCTGTTGATAAGGGCCTGCTTGACCGCATTGACAATGCCTCCGCAACAGGGCACCCCCATGCGGAGCACGGTGACGCTCTTGATCTCGTGGGCTTTCAGGATCTCTGTCAATTTCTCGGTGTAGTCGACGTCATCCAGCTTGGGGCAGCCGATGAGGGTGATCCTGCCGCGCATGAAATCGTTGTGGATGTTCGCGTAGGCATAGGCCGTGCAGTCTGCCGCCACCAGCAGGGATGCACCGTCCAGGTAGGGGGCATTGACCGGAACCAGCCGGATCTGGCAGGGCCACTGGCGAAGCCGGGATTCCGGTGCCGGTGCTTTCTGAGGAGCCGCAGCTCCAGGGGCGCAACTCTCCCTCTCAATAACCCTGGCGCTCGTGCCGGGGCAGCCGCAGGCCAGCTTCTCGGGAGCAGCCTTTTTGAGTGCTTCCATGTTCCTTTTCACGGCTTCCTCGTCATAAGCGGCCGCCTCCCGCTCCTCGATGGCAATGGCTCCGGTGGGGCATTCGGGCAGGCAGTTCCCGAGACCGTCGCAGTAGGATTCCGACACCAGCCTTGCCTTGCCGTCAACCAGCTGCAGGGCTCCCTCATGGCAGGCCTGCACGCACAGCCCGCAGCCGTTGCACTTCTCTTCATCGATCCGGACGACCTTTCTCTTCATTGCGATAACCTCCTCGCAACTTTAACCTTGTGCTTCCGCCTTCATTGTAATAAAATCGGAGCGTAAAATCGGTAACCTGGGTTACCAAAAACGGTGGTATGCAAATGTTTTCAAAATGGATCGAACAGTTATCATCATGCGAGCTGTTTCACAGCATAAGCCGCGAGGAACTGGCAAATATGCTCGAATGCCTGAACCCCACGACCTGCAGGTATAAGAAGGGTGAGTATATAACTGTTGCGGGAGAACGGTTCACCGGCATCGGAATAGTCCTCTCCGGCAATGCGGCTGTAACCAAAGAGAATGCCACAGGCAACCGGGTGATCATGGCGATGCTGGGGCCCGGCGAGATGTTCGGGGAGATGGCGGCCTTTTCAAGAACCAGAGTATGGCCGGCCACCGTGGTGGCCCATGGGGATTGCACAACGATCTTCCTGCCGTCAGAAAAGATAGTGGAGAACTGTGAGCGCGGATGTGCAGCCCACCGACTGCTGATCACAAACATGCTCAGGATCATCTCCGAAAAAGCCATCATGCTTAACAGAAAGGTGGAGTACCTGGCGATCAGGAGCCTGCGGGGGAAAATCGGCGCCTACCTGCTCGAGCAGTACAAAAAGACGGGCAAAACCACCTTTTTGTTGCCGCTCAAGCGGCATGAACTGGCGGATTTCCTGAACGTATCCCGACCGTCCCTCTCCCGGGAGATGGGCAGGATGAAGGCCGAAGGGATCATCGACTTTCACCGGACTTCGGTGAAAATCGTGGACCTGAAGGCCCTGCAGAAAACGGTGGAATGAAAGAGGGCGGTCAGCCGCCGTCCTTTCTCTCGGATCCGGCGGCTGGGGGCACCGGCTTCTGCTTCTCGGCATGCGGATCGGAGACGACCTCATAACCGCCGATGGCAGCCAGTGCCACAATAATCGCATTTACCACCGATAGAAGGATTTTGACGGGTATCTCTGATCCTTTGATCGCGTAGGACCCCTTGTAGATGTTGACGGCAACCACAAAAATCAGCGCCCAGATGAAGGCGTAAAGCCGTACCGCCCGCTCGGAAAACAGTCGCTTGATCAGCGATTTGGTGAACTGCACGATCAGGGCCACCGCCAGCACCATCCCGGAAAAGGTCGTGATGTAGTCAACGCTCAGAAAATCATACACCACACCTCATCCTCCCTTGAATCTAACCATCTGTCATATTCTATGCATATTGCTAAGCCCGGTTGCCGGTGCGGCCATGTCTAGAGGCTGGAATCTTTGCAACTGGGGGAAGCCTGTACATGCTGATTTTATAAATACAAGAATTATCGATACTCTTGACCGAATTGAAGCCAAGCTTGATGTCCTGCAGATGGAAAGGGGACGCTGAACACCTGCCCGGATAAAGGAAGCAGTATTGGTTTTCCTCTTTTTCCGGCTTCGATAATTGTAATCAGCTCACCGAATATCCGGGATATATCCCCCCGGTTGCCAGTAAACAAGGCTCGCCCGGTTGCCGTGGTTAAACATGGTATCAAGCAAGGCCTCACCGTCAAGGCTCTTCAATTTTTCCGGGCTAAAATTGTTGCGAAAGACTTCATAACACTCTTGAAGTTTTTCTTCGGTCAAGAGCCTGTTTTCGATAAGCATTTTTTGGTATACCTGTTGAATGCGATTCAAGTAATCCATAATTTCCCCTCGCCTACATCAATCCTAGCCAACTTCCAAATCGATTCTTACACATCTCTCGCCCGATTCAAAGGGTCCGCCTGGAGATATGCACTAAAAGAGCAGGAACTACCCGTCGGCCTTCCGTGTGTGCTTTGCCGGATATTGCACTGAGACATAAACTTTTAATTCCTACATCTTCTGCCCAGCGGGGTTTACGCCCCATACAGTCGGGTTAAAAACCAAAATGGTAACGGAGCCACGATTGGGAAGTTCAATTCGGAAATTGTAGCCCGCTTATCCTTGTAGAAGTGCTTAATTGATAAGTAGAAGGCGTACAATTCGCGCTACTTGAAACCCTGTATCATATCACTTTTTTGAAAACACTACGTAGCTCCCAAGAACAACATCCTCTACAATCCAACCCGCATTCAGCCAATAATTCGAGTGTGAATGTCCACCATTTGCCCACCATGCTCTGTGTTTGTAAGCGGATGGAGGAAGGTTGCGGTTTATGACATTCTCAATCTCTTTGAATGTCAGCTTGATGGAATTACTACTAACTCCTTTCATATAGATAGATAGCTTTTCATAATGCCCGCAACGAACAAATGTTGTATCAGTATTGCTACTTACTTTAGTATTTGTAAACATTGCATCTATTTGCTTTTTAGAGCTGCCATTACTACTATTTTTACTTGACTGTAAATTCCAAGGAGGATTCAGTTTTTCTATAAGGAATTTTTCAACCTCAATACGCTTTTCTGTTTCCAGGAAAAAAAGTTTAACAGACTTTCCTTGCTTAACCTCATTTAGTATAAGATTATTGATTCTGCAGTTTGTTTCCTGTCCTCCTTTAAAACAATTGCGAGGGGAAATATTGCCATAACCCATATTAAAACGGTCATGTAGGTCAATACACTCCCCGACATAAACCAGCTCCCCGCAAGAATACAAGCAATAAACGCCTTGTTTCCCTTTCCAGCTGGTAGGTATTTTAAATTTGCAGAATATACCCTTGCCATATTTGTGTAAAGGTAAAGATTCTTTCTTTACATATAATTCCCGCGGATATAACGTAACAATGTTTCCATTATCATCGGTTTCGGGTACTATATCACACACATACTCAAATGAGTATCCACCGATAACCATTAAAGACACCACCTCCTCATATCAAATATAATTATCATTATGATTTACTCTCGGGCAGTCAAAACGGATTCGCAAGACTTTCGCCTCATACTACAGTCTTATTTCTTCATCTCTTTTTGGGATTTCTCCAAAACATCGATCATTATATGCTTCGTTTCTTCCGGTAAATAGAGTTCATCCAATATCATATACCCCGTTTGGAACAACCGCCTGCGGTATCCTAATGCCTTGATAAACCTCGAACCTTCAGGAACAATAAAATGACAAGATATATTCTCTAGTCTTAAATTTGAATAATATTTTGCTATACGGCTTATAATCTCATCCTTGCTGAGATTGTAAAGATAAAACTTACTGAAAGATTCAAAAACCTTTTTAACTGCCCCGATATGAAAGTCTTTCCCTCTTTGTCCCAGGTAACCTGAGGTGGTAATCTCGCCTAAGTATAATGTTGAATTCTCATTATTCACTCCAACCAGATCAGGTTCTGTACCTTGAAATACATAGAACTTTTCTCTTGTTGATAGCTCCAGAATTCTTACACCGGTGTATTTATTCACAAAACTCTGGATTAACGCTTGCTCAACCTTAGTTTTCAAGACATTGGTATTGGCCATATATCATAACCTCTTAAGATTTTAGCCACATTTTATCTATTGCTTACGGAATATTACTACGCTTTCCCTTGAGGGATTGCGCCCGTATTTCCCCATCTGTTGGGCACTATTACCGCGGTAGCGAACCGCCACTATCTTATCGCAGGCAAGGCCGATCTGTTCACCCAGTTCCGCTATGATTTCATCAACCAGGACCGGTAAACCATAGTATTGGGCATTACCCACCACAAGGGCGATCCTTGCTCCGGATTTGCAAACACGCATCATTTCCCAGAGGCAGATATAAATATCTAAGAAATAGCCATCGATCATTGTCGGGATGCGGATATCCTTTGCCACCTCGTTAAGCTCTTCGATAACTTCTTTAAGCTTTTCCGGTCGCCTGTATTCCTTAGTTTCCGGCCTTACCGGATGAGCTTCGGGGTGCGACTGGATACTCTGGTAACGAACTTTCCGGGTATCTTCCCGGTTCAAAAAATCAAACATTAACTCCACGCCAAAAACCCTCGTATAGTCATGACGGTTGGGATATGGAGGTGATGTTATAACTGCCGAGTAAGTTTCATCATTATCGGGCAAATACCGGGCATCGGCCTGCCGTGCCTGCCAGTCCGCCCGGCGCGGCAACTTTACTTGAAGAAGATCCCCGAGCATTATTTCTAACCGCCCCTTAAAGGCTTCAGGCAGGAACTCAACATCGATCTTAGGTTCGACCCATTTCAACCAACCGCCTGTAGCGACAGCATGGCTAAATTGAGGAATAATGGCCAGCAAGGCCAGGCGAAAGAAATTCCTCTCCTTTTTTGAACATGAAAGATGTGCAATTTTCCGGGCAATGGCGTCAAATGCCGCCAGTATTCTCCCCGGTAGGGCTTGTTGCACCAGATCGGGATATGTTTTTACCGGCTCCTGCCACTCATCAGGATCCAACGTGACCTTAAGCGTCTCCCATTCTCTTTCCAGACGCAGCAAGCTGGTGGTTCGCCAAAACAGTTCGGCAAACCGGTGGTTTGCGTCTGCTTTCCCCAGGGAAGCAGATACCGTACATTCTCAAAGGGCTGGGGACGGAGGCTGAGATAATCCCACATCTGGTGTTCTTCAGGCTTCATTCCCTTCCGCGGCTTATCTATCACAAGCAGGTCGTTCTGTTTGACGTTTAACAGGATCATGGCGATGTCCTTAGAACCGACCGATTGTAAAATCGATTGAATTAAAAACATGGCATAAGATGTCTTCGTGGCCAGACCGGATATCCCGGAAATATTGATATGTGCTCCCTCCGGCCCCAGAACATACCTTTCGTCCAGAAAGACCCTGGCCCTGGTGCCGTTCGACATTTGGATCAGCCCGGCCGGGATGGTAACCTTTTCTTTATGTTCCCGTTCATACTCGAACATCTTGTCAATACCCAGGGCCACATGGATACCCTTTTCGTCGGCAAAACGAATCGGGGACTCATTTTGCACAGGCATGTAGATACCCATGGGGTAGCGTTTTGGTTCGGCCGGATCATAGTTCGCCAGCACATTGGCCTCTGCCACATTAACCCCCTGGCGGGGGGTCTGGGGCATCGCCTCCGTACTGCCGAAATCGCTGGAAATGTAGTTGGAAAGATGAGAAGGGGCGTCGGTAACCTGTTTGATATTTGTCACCAGTCCAAAGGTGCGGGTACCCGCCATTTGCTCAGCTTCAATAATATCAAAAGGGTTCACAATTTCGTCTGCGGCGAGCCAAAAGGAAAACTTCTCCGATGAGTTTGGTTCCCGCTCGGTGGCGGAAGCTTTTCCGATCACCCTGCGCTCTTCTTTTTGAATCTCTTTATTTTTCGGTTCGTCCGGCATGATCTAAAACCTCCCTTACCCGGTTACATGCTTTGGATACCCACAGGCCACTTCAGCCCTGCCTTAAGGGCCTCTGTAGAAATAAACCCATTTTTGACCGCCTGCTCGGCCAGATAAATGGCATAGAGATGGGCGTGCCACCTGATGTCTTTGCCGTGCGGTGCTACCTGGCGCTCCGCCACAAGCGCTCCGGAAATCTCATCAATCAACTCAGACGGCACAGCATCGGTGCTGAAATTGGGAAACTCCACCTTGACGACTCCCATCAGCGGGTAATCAAGATGCTTCTGTTCCCGGATGCGGACGTACCAGACCGCCATTTTACCTGATCGGGCTGAAAAGGCGCAGGTCCTTGCGGAAAATGGGAGGTCAACCAGGAGATCGTACAGGTTCACAACACGCCCGCTCCGGCCGCCTGGGAGTTTAAATAACGGCTGGCGGTTAAACGACTTGGTCACACCGAAGAACTGCGGGACAGACTCCCACTTATAGAGATCCTTGCTTAAACTGCCGTCAAGGACAAGCCATTGACCATCTTCCCTCGCTAACCCCCGGCCAAGCTCATCCTCAAGGCCTGACATCAGGTGATGCGCCTTGTGCGCCGCTCGGGAACGGGGCTCTTTACCGGGCGATGTTCGTTCCGTTTCCCCGTCATCTTCCATGATATCATGAAAAGCAAACCGCGGGCCGGCGTTTTTTACCAGTTCCTCTACCCTATCCCCGAAAGAAACTGCCTGTTTGTCCATCATCAACACAATCTGGTGCTTTGACTGTGCCACTTTAATCTGGCCGTTATCCATGCGGTACACTGCCGCAGCACCAATCTGGGAAACATGGATGGGGCTGCGCCGGTTGCCCTCCACCACATCCCCCAGGAAAAAAGTGCGCGCCGAACCGTCTAAAAAATAGCGGAGCAGGTGTCGCTCCGTCCTGGGTATCGGTTTCACCTCGACGTATGGCCTGGTATTCGGCCTTTCCAGAAGCACATCGAATACCCTGTCGTCACCGGTGCGGAGGCGGTCGATAACCTCTTCATGATCCGGACGCACCAGATCCTCCATTGCCTGGCCTGTTGCCGGAAGCACCCTTCCTTCCTGGAGGATCACCTCCAGCGCCGGTCTCAAACCCGAAAAAGGATTGCGCATCATCAAGCCTCCTCGAGGGATTGTTTAATATCGGCCAGTTCCTGTTCGGTTAACCCCCAAAGCTGCGCGGCGTAACGGTCAATTTCAGCTTCTATTCTCTGAACCTCAGCTTCGTTGCCACCGGCAGCAGCCTGGTGTGCTGCCTCCGAGAGGTGTGCAAGGTGAAGGTGAATATTATTTCTGGGAGAATACTTAGGAATGTTAACGTTCTCCAAAATATGAGTATCCATCTGGATTTCCACTGCATATGAAGTAACAGCAAGAAGAGCAGGTGCAGAATTTAACATTGCGCATAAATAATGCGCTTCATCACTCGAATCGACTTCGACCATCATGAGTTTGTGATCTGGAACAACGGGCTTCTCTCCTACAGGTCCTACTACAGCAGCCGAAAATTTTGAAACTTGTTCCCGCCACACAACCTTCCACGGCGCGAAGGTAAATTTACTCACGTTGAACATCGACCAGTAAGGGTCTGTTTCTCTAAAATAACGCCGGAAAGCAGCTCTGGCCTTAAGAATTTCTTCGAATCTCGAAAAATAGGAATGCAGCTTCGGATATTTTCTTTCCATCACCTCAACGGCAATACCGCGCCGGGTCTCGGGGTCCTGTGCCATCAAAATATGTGCAGAGGGTATCGCCGACCAGCGTTTTACATCTCTCCCCCGCAGCAGTGGGTACAGGAGGTCGGGTTCGACCGCGGCCTGGGTGCTATGCACATTCCGCCTTGCTCCCTCTGTGATGTTTGAGATTATTACAAGCCCGCCGGATCTCCGGCCGGTGACTTCCACCCAGTAAATGCCGTTGGCACCACCGGTATATGAGCCGGCATGAGCAGTATAGGGAGAATTTCCAATCACCTTATGCAGAGCCTAGAGCGCCTTCTTCGGGGACAAGGGCAGCCCCTGTTGAAAGAGAAAAGAGCAATCGTAAGAAACGAGCCGTGGAAGCCGGGGTGACGGGAACGGGATCGTCTACCGACCAGCCATCACCGACACGCCGGACAAAAATAAAATGGAAGCCGTCAAGGGCAACGCCTGCCAGTCGGTGTACCTCCCGGCGCTCCCGTGCAGCCACATCGTTAATGTAATCCTTTATCTGCTGAATCACTCCGCTGTTAGAACGACCTTGATTGGTAGGACGTATGATCCCCGGGCGCTTGTACTCCAAAATCAGGCGGTTATAGACAGAATCAACCCGGCCGCGGGCAACAGAGAATTCATCCCGGGGTATGATCGTAAGGTCAGCGGCTTTCCCTGCTTCTTCAAGGATTCGTGACGCCTCCCTGCGGAAATCGGACTCCGTTCCGCCTTGTCTGGCAGCAGCAAGCAATTTTTGCGCCACCACACGCCCCTGCTCATCTGCAAACCGATCAAGGTCTATGCTCATCCTCTACATCCTTTCCCGAAAGCAATTCCTGGTAAAAGAAACATCATTAAATGGTTTTTCGTCAAAAACTGAAGGATTCCTTTAATGTCAGGGTTTATAATGGTCCCGGGGATGAAATGAGAAACAATTAGAAGTTTTGATCCGTTTATCAAATACCTTTCTATATCTGATCAGGTTAGATATAGCCCAACCCTGCAGACCTTCAGCTCTTCTTCGCCGGCATCAACTGTCAAGTGTGACTGGCGTAAGGTGGGCGCGGTGGTTTTTGGAAAGCGCAGGGGCTTCGTCTCTGTGGGGCATCGGGATGAACATCTGCACGTCTTGGTGCCAGACTGGAGCAGTCTTGCGGCAGGCCCGGGAGAAAAGCTAATCCGCAAGTCTGCGGAGGCCTCGCTTCATCGCAGCGGGTGAGGCCTGTGGTCCGCCCGGAAGGTATGCACTTAAGGAGTTGGCGTCACCAGCCCGCATCCCGTGCACTTAGCCGGATGCTGCAGCATCTTTCTCGTGCTTTACCATCCGGGGTATTTGTTCCACCAGTTGTCACTGTCCTCAAACCCGATAAGCAGGTCATCCGCCAGGGAGATGATTTCGTCCTTTAGCTCAACATGTTCACGCCACCCGGCAGGAATGCTTTCTATCCCCAAGTATGCACCGAGAATGTTGCCGGTAACTGCGCTGGTGCTGTCGCTGTCGTGGTTTACGGCAAGGCAAACGGCCTTAAGCTTCTTTTCCAAGAAGCCAGTATGCTGCAATCCTGCCAAATTGTCCAAGATCATTTTAAATTAATTCATGAAGCTTTTCCCTGACAGCATCTATAACATACTTCTTCACAGCGCCAAATCTGCCAATTACAATACTTTTGGATAAGGTATAAATCTTGTCCACTCTTATGCAAGAATCCATCTTTAAGGTTCCCTCATCAAGGTCACTGCTGGACAGCATTACAGTATAATCCTTTGTTGACAGGTTCGAAGTAATAGCTGCAACTATTATATCTTCTGTTTTACAATTATAGTCATCATTGGATAAAACAAGAACAGGGCGTTTTTTGTTGGAAGTCAAATCACTGAAAGGTATGGGAATTAATAATATATCGCCCTGTTTATACATTATTCCATACCTCATCATCAATATCATTATCCCAAAAATCTATGCTGCTCTCACTTGCACA
>CADDZD010000035.1 GCA_902812385.1 Clostridia bacterium | reverse complement strand
CCACATCGATCATCCCTCTTTCCTCCTGTTGCCAAAGGATTGTTCTCCTTCAGCATAACAGGAAATTTGATCCTGGTGGTCAACTTTTCGCTGATCATCTGGTCAACTTTTAAAGTAACAAATACAGAGGCGAATAAAATCTTCGAAGAGGTCAGGGAAGCAGGCTTTAAGATTGTGTTGAAAAACAACACACCGACGTGCGTGCTCCTAAAGCCTGAGTTGTATGAACAAATGCTTGAAACCATCGAGGAATACCGTCTGCTGCTGGAAGCCGAAAGGCGTATGGAAAACGCAAAACAGGAGGACTTTATCCCGCAGGAAAAAGTTTTATCTGAGCTTGGCATAAATAAAGCAGATTTAGATAATACAGATGTGGAGATAGAGTAGCTTATGTGGCAGGTGGAATATTTGAAGGAAGCAGTGGAAGACTTGAAGCGTCTTGACCACAGCCAGCGGTTGCAGGTGCTCAAAGCCATAGACAAGGTTTCAGTCAACCCCTTGCCGCAGAACGAAGGGGGATACGGCAAACCTCTGGGAAACAGGAACAGCACAAGAATTGCGGGTTACCTTAAAATCAAGCTGAAAAGGCTTGGTCTTCGAGTGGTGTATAAGCTGGTCAGGGAAAAGGATGTCATGAAGGTTATTGTAGTATCTGCAGGGGCAGATGACGAGGTTTACCTGTTGGCACAGAAAAGAGCAGATAAATAGGAAGAAATGAACGATGAAACGTCCGGAAAAGCCGGGCGTTTTTACTTTGGAAAGGAGGGCAAGGCCGGTATCAGCGTCAAGGATATTGTGTCCGGAGGCTTGAAGGGGGCGTTGTCCCTTGCTATGGCTGGCGAGTTTGAGCTTCCCGATGCGGCAGAGATTGCCTCCACTAGACGGGTCTTTTAAGGAACCGGAAACACTGCTTCACGTTGCTCTGTCGTTTGTAATCCGATGGTGGTTTTATATGATGGTTTTATAACTACCATCTTTTTTGGGCAATTTAATTTATAATAAAATATTTATCAAAATTATCATTGACCTTTTATAATTTATCAACTATGATAAAATAGATATTATAATTATTCTGAAGGAGATGATTAGGTGAATTACGATAAAATTATTTTGGAGTTGTTGAGCCGCGTTCAAACCTTAGAAGAACAAATGGCTGAGGTTAAGTCTGAACTTGCTAATCGTTATGATGAACATGAAGATGATGATGAGGATGTTGCTAGACAAGATGAAGTTACCCGTTCTCAAGCCAGAGAGAAAGCTATCAAGATAATACAAAGCAAATTTCCTGATTACCTTGTTGAAAAAGCCTCTCGCAAGGAAGGTAGCGGAATTAAAGTAATAAAACCTGATATTGATTCTAAACGAACAATATTTATTAAATTTTTTCACAGTAAAACTTATGAGCATCGGACCGGAGCCTTTGAACATGCTTGGCACACTGTTAATTTGAATGACATAATAGGAACTTATATAGATTATTGCATGTTTTCGGTTCTGGATAAGAACGGCAATTGGAACTTTCTTATATATGAGCCAGACGAGTTAGGAATGTATAATGAGCAAAACCGGTCAGCAAAAAGTGAACTTCTCCATTTATATTTTGTTATAGAAGATGGAAAAGCCAAAGAGGTTCGTGAAAACACCGTTGATGTTACGGATCATTTAAACAATTGGGACGTACTAAGATAACCGGAGGTGTGAATATTGAAGGCGTTGGAAGACAAGGAGCCGTTCAACGGCTATCGGAACGGATACAAACTCGGGAGGATCAGTTCCTCTGAGGGCCGGATCGACGTGGAAATCCCCGGTACTTAGCGCCAGGGTTCCTTTTGAATCCAGGATAATCGCTTTCCTGCGCAGAAACAACGACGTCCTGGAGAAACTGGTGGCCGGGATGTACACCAGAGGCCTCTCCACCCGTGATATCGAGGACGCCTTCAGGGAGAGGAATTCCTGATTTCAGGTCTTATCACTCATATTGCCATCACGAAGCTCACCCAAGATGGGGATCATTCTACATGTACCGCTTCAATTCATCATAAAAGTTTTCGCGAGTACCGGCAAGAATCACAACAACGGTTGAGTCGCCTTCTTCAACGATTGTATAGGCCAGCTCATAGTTTGTTTTGTTGTAATAAATATCATAACAAAAGACACCGGAAAGATCGCCAGATTTAGGCTCACCCATATAAGGGTCCTTGAGGATTTTATCAATAGCTTCTTGAAATTTTGCTTTAAGCGTTTTTTCTTTGATCTTTTTTAGATAACGGGCAGCGGAAGGCAGAATAATCAGCTTATACATTATTCGTCCTCCGAACTAAAGACATCTTCGTATGTGTAAAATTGAGTTTTACCGGCAGCAGCAAGGCGTGCTTCGTCAAGCAGGCGTTCAACGGCGGGACGGACTTTACGGCGCATTTCCTTGAACCTTTCGAGAAGCTCCTGCCCGGAAAGACCTTGAGCTATTAAGTCAGCGAGGATTTGTTCGTCAAATTCGCCGGAGTTTTCGCGGACAGGACGGATAACAAGGGCGTTGTTTTGGAGGTAGCACTCAACTTCCTTTTCGATGCCAAGGTGGTTAAAGAATTCTATAGGAATAGTTATCTGGCGTTTCTGTGACACGGAAATACGTTTTTTCAACATAGGATTACCCCCCGGTTGGGTTATTTATAGCATAATTGTTCTTCCTTCCTAGGTATATACTAAGTAAGGAAACAATATCAAACTTTCTTTGATTAATTCTATCAAAGAAACAAAGAAAGCTCAAGGGGCAGGTATAGCCAGCGGCTGTTCTGCCGACAGGCATTGACAGGAATTGATATGTTTCCGTGGGCGGGGAGAAAACACCAAGCAATTATACAAGTACAAAATATTGATGCAGGATTTGGCAAAACAAAAAAGAATTTCTGTTAGTAGCTAAAAGCATATAGAGGTGCAGACAATGCCGTCAATCAACAATGAAATAGAGAAAAAACTATGCGACCTGGTGTACCAGCACATTTATGATTGTTATTATGGTGCTGGGCAGAGTGTATACAGCAGGGCTGGGTAGAAACGGAGTATTGGGTAACCGTCGGAGTTGAATGAAGAAAACCTGAAAGAGGGAGACAAAAAATGATATTTGTAAAAAATACTCCAAACAATACAGGAGTGGCAATTTATGGCGACTATATGGATTTTGCAAATCTTTATGAAGCATTACATACCGTTGTGGGAAACGAGGATGAATTTGTTAGCTGTAATGCTGCCCGCATAAGGGTTTTAGGCGTTTGCTACGATATCCGCCACGCCTTGATGGGGGACCGGGAATTCGAGTTTGTTGACAACGGCATGGATGAAGAAAAAAAGAGGCGTTTGTCGGTGCTTGCTCCGGACAAGAACATATACCTGAAGATATACGTGTTATGGCCCGAGATGCTGTTTGTCACCATGGCGCTGAATGAATTTCTGGGGCTTTATGCAAAAAAACTGGCCAAGACAAGATACAGCAGTGATTTGTTTACCGAAAACAAGGTTATTTGGGACAGGTCCATAGCACAGGTGCGTATGCTGCAAGCAGCTGTGGTAGATTGCCTGAAACAGACCGTTACAGAAGGTGCTTATGCAAGAATGCTAAATGTCATGAATGGAAGGTATGTATGTATCGACAGATATATTACCCAATATTTAGATATTCTCAACAGTAGATTTATAAAGATGAATAGTGAAAAGCGCCTGAAGAATTTATCAACTATAGCAAAGCGGATTGTAGAGCGCGGAAAGGAATACCGCGATTTAGAGTTTCAATTGAGGGAAGAGGCAAAGAAATATAACTGTAATGTAGATGACTTGAGATTGGATTTAGATTTTCCTGAAGATCTTGTGTGGTAGAAAATGGGCAGAGATCTGTTTCCGGCCATTGATATTACCCTCCGCGTCCCAGGCATTATCCGGCGCCGGCCTCGGCCTCTTTCTGATAGTACTCCCCATCAGCGGCGACACGGCAGCGGCGGGGATCCCTTTATCTTATAATTCGCATGTCACTTGCTACCATCAGACATTTTTCAAGAGTCGGCTGGTAAGAAGCATCAACCGGTAGTGCAAAACCCCGGTAGAAAGAGTTGCTTTTTGTTATCCATTTCAATCATCTTCATGTGGTCTTTACGGGATTTAGTTTCGGCCAGATTTTTTTAAGCCAGGTAAACTCATAAGAGAGATGCCCTATTTGCCTAAGCATTTCGTCCTTCTCCTTTTCATAAAGCTTACCTTGTATTTTGTACATAATTATGTCATAATTATACCATAATAGATGCGAGGTGGTTTGGATGCCCCAGATAAGACCGATAACGGATTTACGAAACACCAACGAGATTTCTGAACTATGCCATAAAAGCAAAGAACCTATCTTTATCACGAAAAACGGCTATGGAGATCTGGTGGTGATGAGTATGGAAACCTACGAACGTCAAATGGCCCTTGTAGAGGCATATAAGAAATTAGCTGAAGCGGAAGCAGAAATTGCCAAGGGTGCCCCGCTTTTAGAAGGAGAAGAGGTATTTAGAAAACTGAGGGCAAAGCATGGGAAGTGAGGAGTATAGCCTGAAATTTACTCCTAAAGCTGTGGAGGATTTAGACGAAATTTATGGGTATATTGCCAATAATCTTTTTGCCCCTGAAGCCGCTGAGAATTTGATGGACAAAATCGAAACTAGCATTATGCGGCTTAAAGCTTTTCCCTATTCCTGTAGTTTTGTGCTGGATGAACCTTTAAAAAAACGCGGCTACCGAAAGCTGATCGTCGATAATTATCTTGTCTTTTACCTGGTTAACGAACAGGAACGTCAGGTGGTTATTATGCGTATCCTCTATGGTGCCAGTAATTATCAGACCATTTTATAAAAAAATCAAACGTTATAGAAAGCATCTCTACGGAGGTGCTTTTTTCATGCCTATTTTTCAGGAGGAACGAGAATGAAACTATCGATATTATCAAGATTTTTTCAGTCAAGAGCGGGTCCTAATGACAGGCGGGACAGTCCTATAAACAGTATGCCTCCAGAAACCCAATGACAAGAGACCTGTTAGTTATCATAGACCGGGGAGGTCGGGTGAAAACGGCAAAAAGCAAAGAGGAATTGTTCAAAGGCCTGGGGCTGGAAGCCAGCGCGGAGAGCTACTGGGGCGATGAGGGGTTTTTTGCATGGCTGGGATAAATAGCAGGAGATGAACGATGAAACGTCCGGAAAAGCCGGGCGTTTTTACTTTGGAAAGGAGGGCAAGGCCGGTTACAAGTTCCCATCAGCAGCGACACGGCAGCGATAAAGATTTCCTTATTGCCTGAAAGTGGAATTTGCTTTAACGGTCGCGCTTCTTGTCAGTTTCCGCGGTAAATGTTAGACTGAAACTAAAAGCCAATCAAAGGAGTATAATCAATGAAAGGATACGGGCAGTATCGGAGCCCCTGGTTGCTTGTCATTCTGCTGGTCCTTGGAGGCATCTTTGGAGGCCTGATCGGCCAGGCTCTAGGCAGCATCCCTGCACTGGCGTTCCTGCGGGAAGGCCGGAGCATCGGGCTGCCTGTGACCACCCTTAACCTGGATGTACTGGCTTTTACCTTTGGGTTTACCTTTAAGGCAAATCTGATCAGCCTGCTGGGTTTTATCGCGGCTTTCGCCATTTACCGCCGCTTATAGGAGTTGAACACATGCAGGAGATCATTCTCGCTTCCGCTTCACCTCGCAGGGCCGAACTGCTGAAGCGCATCGGGATTGCCTTCCGGGTCGTTCCCAGCGACGTGGACGAGGCCCTGGAGGGGGATCTCGACGCCCGGAGCCTTGCCCTGAAGCTCGCCTGCCGGAAGGCCATGGCGGTTGCAGCCCGATACCCGGGGGCGCTGGTTCTGGCCGCCGACACCGTTGTCTGCTGTGAAGGCGAAATCCTCGGGAAGCCGGAAGACCACCGGGATGCGGCCAGGATGCTGCAGCTGCTCTCGGGACGCACCCATGAGGTAAGCACCGGCGTGGTTCTGAGACGGGAGATTACGGGACACCACCGGGAAGAGGTGGTAACGACCCGGGTAACCTTTCGCAGGTTAAGCCGGGAGGAGATCCTGGGCTACATCGCCACCGGGGAGCCCTTTGACAAGGCCGGCGGCTACGGCATCCAGGGATACGGGGCTCTGCTGGTCGAAGGGATCGAGGGGTGCTACTCCAATGTGGTCGGCCTTCCCCTGGCCAGGCTGGGAGAAATGCTCAGAGAATTCGGAGTTGATCCGCTTTGCCGGAGCCTGAATACCACATTACGATAAAGAGCCTGCCGGAGGAGCTAAGGCCCAGGGAGAGGATGCAGGCGGCAGGGCCTGAGGCCCTTTCTGCGGCAGAGCTGCTCGCCATCATCCTCAGAACCGGGTCCGCCACGGAGTCTGCCCTGGAACTGGCCAACCGCATCCTGAGCGAGCCCCGCGGCCTGCGCTATCTGGCGGAGGCTTCCCTGGAGGAGCTGTGCGGGCTCAAGGGGATCGGCCTGGCGAAGGCCGCCCAGATCAAGGCCGCGGTGGAACTCGGAAAGCGCCTTGCCTGCCTGGGGCCCGGATTCAGGCCTGCCATCCGGAACCCGCAGGAGGTGTGCAACCTCGTCATGGAGGAGATGTGCTACCTCGACCGGGAGCATTTCCGGGTGGCCCTGCTGAACACGAAAAACCGGGTTCTGGCGGTGGAGACAATTTCCATCGGGAGCCTGAACTCATCCCTGGTGCACCCCCGGGAGGTCTTCAAGCGGGCGGTGCAGAGGAGCGCCGCTGCAGTGATCCTGATCCACAACCATCCAAGCGGTGACCCGGCCCCGAGCCCCGAGGACCTCGAGATCACGCGCCGCCTGTGTGAGGCCGGGCAATTAATAGGAATCGAAGTTCTCGACCATATTATAATCGGGGATCACGTTTTCACCAGTCTCAAAGAAAAGGGCTATATCTGATCCCCTTTATATTGCCAGGAAGGAGCAAAGAGTGTTGTTCACAAGAGATCTCGGAATCGATTTGGGGACTGCGAACACCCTCGTTCATGTAAAGGGAAAAGGAATCGTTTTGATGGAGCCCTCGGTGGTGGCGATCCGGCGCGACACCGGAGAGGTCCTGGCCGTTGGAGATGAGGCCAAGCAGATGATCGGGCGCACCCCCGGCAACATCATCGCCATCAGGCCGATGAAGGACGGAGTGATCGCCGATTTTGACATTACCCAGAGCATGCTTCGCTATTTTATCGGCCGGGCCGTGGGCAAACGCACCCCCTTTGTGCGCCCCCGGGTTGTGATCAGCGTTCCCACAGGGGTAACGGCGGTGGAGGAGCGGGCTGTTCGAGAGGCGGCCCTGCAGGCCGGGGCGAAAGAGGCCTACCTGATCGAAGAGCCCATGGCGGCGGCCATCGGGTCGGGGCTTCCCGTCAACGAGCCGACGGGCAACATGATCGTGGACATCGGCGGCGGGACCACGGAGGTGGCGGTCATTTCTCTCGGCGGCATCGTCACCAGCAAATCGATCCGGGTTGCGGGGGATGAAATGGACGAGGCGATCGTGCAGCACATCAAACGGACCTACAACCTGATGATCGGGGAAAGGACCGCCGAGGACATCAAGATCAAGATCGGGTCCGCGATCTGGAACGGGGAGATGGAAACCTACGAGGTGCGCGGCCGCGACCTGGTGGCCGGGCTTCCCAAAACTGTGACCGTTAACTCCGAGGAGATACACAAGGCCCTGGCCGAAACGGTGGCAAGCATTGTGGACGCCATCAAGGTCTGTCTTGAAAAAACGCCGCCGGAGCTGGCGGCCGACATCATGGACCGGGGAATCATGCTGGCGGGTGGGGGTGCCCTGCTGCGCCACCTGGACAAACTGGTCAGCGAACAGACCGGGATCCCCGTGCTGCTCGCCGAAGAGCCGCTTTACGCCGTTGCCCTGGGAACCGGCAAGGCGCTGGAGGACGTTGAGGTTCTGAGACGGATGCCTGTTCAGCAAAAGAGGTAAGGTAAGGGCGTGATTGCTTTGAGCCGCTCCCCCTGGCGCAGAAAACTGGTAGTAATCCTGGCAATAGCCGTCTTCTGCCTGGGCCTCGCCCGTCTTACCGCCCGCTTTTCAGGGGGAACTCTGGTGAAAGAGGTCCTGGCTCCGCTGCAGGGAGGCGTCATGAGCCTGTGGCGCGGTGTGGCCTCGACCTTTCAATACGTGGGCGGCGCCCGTCAGATCAAGCAGGAAAACGAGCGCCTGCAGGAGCGGGTGCGGGAACTGACCTGGGAGAACAACCGCCTTCGCGAGTATGTTTACGAAAACAGGCGGCTGCTGAAGCTCCTTGATTTTAAGGAGAAAAACGCCAGCCGTTTCACCCTGCTGGGGGCCCGGGTGATTGCCCGGGTCCCGAACAACCAGTACGGCATCCTGACGGTTGACAGGGGAAGTGCGGACGGTGTGAGGAAGGATCAGGTGGTGGTTTCCGACGCCGGCCTGGTAGGGCGGATCATAGCGGTGGGGCCTCACACCTCGGACGTGCTCCTGATCCTTGACAGGGATGGGGCAGCCGGGGCAATGGTGCAGGAAAGCCGCACTCCCGGAGTTGTGGAGGGGGGCAAGGACGAGTCCGGCCTGCTCAGGATGGTGGATCTCCCCTACGACGCCAGGCTGAAAAAGGGGGATGTTGTCGTCACGTCAGGGTTGGGCGGAATTTTCCCCCCCGGGATCCCCATCGGGGTGATCGTCAGGTTTGAAAACCAGGGGAGCGCACTGGATAAATACGCCCTGGTTCGCCCCTACGTGGACTTTAACCGCCTCGAAGAGGTTCTGATCATCACCGCCGTGCGTGAAGTGCCCGAGCCTGTGGAAGGGCCGGCCGGATCGAATCAAGCCGAAGCCGGCAGGGCCGGACAGAACGCAGCCCCGGCAGGCCGGACCGGTCGAAATGCGGGCAGGTGAACACGCCGGGATGAGGCAGGGTCAGGCCCGGTGTCCGGGCAGGGAGCGGCCGGCCGGGGGCCGGCGGGACGGCTTCTGGCCCGGAATTAAATAAAAATGAGAGTTGCCGGCCGGCATTGAAGGGGAGGAGAAATCTTGAGAGAAAAGGCTTTACGGGCCATAATTATTTCCCTGGTCTTTCTTGCTTCTCTCATCCTCCAGACCACCATTCTCCCGCTTCTCCAGTTTCATGGTGTCATGCCCGATCTGCTCCTGATCCTGATCGTATTGGCAGGGCTTTTCTTTGGTTCTGTGAAGGGGGGGGCGGTGGGCTTCGCCGTGGGCCTCCTGGAGGACCTGCTTGCCGGCAGGTACCTGGGACTGGGTGCTTTGAGCGGTTTTCTGGCCGGGTACACCGTCGGCTACCTGGAAGGAAAGTTCTACAGGGAGAACCCCCTGGTGCCGCTTTTTCTCGTTTTCCTGGGAAGCATTCTGTTTAACGGGGTCTTCTTTGCCGGGAGAGAGGTGACCGGCGCCTTTTCTGCTGCTGTGCCTTCCGTGTTGCGCAAGCTGCTCCTGGCGGCCCTTTACAACACTTTCCTGGCGGCTTTGCTCTACCGCCCTCTGTTCCGGATCCTTTTTCCCGGTGGTTCCTCGCGCAATTTGCAGACTTACGGCGAGTTTTACAGGTGATGAAGACAGATGGTTGACCGGAGACTTGAAGGCAAATACAAGTTTTTACAGTGGTTGACAATAACCATTTTTGCCGTTTTGACGGTGCGGCTGATAACCCTGCAGTTATGGGAAGCCCCCGTTTACCGGACCAAGGCTAAACTGAACCAGTTCCGCTTTTTGCCCATTCGCGCACCCCGCGGGGATATTGTGGACCGCAACGGGAAGGTGCTTGCGGCAAACAAGATCGTCAACACCGTCTCCATCGTGCGGCAGCAGATCGACGAAAAGGATCTCGACCGCACCGTCAACAACCTGGCCGGCATCCTGCACGACGTCTATCCCGAGGTCGACGCCGCATACATTAAAAAACTGCTGGAGGAACACCAGAGCCGCTCCTATGAGCCTGTAGTGATCAAGCGAAACGTTTCCATGGAGGTGGTGTCCCGGCTGGAGGAGCGCAGGCGGGATCTCCCCGGGGTGGTTATCGGGAAGGAGATCGTGCGCTATTACCCGGAGGGCACCCTGGCCAGCCACGTCCTCGGTTACATCGGGGAAATCAGCAAGGAGGAACTCGAAAACCAGCAGAATGAAAATTACAAGCTGGGGGATCTCGTCGGCAGGTTCGGCCTTGAAAAACAGTATGAGAAGTACCTGCGGGGCGTGGACGGATTCCAGCAGGTGGAGGTGGATGTCTCCGGGAGGCCGATCCCCCACAGCGACCTGATCACCGTCAACCCGAAGCAGGGAGACCGCCTGGTTTTGACCCTGGATGCCGATCTGCAGAAGGTCCTGGAGGCGAGTATGGACCAGGCCCTGGCCGATCTGCGGAAAAAGGGCCTGCCGGGAAGGGCCGGGGCCGCGGTAGTGCTGGATGTGCGCACCGGCGCCGTCCTGGCCATGACCAGCCGTCCCAATTTCGATCCGAATCTGCTCGTCCCTCCTGTTTCTGATAAAGCGGCGCAGGAATACCTCAACCCGCCGGAGGGTGCCGACCCGACGATGATCAACAGGGCGATCGGCAGCAAGTATCCGCCGGGCTCCACTTTCAAGCCGGTCACCGGGATGGCCGCCCTGGAGTCGGGGAAAATAACCACGTCCGACACAGTTGTCTGCAGGGGCTACTGGCCCAATCCACGCACAGCCTGCTGGGGAGTACATGGAACAGTCAACTTTTTTAAGGCGATGGCCGTTTCCTGCAACGTTTACTTTATCGAGGCGGGCCGCCGCGCCGGGGTCGACATGATCACCAGGGTCGCCCACGAGTTCGGGCTTGATGAGAAGACCGGCATTGACCTGCCGGGAGAGGTGGCCGGCAGCTTTTTGACCCCTGAGAAGAAGGAGGAGAAGTACGGGCCGGCGGTTGAGAAGTGGTACAAGCAGAAACAGGCCGAACTGGAGAAGGAATATGCCGGGCGTCTGGCTCGGGCGAAGAGCGAGCGCGAAAGGAACGACATCCTGATTCAAAAGAAGTACGCCGAAAGGGATCTCGAGGCCTGGTACAGGAGTAAATACAACCAGGACGCCAGGTGGCAGCCCTATGATACCTACTTCATGGCCTTCGGGCAGGGGTCCAACGAGTATACCCCCATCGGGCTGGCAAACTACGTGGCAACCCTCGCCAACGGGGGAAACCGGATGCGCCCTTACCTGGTGCAGCGGATCGAGGACCAGAACGGCAAGGTAGTTGCCCGGTTCGGTCCCCAGCAGGTGTCCAGGGTAACCATCTCGGAGAAGACCATGGCTACCGTCAGAGAGGCAATGAAGGGGGTTACTGCACCGGGGGGGACTGCTTACTGGATCTTCAACGACTTTCCGGTAAAAGTAGCCGCCAAGACGGGGACTGCGGAGTCGGGGCGCAAGGACAACCTCTATCACGCTGTTTTCGTTGCCTTCGCCCCCGCCGACAAGCCGGAGATCGCCTTTGCCGGGATCATCGAGTGCGGCTCCCACGGTTCGGAATCGATGGGGCCTGTGGCCAGGGAGGTCTTCAAGGAGTATTTCGGGATGAACAGGCCGCAGCAGCCCCAGGAGCAGCAGGCCGTAACCGGGGCGGGGAATAATCCCCCGGCGCGCCGGCAGCCCGCTCAAACAGGGCAGCCCCGGGCACAGCAGCCGCCTGTGACCGGGAGCCGGCCGGAGCCCGGCACAACCCCTGCGCAGCCGCCGCAGCAGCCGCCGGGGAACGGCACCGCGCCTCCCTCCGGCGGCCAGGAGCCGGTGACACAACCTCCCTCCGGTAGCCAGCCGCCCGGCGGCACTGCGCCCGGCGGCACGGCAGGGGAAGGTGGCCAGGTTCCCGGAGGCCAAACCTGATTGTCGAAAAAATTTGTCAAAGGAAAAGGGAATTCGCTGGAAAAACGAGGAATATTTTGCCTCGTTTTTTCTTATTCTCTGCAGGAATAGAAGTGCAACAGATAGAAATTATGTCTCTGAAGTGTGAGATTGGAGGGACGCTGGTCAGGGATGCGGGAACTCATAACCTTTAAGGGCAGCCGCGGCGGGCTTACGGTCATCCTGGACGCCGAAGCGGACTTTCAGGAGATATTAGCCCGGCTTTCGGAAAAGCTTGCCGAAGCAAGCCGGTTTCTTGAAGAATCCGAAGTCGGCGTGGATGTCGGCCCAAGGGACCTCCAACCGGAAGAACTGGAGTCTTTAAAGGCGCTCATCAGGGATAACAGGTTGCATTTGCGCCGGATTCTGGCCGGGCCAAGGCCGGAGTGCGGTACAATATCACGTTTACAGGAGGTGGGAGAAGTGGCAAAAAACCAGGCATCATGGCGTCTTCGCAAGAAAAAGAAGCGGAAGGGGCAGCTTGCCGCCGCAGGCGGGCCGCCTGCTCCGGCCGACGAGCAGACCGGGGAAGCGGTGGAAATGGAGGAGCAGGAAAAGGGCGACGGTCATGAGAAGGATGACATTCCCGTGATCCGGTACAGCGCGCCCGTCAGGCCGCGGGCCGATATCATTTCTGATGAACAGACCATTCTCATCCAGCGGACGATCCGGTCGGGACAGCGGGTTTTTTATCCGGGCAACGTTGTGGTGCTGGGGGATGTTAATCCGGGGGGAGAGATCATTGCCGGAGGAAATATCATCGTGATGGGCACCTTTCGGGGGATCGCCCACGCCGGCGCCCTGGGGGAGGAAAAAGCGGTGGTTGCCGCCCTGCGCCTTGAGCCGTCCCAACTGCGCATTGCCGGTTACATCACAAGGGCTCCTGACGGGGACTTTTCAATGCCTCAGCACCAGCCCGAGATCGCCCGCGTGCAGGATGGAATAGTGATTATCGAACAGTACCAGCCGGGTAGCGACCGGTATCTAAGCGGACTTGGTAAAGGGGGAGCTTAAATGGGTGAAGTTATGGTAATTACTTCCGGCAAGGGTGGTGTAGGAAAGACTACAACGACCGCTAATCTGGGTACGGCACTGGCCATGATGGGGTACCGGGTGGTATTGGTGGATGCGGATATCGGCCTCAGGAACCTGGATGTGGTCATGGGACTGGAAAACCGTATCGTTTACGACCTGGTGGATGTGGCCCATGGCCGCTGCCGTTTGAAACAGGCGTTAATCCGGGATCGCCGCTTTGAAAGCCTGTTTCTCCTGCCTGCCGCCCAGACAAAGGACAAGACTGCCGTGAATCCGGAACAGATGAAGGAGCTGTGTGCGGAGTTAAAGCAGGAGAGCGATTTTGTGCTGGTGGACTGTCCTGCGGGGATCGAACAGGGATTCCGCAATGCCATCGCGGGAGCGGATAAAGCCGTTGTGGTGACGACACCGGAGGTGGCTGCGGTGCGAGACGCCGACCGCATCATCGGCCTGCTGGAGGCCTCCGAGTTACGGAACCCCCTCTTGATCGTCAACCGCATCCGGCCGCAGATGGTGAAAACGGGAGACATGTTGAACGTTGAGGACGTGATCGAGCACCTGGCGATCGAGCTCCTGGGTATTGTCCCGGATGATGAGACGATCATCACCTCCACGAACCGGGGAGAACCGGCGGTGCTCAACGCCAACTCCAGGGCAGGGGAGGCTTACCGGAACATCTCCCGCCGCATCGTAGGCGAGGAAGTGCCGTTCATGAACCTTGACGCCGGGGGCGGCTTCATCGAGCGCGTCAGGCGGTTGTTTGGGCTTCGCACCGGCTGATCGGAGGGATAAAATGCTGGACATACTACAACGCTTCTTCGGGAAGGAAACGGAAAAGCCGAGCAAAACCGTTGCCAAGGAAAGGCTCCGGCTCGTCCTGATGCATGACCGGCTCGATATATCTCCCGAGCTTCTGGAATCGCTGCGGGCGGATCTTTTAAAGGTAATTACCGACTACTGCGAGATCGATCAGAGTGCCATGGAAATAGGGCTGCACCGGGGGCAGGGGAGCGTTGCCCTGGTGGCGAACATTCCCGTCCTCAGGTTGAAGCGGCTGCCCGCGCACCACTGATCCTTTTGGCAGTTCTGCCTTCCTTTCTCTTGTTTGCGGGCATGGACTGGGGCGCAGTGATGCCTTATAATAAAAAGCGAACCGGAGAAGGGAGAGGCGGCAGCTGTTCATTTTTGACCGGCGTTTATTAAAAAAGCTCGACTACAACTTTTTATCCTGCGTTATCTTGATGCTCGGCCTGAGCCTCCTGGTGCTGAGCAGCGCCACGGCCAACATCGGATCGGATCCGCTGTTTTACGTGAAGAAGCAGCTGCTCTGGATCGTGCTGGGCCTTGCTGCCGCGCTGGCGGTTATATCCTTTGACTATACAAAGCTGCTCCGCTACCAGCATCCGATTTACGGCGTCCTGCTCGTGCTGCTGGCGATCGTGATGGTCATCGGCCATGCCTCCCACGGGAAGCAGCAGTGGATCGCCCTGGGCCCTTTTCTCTTCCAGCCCTCGGAGTTGGGGAAGATCATGGTCATTATCTGTTTTGCCGCCTTTCTCGTCAAGCGGCAGGGCGAACTGCAGCGACTGCGGGATCTCATCCCCTGTTTTCTCTATTTCTCCATCCCCCTCGGGCTGGTGGTGGCGCAGGGGGATCTGGGGACGGCTCTGGTCTTCATAGCCATCTGCTTCGGAATGCTCTACCTGGCGGGGGCGCGGCCGGCCCTGCTGCTGGAGATCCTGGGAGGTGGCCTGGCGCTGGTCGTGCTCGCCCTGGCCCTGCATTTTTCTCCCCTTCACCTCCCTCTTCCCCTCGAGGATTACCAGATCAAGAGGCTGATCGTCTTCATTAACCCTTACTGGGATCCCCAGGGGGCCGGCTACAATATCCTGCAGTCGCTGGTGGCCATCGGTTCCGGGGGATTCTGGGGGAAGGGACTCTACCACGGTTCCCAGGTGCAGCTGAACTTTCTCCCCGAACACCACACCGACTTCATTTTCTCCGTGGTGGGCGAGGAACTGGGTTTCCTGGGCGCGGGGTTCGTCCTTTTTCTCTACTATGTCATTGTCTCCCGGACCATCCGGGCAACCTTTGAGGCAAAGGATCTCTTCGGGAGGCTGATCATCGGCGGTATCCTCTCCATGTGGCTGTTTCACATCCTCCAAAACATCGGGATGACCATCGGCCTGATGCCGATCACCGGCATCCCCCTGCCTTTCTTGAGCTACGGCGGCAGCTTCATGCTGACCAACATGATCTGTGTCGGGCTCATCCTGAACATCCACCTCAGAAGGGAGAAGATGTTGTTTTAACTGGGCCTGCGGGGCGTAACCCATAGCTCCTGACAGTGAGCAAGCCGTCACCGGTTGAAAGGTGACGGCTTTGTGCCTGGGGCGAAGGTTCGCTGAAGAAGCCCTGTTTTTAAAACATGGTAACCCCTGATGCGAAGAGTTTTTCCATGGTACTGTAGAGTTCCTCAAAGAGCCTGAACATCTCGTTGTAGTACCTGTCCACATCTGCCAGGGCTTCCCCGGCCTCCCCGCTTTTCCCTGCCGCCGCCAGCTCCAGAGCCCTCTTCCCGGCCAGGTGCAGGAGGCGGTGGGGTTCTTCGAAGCGCCGGTAGATCTCCCGCAATTCCGGCTCCTGGGGCTGGTAGCTGTAGTAAAACAAACCGAAGTTGCACTTCGTGGGATCGAGCTGGACCTGTTGCAGCTGCTTGATCTCGGAGACCCAGCGCTCGTGCTCCGCCCGTCTCTGGTCGAGATTTTGCCGGAGTTCGTAGTAGGACCAGCGCAGGGAGGCGGACCGGACCCCGGCCACGGCGGACTTGACCTTGTCCATGAACGAGGTCAGGGACTGCGCCTGACCATCCATCTTTTTTAAAGCATCCAGGGTCTGGAGGCCGACGCTTTCGATCTCGTTCATGGATGCGGCCACCTCTTCACTGGCGGCGGTTTGCTCCTGGGTGGCCGCGGCGATGCTCTGGATCTGGGAGTTGATCTCCGCCACCTTCCCGGTGATCGTGCCGATGTGCTGCAGCATGTCCCGGATCAGGCCGGCGCTCTGCTCTGTGGCCTCGTCGATGTTTTTGATCGAATCCACCGTGACAATGGTATGCTGCCTGATCTTTTCCAGGAGGCCGGCGATGGTCCTGGTGGAGTTCTTGGTGTTTTCCGCCAGCTTCCGGATCTCGTCGGCCACCACCGCGAACCCCCGTCCCTGTTCCCCGGCGCGGGCCGCTTCGATGGCGGCGTTTAGGGCCAGGAGATTGGTCTGCTCGGCAATGGCTTCGATGATGTTGAGGATTTCCTCTATTTCCCTCGAGGCCTTTTCCATGTTGTTGACATTGGCCACTGCGGTTCTGGCGGCCACGGTCATTTCTTCGAGCATTTCCCCGACCCGCTGCGTCCTCCGGTTGGTCTCTTCGGCAAAGCGGTTGGTTTCGTTGCTGCGGGAGGAGGTCTCCTGGGTGGAAACGGCGATCTCCTCCGCTCCTCTGGCGATCTCATTGATGGCGGTGGTCGCCTGGCGCGTGGTTTCGATCACTCCGGAGAACTGACCGGTGAGCTCCTCGGTGGTCTGCTGCATTTCGTTCAGGGCCTCCCCGGCAACACTCAACTCGTTTTCCAGAGCGGCAACGGTTTGCGCCGTCCCCATCCCCCGTTCCTGAAGCTGCTGCATGGTCCGGTCTATGGTGGCGGTCAGTTCGTTTAAGGCGGCCATGGCCGACCCGATTTCATCTTTCCTGCCGGCGGGGAAGCGTAAGGCAAAGCCCTTCATTTTAATTTCTTCGATTTTTGCAGCCACTAGCGCCAGTGGGGCCAGGCCGCGGTATACCGTGAAGCCGAGGACGGCCATCCCCGCCAGGAGCGCCAGGATCGATACGGCAAGCACCTGGCCGAAGTTCAAGCCGGGGATACGCATTCCCGAGGCTGCCGGGCCCACCAGCTTGAGATAGCCGCAGACCTCTCCGGCGTAGTCTTTAAAGGGGAGGACCAGAACGTTGTAGGAACTTAGGTGGGGGTGGTACGCTGCTCCGCTCTGAAGCGCCTGGGCGATTGCGGCGGAGGAGAGGGGTACGGGATCACGGGGGGTGGTGGCAGCCAGCAGGCGCCCGGGCGGCCTTCCTCCTGTAGTCTGAAAAATATAGACGTTCATCCCCAGCTTTTGCTTGAGGCTGCGGGCAAACATGGGGCCGAACTCGCTCCCGTACTCGACCGTCCCGATCTGCCGGCCCTGGTAGGTTACGGGAATTACCGCCCGGAAGCCGAAGCCGCTCTTCCCTTCTTCAAGGCCGATCACTTCCCTGCCGCGGCTGGCCTCAACCAGGGTCTTGCGGGAGGAGAGGTCGTCCCCGAATTTTTCCGGCATGTGCAGGCGCAGGAAGGAGCGCAGGTCCGGGGTGTGAAACTGGAACTGCGAAATTCCATCTTCTTTCACTTTCTCGTAAATGGGAAGGCAGACCCGGAGCAACCCCTCCCGGTCGCGGCGGGCGAACAGTTCCTGGATTTGAGGGTTGGCTGCAACAGTGCGGGCGCCGGTTGCTGCGGTGGCCAGGGCCTTTTCCATTTCCACCTCCAGGAGCCTGGCGATGCTGGCGTGAGCCTGTTCCTCTGTCTGCTGCTGGATCGCGGTCTGCGCCCGGTTGAACTGCACCAGCACCAGGACGATGATGCCCAGCAGCACCGCAAAGGTAATCCCGGAAACCAGCAGGATCTTGCTTCTCAGCGTATTGAGCACAAACTTCACCTCATTCCGATCGATAATTGTTATTAAACCATAATTGTTTTAATCATATTATAAAGGCTGCTGGAGGATAAGGAAAGTTAAGGATTTGTTAAAATGCATCAGGTGCCTGGGGTGGAATGGGGCAGGCTGCCGGCCCTGGGCAAGGTGGGAAAGTCCGACTGAAAGGTCTCTCTGTGCCGGGCAGGTAAAGGGCGGCGGGCGGATTCTTGAAGCATAGGAACTTAAAAATAGCACCGGGTGGCCGGGCAGTGAAAGAGGAGGAAGCCGGAACATGCTATCAGGCATGACCCGGCTTTTTATGTCAACAATAACGTTTTCTTAAAAAGATATCAGCAAAAATTAATAAGCCCATCAAGCCCGGTTAACGATTGACTTTTAAAATTCCAGGTAAAGGCAAATCGGAGGATATGGGTGGTATGACCAGAGAAGATGCAAAAAAGACTCGAAAGAAAAGTCATACAAAAGGGGGAGAAGATATTGAAAGGAAAGAAGGCCCTGGCGGGCATCATGACCTGCTGCATGCTGGCGGGGCTGGTGCCTGGGGGGAAGGCCGAAGCAGGGACAGTGCCCATCAGGAATATTGCGGGTGCGGTAAACAATACTGGCCAGAACATGCAGGGGAGAAACCTGTCGCTGCCGGAAGCCCTGGGGATTGCGGGCGAACAGGCATTCTTCCAAAACAACCGTCCAGCACTGGATGTGGCACAGGGAATCAGCACGCTCATGAACACCACCCAACCGCCTCAACAACAGGCATCAGGAAAGGAATCAAAAGCTGCAGGATCGGATTCAGACATCGGAGTTAAGCCTCCGATAATCATCACTGAACCGAAACCCAACCCCGCCCCAACGCCCTTGCCGCCAAAAGCCGGTTTCCCATCAAAACCTCCAGGATCGGTTAAAAGCTACGAAGGAGTTATTAAGACTCCGATAACCATAACTGAAGAAGATTATTGGGAATATATTAGAACACAAGTGCGCGACGACTGTTCCAAACCGCATTATCTTCCTGAATACCAGCAGGCGCTTGAGGATTATGGCAGAAAGAAGATGAACGAAGATATGAAATCAGGATTAATGGGAGGATTGTTAGTTGGGACAACATCCGTGGCACCAGAGTTGACGCTATTGCTAGCAATAGGATCAGTAATAGGAAAGGTAGATGAGAAGTATGAGAAGTACTCTCTATCGCAGCCACAGCCCTCAGCCAAATCAAAACCTACAGGATCGGTTTCTTCTGGCCACGGAGTTACGATGCCATATATCATAACTGATGAAGAATACAATAATTGGGTTTATTCGCAATTGTCCCCATGTTCCCAGCCGCTGTGTCCGGAATACCAGCAGGCGCTTAGAGATTATGGAGAGAAGAAGATGATCGATGATATAAGAGGATATGGAATAGGAGGAAGTGTTCTTGTTTTATCAGTAACGGGTCGAAGATGTGAGTACATGCCCCTAGGCATACTAGCAGAGTGATGTTTAGCAATGGAGCGAAAATTGGAGCAGGAGAAGCAGTCCGGAAGCCGGACCCCGGCAACATCATCAATCAAACCAGCTCAGTTGCAGCAGGCGTACATGGGCCTTACCCCGGAGCAGCTGCAAAAACTGGTGAAAGGCCCGGGTGACGGAGCCGGAAAAAGTGGGGTCGGAGATGCCGGGAATACCGCCTCCGGCCTGGCTGGGGGAGCGAAGCAGCTGGTATCCGGGGTCGTCTCCACGGCAGCCGGAGCGGTAAACAGTGCCGTCTCTGGTGCCAGCGGGCTGGTCCAGGCAGCATCCGGGAAGCTTCAGGACACCGCACGGAACGCTTTCAGCGGGGCGGCCGGGCAGGTAGCCGGCCTGCTGCAGCCGCAAACTCAACAGCCGCAGGCAGCAGCGCAGACAGAGACAGAATCTGCACCGGCGTCCCCGTCTGCACCGCAAACGCAACTAAACACAAGGGTGGCGCAGGGCGCTGTTGCAACCGTAACAAACACTGCCCAGGGGGCCGCAAGCGCAGCAGCTAGTGCCGCCCAGGGCGCCGTCAGTGCCGCGGCCGACGCTGTCCGGGGAGCGGTAAACACCGCAGCGGGCATCGCTCAGGGAACAGCGAACGCCGCCGCCGGAGTCGTCCGGGAAGCGGCCAAAAGCGCGGGGAATGTTGCGCAGGCGGCGGTGAACGCCGCCGCCGGTATAACGCAATCCGCAGCGACAGCGGCCTCCAATGCAGCCGGAGGGGCGGCAGCCGCGGCGAGGAGCGCTGTCCAGAGTGCTGTGAACGCAGCAGCTAATCTTGTAAGTTCGGTAATCAAATCTGTTCAGCCGCAGCCTCAAGCCCAACCGGCACCGCAGCCGCAGCAGCCCGTTGCGAATCCTGTACAAAATGCTGCAAGCGCTGTTGCCAGCACAGTGCAGAGTACGGTCAGCGCCGCGGCCGGAGCTGCCCGGAATGTAGTGGACACAGCAGCTAACGTTGCTGCCGGAACGGTGCAGAGCGCAGTAAACACCGCGGCGGGCGCCATAAGCGGCATTGCCGGTTCTGTCAGCGAAATGTTCCAGCCGAAGCCGCAGCCCCAGCCTCAGCCCGCTCCGCAGCCTCAGCCGGCGCCGCAGCCGCAACCGCAGCCTGCACCGCAAACGGCACCGGTGCCAGCGCCAGCGCCAGCGGCACCGCAGCCGCAGCCTAAACCGAACCCGAATCCGGTTCAGAATGTGGTCACCACCGTCGCCGGTGCAGCTCAAAATACGGTTAACAAAGCTGCGAACATTGTAAACAACATCTCCAGTTCCGTCGCAGGCTTGTTCCAGCCGAAGCCGCAGCCCCAGCCTCAGCCTGCTCCGCAGCCTCAGCCGGCACCCCAGCCGGCACCGCAACCCAAACCATGGTGGCGTTTCTGGTAGCTAGTCATTCCGGACGCAGGTAACTTTTGGTGGAGCCTCCACGGTAACCGCACAGGGAAACAATGAAAGGATTGTAATGAACCGCGTGCAGCCGCACGCGGTTCGCTTTCCCTTCCTATTGGTGATATATATCAGACCGAAAATACCGGGACCCTTGCAATAGGATTTTCCAACCCTTCCGGTGAAATAGTCATGAGCCGCCCAATCAGGGCAGGGATCTTTTCCGGAACCGGTGGAACCGGTACTGGAACAGCTGAAAAGACTGTCGGAGGCCGGGACGACGAGTTTTCATAAGACAAAAAATGTGCAATAATATAAATAATACATTTAAACCTTATCTTGGAAAACGTATTAGAGGTCGTCTATTTATGAGGCGGGGGTATCGTGAAAGGGGGTCAACTAATATGGCTCATTTGGTGTTAGGTGATCGCGGCATTGGCCATGAGCGCCTGCAGGAATTATTATCCCGTCTGATTCTACATCTTCAGGCTTTATTTCAGGATAAGCTGCATAAAGTAGTCCTGTATGGTTCTTATGCTAGAGGCGATGAGGATATCGAATCTGATTTGGATATTTTGGCTCTTGTAAAGGAAAAACCGGCTGAATTGAAAAAATACGATGAGTCCCTGTTAGACATAAGCGTGGATATGTCATTGGAGTATGGCTTAGTGTTATCCATCAAGACAAAAAGTTGCCTGGAATATGAAAAGTACGTTCAGTTTGTGCCTTTTTACAAAAATGTGGAACGGGAAGGAATATTATTGTATGGATGATAACCAAAAGGAATTGTCCCACTATCGGCTATACAGGGCGGAACTGGAATTGCAGGCCGCCAAATCCATGTTGGCGGAAAACAACTACTTTAAGGCGTTAAGTAGTGCGTATTATGCCATGTTTCACGCGGCCAGGGCGATCTGCTGTATTTGTCAATCAAAAAGTTGACCACTTGATCTCTTAAAAGTTGACCACCTGCATAGTTTAGTTTTGCTACAGTTATACAGTTACGCAGACTTATTTTAGAATGGGGAACCACCTCCTGGT